>NZ_JBFPKO010000027.1:0-99338 GCF_040948765.1 Paraburkholderia sp. BR10923 | reverse complement strand
AGTACACGCGTTGCAAGACGTCGTGGACCGCGGGGTGACGCGTTGTTTTTACGTCTAGAAGCAACGGGCAGCGGCACTGCGGCATCACCCCCAGTCCTCTGTGCCGCAGACAACCGCTGCGGTCGCACGTCGGTGCGAGGGGGCGGCTTACCCTCCTATTGCCGACTTTGAGACAACGGCGATGCGAGCGTCGCCTATGGGTCGACTACAGCCGACCGCGTCGGGCAGCAGTCGGCCAACGGCGGACGTAGCTGCGCGCCGCTCTTATCAGCTGTTCAAGTCGGTCGGGTTTGTAGCACGTCGAGAGATCCCTGTCGCCATCGATCGTGGTCACGCGAATCGCGCCTTTCTTACAGGAACAGTGTCGTCAGTAACGACCGTGGTCGTGCGTATCGTCTTTGGCGCTTTCAATGCTAAGGATGTCCCGGCTTGCGCTAGTGTAGCTACTACAGTAAGTGCGAATGTCGGTGAGAGTTTCGAAGCTGTCAAGATGCCGGTGAGTGTGTCTCCAACGACATCGCGGCAGTCAAGGAGAACGCCCTTTTTTAGCCCCGCAAAGAGCGGGGCCAGCATTCAAAACTTTAGTCGTTTGCCACAGCCGCTATCTTCTTCTTCGCCTCATTAATATCATTCAGCCCAATCGTTTGAACTCCATTGCCGCGAAGCTCATAAGGAACATTCATCTTATACAGCACCTTCGATCCATTTCTGTAAGGCATCACATTGACATAAAGCGGCACCTTTCTAGTTCCAACCTGAAGATTGTATGCCGCAAACTTCTCTATATCACTGGCTTTAGGCTCGTTTTTGCTAAACTGATATGCTCCTAGTTTTCTCAGAAAGTTAGCGTATGTCGATTCTGAATTGAATGGAACGTTAATTTCTCCGCTAACAGGCGCGGAACGGTGGATGATAAAATTCTCTGGACTGGATAGTGCGCTGCGCAAATCAGCTGCAAGCGTTTGAGTCGCAGCTAACTCGGGATACTCCGTGCAAAGCCTCACACTTGCTTCGGGGCCAATTTTGATTTTGGCCGAACTTTCCCCGACGCTATCTACGTCGACGGAAAAAGAAACTTTCGATTGGAGTCGCGCAGACGGTATAGGCGTTTGGATTGCTGCGCCTCTTGTGTCGCCTCGCGCATATGAAGCTGTCATATGATTGGCGGTTTGCGTTGTATACAAGCCTTCGAAATTGTAAAATTTTGTGGTTTGATACTTATATTCCGTGCGAAGCGGGAAGTGCGTGTTTGCATTTGCCGCTGAAGCCACGGCATTGACTATATCCGTTGGAGTAACGGGGGCGCCGGAGATGCTGTCCCTCACAAAATGAACGGACGTCTCGGATGTCGAAATATGGACTGATTCGTCGCTGAATGTTGTCGGAGCCGCACATCCGGACAAGAAACAAGCGGCCAAGACACCACCAGCTCCAACTAGGCAATCTGATTTCATCGTTATCTTCCTTGACATTTTGTAAGCGCATGCGGCTGCAACAAACAAAGAGCTGGCGATTCGAATCATTTGTGGTCCCCCAGGTTATGTGGTTGTGTAATGTTTGGAAAGGCGCCGGAACTCTACCCGGATCCCGTTGTTTTTTGAAGGGATCAATCACGCTAGGGCAAACCCGTGTTCAGAAACTCGTCGCGGCGTGCCCCAGTCGCGGCAACTTCATCGCCTCGATATTCGCCATGCACGCGAGTCGCGCCGCGTCGATTTGCGGGCCGCGCCTTGATCGAGCTGCGCGAACTCTCGTATGTCGTGCGTCGTGGCTGGCGTTCGCGGCTGCCGCCTAGTTAGGGCGTGCATATTGGCAGCTCGCTGGCTATCGTCGCCTGGACGCCTCTCGCCTTGAGCGACGCGCTTCGCACGTAAGCGTCGAGCCGCTTCAACGCGGCGCGATCGTTCCGGTCGTCGACGACAGCGCGCACAGGCGGGCCGAGGCCGAGCGACAGAATGCGTTCCGCAAAACAGTCCGCAAAGGTCGAGCGTAGACCGAAGCGTGCAGTGTTGCGGATGGCACCGTCTCAACACGGCCATGAGCGGCCGGTCGAGGTCGTCGTCCAGTTTGGGTGGCCGAGGTGTCGTTCGCCCTCGCTCAATGGCCGGTATCCGGCCAGCAAATTGCGGAGGGCACTGCCTTAACCCGGCCAGGAAGAGACAATCGAGACTCTCTTTCCATGGACATTTGAACGGCAGGTACCGGTCCGCCAAGCGTCATTCAAGCGTGGAAGGGCCTTAAGTGGACAGCGTCAAGCAGCGCGGCGGGTCGACCACTTTGCTTGTCGCGCCCATTCAAGAACGCCGAGCCAAAGGTCGACCGCTTGGGAAAGCTTCGGAAGAGACGGGTTCACCGATGGAGAAGGGCCAGTTCGTGAGGCTTACAGCATCGGCCAGCCATAACGAGGTCCGCCGGCTAGCGGGCAAAAGGACAAGTCATCGTTGCTCGGTGCCAATTTTAGTCGCCGCCTGGCGCAGGGATGCCGGTTGCTCAGCTTGCAATCGAGCTTCGGCCTTCTGCAGCCTGGCAGGATAGTCCACATCATCGGGGATCGGGTTGTATCCAGCTCTTTCGAGCTTAACGAGTTCGGCTCGTACTTGTGCCCGCGTAACTGGTGCGTCAGTTTGGGCGAACGAAGCGACGGGAGCTGAGGCAAGCAGGGCGAGCGTACCCGCAACGAATATCTGTTTCATCACAAAACCTACTTTTTGGCGCTAGTTAGTCGGGCTTCTCAGAGGCACGAATTATATGTGCCAAAATCTAGGTATTTACCCTCATCCGTACAAAAGTGAATTTCCACCCACAAGCAGAACTGTGCGCCCGCAGAAGCTTCTCAGATGGATCGCAGGAAGGCTGCAGACATGCCCAGCCGAAGGTCCGAGGACAAATTTCGCGATCGCGCGATTTCCTTGGTGAGTTGCATCACCGTGCGGCACGCCAGCGTTAGTTCGCCATGTGGGGACATAGCCAGCGCAATGAACCGCGGTACTGGCGGATCGACCACCATCGACGCTTGCAACTGACATTCCTTTTCGAGATTCGCGATCGCGTAAGGTCCGAGCAACGCGTAGATTCCGCCGTCCGCCACGATGTGCCCTTGCAGGCTCAATGAGTCGGCTTCTGCCGCGAAGTTAAGGGTTACCCGATGTTCACCAGCGATTTGTTCCAGGCGGTCGCGCCAGCTATTGGGGCGGCAGAAAGAGACCAGCGGAATTCCGTTGAGCTTCGAAAAGGCGATCGTACGCTGCTCGGTTAAAGGATCGCCCTTTGCCCCGACAAGGTAAGTGGCGGCCTCAACCAGATACTCATCACCGTCTTTCGGTGTCGGACTGTTTCGGAAAAGGATTGCGAGATCAACGCTGCCGTTTTCCAACCACGTTTCCAACAACGCTCCTTGACCTTCGCGCACCTGCAGTTGCACCAGGGGGTAACGCTCCCTGAGACGATGGTAAAGGGTGCTGACAAGGGGATGAGCGGTTGAGGGCAGTATCCCGATTCTGACCACCCCGATCGGCTCTCCCGCCGTGCTCCGGATGTCGTTGGACAATTGTTCGGTACTGGCGAGCCACGTTCTGACGCGCGGGGCAATTCGCGCCCCAAGCTCCGTCAATACAACGCCGCGCCCCGTCCGCTGAAACAGGCGGCCGCCGCAGTATCGCTCTAGCTCGACGATCTGGCGGCTGATGTGTGGCTGACTTGTCTCATAAGCATTGGCAACCTTGCTCAAGCTCCCCAACTCAGCCGCGTCGATGAATAGCTTCCAGGCAGCGTAGTCCATCGCTGGCCTCCAATCGAGATATACCAAATCAGTATAGCTGAAATGTCCCTTTCAGCAGTTCTCGCATGGGCCGCTCCTCCCTACACTGCAACGCATGCACCGTTGTTTCCAGCCTGAAGCGAAAGAACCAGCGGGCTCTCCTCTGCGGAAAGAGGAGCCGAAAAGCTCATATTTGGAGGCGTCATGAAGGCAATCGATCTGCGCGGTTTGGTCCCGGCACCTGTTACCCCCTTTACCCGTGATGGAGCAGTGGACCATGCAGCAATTCAACGGCTGGGTTCCTGGCTTGGCAGTATCGAGGGCGTGAAAGGTCTGACTGTTCTTGGCCACGCTGGCGAAGGCACGTTCCTCACGCAGAAAGAACAGGCTGAGGTCATTCAAAGCTTCGTCAAGTCGGTAGACGGCAAGATCCCGGTCATCGCCGGTATCACGCTGGAAGGCACCGAAGTGGCGGTGGAAGAGGCGAAGCGCGCTGTAGAGGCAGGCGCGTCGGCAGGTCTTGTGTACCCGTCGCACGGCTGGTTGCGCTTTGGCTACCAGAAGGGGGCGCCGCAAGATCGCTACCGCGCCATTTACGAAGGTAGCGGCCTGCCGCTCATCCTGTTTCAGTACCCGGATGCCACCAAGGCAACCTACAACCTGGACACGCAACTGGACATCGCAGCACAGCCTGGCGTCTTCGCAATGAAGAACGGCGTGCGCAACATGCGCCGCTGGGACACGGAAATCCCCGTCATCCGTCGCGAGCGTCCGGAACTGCAAATCCTCACCTGCCACGACGAGTATTTGCTCCACACGATGTTTGACGTCGATGGTGCGCTGGTCGGCTACGGTGGCCTGGCCCCCGAACCGCTGATTGAGCTGATCAAAGCGGGCAAGGCGAAAGACTACAAGGCCGCTCGCGCTATCCATGATCGCCTGCTGCCCGTGACACGCAATGTGTACCACCGCGGCTCGCACATGGAAGGCACCGTCGCACTCAAGCACGGTCTGGTGGCGCGCGGCATCCTCGAGCACGCTACGGTGCGCTCGCCGTTGATGCCGCTCGCCGAAGGTGCCGACGTGGAAATCGCAGACGCGCTTCGCTCGGCGGGCCTCGTCGACTGACGACAAAGCGGCGCACTGAAAGCGTCATTGCGGTAGTGGAGCGGCGCCCGGCTTCGCTATCGATGTCGAGCGGTAACGGCGACGCGCGAAGCCTCGTTTCGCGCGTCGCCCACAACAGGATCGGTAAACGACCAAGAAAGCTCCGAAGTCGCGACACAACCATAGGGAAACGCGACCAGTGCTTCAAGACAAGAAGAAATCTGAGGGCCCATAAAATGCAGCTTTTCAGGAGACAGCATGAACACCCCTTTGACCGCTTATGGCGTCGGCGTTGGTCAATCCGAGAGCGCAACGCGCACCACGCGCGAGCGGTTGCGTGCGGCGAATTTGCTGTTCCGGATCGAGAACGTACCGTTCTGTCGGTGGCACACGAAGGCCCGGATCATCATGGGCAGCGCGACCCTCTTTGACGCATTCGATGCGCTCTCGCTTGCTTTTGTCCTGCCGGTTCTGGTGGGTCTCTGGCATCTTTCTCCCGGCCAGATCGGCGTGCTGATCGCCGCCGGCTATCTCGGCCAGGTCGTGGGTGCGTTGGTGTTCGGCTGGCTTGCTGAGCGTATCGGTCGCGTACCGAGTGCGACCGTGACGGTAGGTGTGATGTCAGCCATGAGCATCGTCTGCGCCTTCACCGGCAGCTTCCACATGCTGTTCTTGATGCGTTTTCTGCAAGGCATCGGCGTGGGCGGAGAAGTGCCCGTCGCGGCCACGTATATCAACGAGCTGTCGCAAGCGCATGGCCGAGGACGCTTCTTTATCCTGTACGAACTCATTTTCCCGCTGGGTCTGCTTGCAGCCGCGCAGTTGGGTGCGTTCATCGTCCCACGCTTCGGTTGGGAGTATATGTTCCTCGTGGGTGGCATTCCGGGCATCATTGTCGCCTTCCTGATTGCGCGTCTCCCCGAATCGCCACGCTGGCTTATCTCAAAGGGACGCTTTGATAAGGCGGAAGGAATCATCGAGCGCCTGGAGGCCAGCACGCCCAAGCGCAACCTCGATACGCAGACGCAGAAGGCCGAGGTTGACGAGCGCGTGGTGAGCCTTTTGAACGGCCTGCAGTCTAAGCAGAAGGGATCGTGGAAGGAACTTTTCTCGCCGTTCTACCGTGGGCGCACCATCATAGTGTGGTTACTTTGGGCGACCTCTTACTTTGTCGCGAACGGCATCAACAACTGGCTGCCCAGCCTCTACAAGACTGTCTACCATCTGCCGCTGCAAGAGTCGCTTCACATGGCGTCCATCTCGAACGTCCTGAGCACGTGTGGGGTGCTTGCCTGCGCGTTGTTGATTGATCGTGTCGGGCGCCGCCGCTGGGCAATGGCCTGTTTCATCATCAGCGGCATTCTGCTCGCCGTGCTGGGCATTCATGGCGCTGGCAGCGCGTGGTCCGTGATGTTCCTGGGATCGTCGGCCTACGCGGTCATGGCGACCACAACCGTACTGCTGTACCTCTACACCCCTGAAATCTATCCGACCCGGATGCGCGCGATCGGTACGGGCCTCGCGACGTCCTGGCTGCGAGCCGCTTCTGCTGCCGCACCCGCGATCGTCGGCGTCGTATTAACAGGGAAAGGTATCGCTGCGGTATTCATCCTGTTCGCTGTGGTCAGCGCAGTGGGCTTCTTCGTGGCTTCGCGAATGGTGGAGACGACCAATCGCGCGCTCGAAGAGATCTCCCCGTAACCGCTCGCATCCCTTGTCGCTCCTTCTCCTGATATTGACTCAAGGGAAGGAGCCTCCGGGCTCGCAACACCTTTAATTTCAGCGCGACAGGTTCGCCAGATAGCGACAACGCTCCCAGACCTTCCGTTCGTAGTCCTGATCGGATGTCGGTGGAGGTCGCATATAAAAAGATGAATGGAGACAGCCGAGATGAAAAAGGCACAACGGGTCATGGCCCGCGCTTCGATACGGAACGTTGCAGGCACACTTGGCGTAGCAGCGATGCTAAGCTCGGGCCTCGCATTGACCTCTGTCAGCGCCCGCGCAGATAGTGGTTCCCAAGTCCAACTGTATGGGATCGTCGGCACCTATGTCGGCAGTGTCAAACGTAGTGACACGCCGCAATCCACGGTACTTATGGGCAGCGGCGGATTGACCACTTCATTCTGGGGAATCCGCGGCAAGGAAGATCTGGGCGGCGGCGTTAGCGCGATCTTCGCCTTGGAGAGCTTCTTCCAGCCTCAAAACGGCGCGCAGGGCCGCAATGCCACAGACCCGTTCTTTTCACGCAATGCGTACGTGGGCTTTCAAGGCGACTTCGGTCAGTTGACGTTCGGGCGCCACAGAAATCCGACCTATACGGCCGAATCCCTCATCAATCCGTTCAGTTCGTCGACTGTCTTTTCTCCGCTCGTCCTTCAGACATTCGTGACCAATTATGGCGGCACGATTATCGGCGATACGGTGTGGAATAACACCGCCAAGTACACAACGCCAGACTTCAAAGGTTTCGGCGCAACGGTGATTTATGGCCTCGGTGGCGTCGCGGGGTCGCCCGGCGTCAGTAACCTCGGCGTTCACCTGAATTATCAAGGTCACGGCCTCACGGCAGTGCTATCCGGTCAGCGCGTACGGTACACCGCAGCCGGGCCGGTGGGCGCACAATACGCCTACCTCGCGGGCGCAGCGTACGACTTCAAGGTCGTGACGCTTTATGGCGCGTGGGCGATGACAAGTGACGTGAGTACGCCTACAGGCAGCCACACGTACCAGGCGGGTTTCTCCATCCCATTCACACCGGCCGATTTCCTGCTCGCCGAGTGGGCGCGGACGCAACGGTCGGGACCGACCCCTGCGACCAACGGCTTCCGCAATACGGCGTCTCTCGGCTATGACCACTTTCTCTCGAAGCGCACAGACATCTACGCGATTTACACCTACGACAAGCTGAGCGCTCGCCCCACCGGCAACACCTTTACGGTCGGCGTTCGACACACGTTCTAGTTTCGGCCCGGTGGTGAGCACCTCCTCCATTGGAGCCAGTGGACGATTCCAGCGGGTTCCCGAAGCATCCTGCAGACGGGAAGCGCCTCGATGAGCCTGCACCGAGATGGCGGGTGCTCGGTCGGCACTAACTCTGCCCGCGAGTGGCGGTTGTGCCCTCGGAAGCCGCCGTTCTGGCTAGATGAGGCGGAACGGCGGCTGAGGGTCGGGAGTACGCACTGCCGACTGGCCGCTTACGGGCCGCTGAATTCAGTGACCGTTTTCGGGCGACGAGTTTCGGGAGCGGACTGACGCAGCCCGACCCTTCCCGGTCATCCCCTGGATTCGAGTTGAGAGAGCGAATTGGGTCTATGAGCGGTCATCCGGCCTGATAACCACTTGCACGGCCTGCGCCAACAAGCCATCCGCTGCCGAAGACTAGTTCTTGCGGAGGCTCATCGCATCAGGAATCTCTGTTTCCAATGCAAACAGGACGCCGTTCAGCCCGCGCCGGTATCCACACGAGGACGCCCAGAGGATTCCAGAAGCAAGGGCAGCAATCGCTTGAGGGCGGACTAGGTGAGAAGGACAGCGAGATAGACAGCGTCAAGCAGCATGGCCGGTCAAGATAATTTTCGCCGCCCAGCGAGACGACCAGGAACCCCCAAGCGGGGGCGGGGTTGCTCCTTCATTGCGAGCTTCGGGAGGCCGTCCCCGAAGCTGTCTCACCTTTGCCTTTGCTTCCCCCGAGTGCATCCAATCGAAGCGACACGATCAGCCTGGCTACTAGAGGCCGAGATCTGACAAGCCGGGATGATCATCCGGACGGCGGCCGAGCGGCCAATGGAACTTCCGCTCTTCTTCCTTGATTGGCAAATCGTTGATGCAAGCGTAGCGACTCACCATCAGACCGTCCTCGCGGAACTCCCAGTTCTCGTTGCCATAGGACCGGAACCAGTTACCAGAGTCGTCACGCCATTCGTAGGCGTAACGCACGGCGATCCTGTTACCAGTGAACGCCCACAGCTCCTTGATGAGACGATACTCGTGCTCCTTCGACCATTTGCGCTCAAGGAACCCTCGGGCTTCATTGCGGCCGTTTGCGAATTCAGCACGGTTGCGCCAGCGAGTATCCAGGCTATATGCGAGGGACACTTTGGCAGCGTCGCGGGTGTTCCAGCCATCCTCGGCCAGGCGCACTTTCTCGACGGCAGATTCGCGTGTGAAAGGAGGGAGCGGCGGACGGATTTCAGTATTAGTCGACATGGTATTACCTCAGTGGTTAGTGGATGACCCGAGACCGGGCCGAAGGTTGGATAAGAGCTGTGCTGCGAGTCCTTGATCGCTCGATCTGGCGATTAGCCCGTGTACATGGCGGACTTCGCTCGCTTACGCCGCAAAGGTGATGTAACCGCCAGAGTGCGTCATGATGTGCGCCCAACGCACCGCCGCGTACAGGCCCTCGGCGCACGCAAAGTCGCTGCCGTCAATCGCGACGACCCACTGGTCTTCTTTGAGGCGTAGCGCGAGTCGTTGGTGGTCGACCAGATCGCTGTACCAGCGCCATGTGGCTAAGTTTGACTCGTCCGACTGCAGAGCTTGATGAAGGACAGCGACTTCGTAATGTGAGTGGCTCATGACAGTCTCCGTGAAGTACCGACCTTCATATGATGTAGACCGGTCTATATCCGATGGGCGACGCGATTGCCCGGGTTCGGCTCGTTCGCTAGGCAAACTAGCGAGCGAATCGTTACCTGGCGAGAATGAAGCACGCGGACGTGCCAGGACTTGCGCGATACTTCAGATCGCGTGGCGTCTAGTATCCGCAGTGCCGTTGGACCATTATTGGCCGAAATAGATTGGCTGCATGCCGTCGTTGTCGAGGTGACGGGCAGTCTTGGGAACACCCGCTGACGAGGAGCCTGCCTCGGCGACACCGCCATAGCTCGCATCCCCGCGTTGCGCTGCCAGGCGTGCTTCGGCCGCCTGAATCTCGGCGGGGTAGTTGGGGTCTTCTCCACGAGACTGGTCGTAGCCCACGGCACGCAGTTGCGCGAGTTCCGCGTGAACCTGGGCGCGAGTCAATCCGGATGTGTCAGTGCCTGCGAAAACGGGGCTGGTGACAGATGCAGCGATAACGAGTACCGCAAGGAAGCGAGATTTCATGATTCTCTCCAAAGAAACAGTGACGATGGAGCAAGAATGCATCAATCCGGCTATAGGGTCTAAGACCGATATCCTATGTTCTCTATAGGATAGGCAAATAGTTCTGGCGATGGGTTGAGAAGCCCGTTTTCTGACCAGACTGCAGACTTCTCGGAATGCGCCGTTGCTAGCTTCCGTCCCGCGATTGCCGAATCTAGGCCCGGTGCTCGAGTTGCTTAGTGCCAACCCCGGCTGTCTTCAACGCCGCGTAAACCACAATCCAGTTCCTGGCCGAAGTCGAGCGCCCACTCCTCACCGTCTCACCGCACAGTCATGCTCTTCAGCTGAAGCTTTGCGATGCCCACACCACCGGCGCGGGTTGTGCGAAGCGGCGTAGGTGTCGGTCCTAACGGAGAGCGCGTTACGTGTCGATCTCTTCGCTTCGCGCGTCGCGCGCCGCGATCTCCATTAGCGTCGGAAGTTCTCCGTCAATTCCATCAACACCTGGACGAAGGCCCTGCTCGCTGCCGTCCGATACGCGTCCTTGCGTTGCAGCAGCACGGCCGTGCGCGTCGGCAGCGGCGGGTCGAGCAGCACGGGGTGCAGCTCGGTATGCTCGCGCGCGATGCCGTCGGGCAGTACGGTTGCGAGCTGCCCGCGCCGCACGATTTCGACGATCGCACTGATCGAACTGACCTCGATGGCAACCTGCGGGAGAATCCGGTTCTGCGTGCAGTATTCGTCGATGTAACGCCGCGTCGCGAACGCCTTGTTAAGCAGCACCAGCCGTTCGTTGGCGAAGTCCTGCACGGACAGCGGCTTGCGGCGCGTCGCGCGCGCATGGCCGCCGCCGACGACGAGGCTCAGCGTCTCGCGAAACAACGGCTCGCTTTCGACTTCCGCAGTGTGGACGGGCTCGAACGCGATGCCGGCGTCGAGCCTGTCGTCGGCGAGCTGCGCTTCGATCTGATCCTGCGTGATTTCCTGAATGTCGATCGCGATGCCGGGATGCAGGCCGTAAAAACGATCGATCACGGGCCCCACGAGATACGCCGTGAAGGTCGGCGTCACGGCAAGGCGCAGATTGCCGCGGCTCAGTTCGCCGACGTCATGTATCGCCCGCACGCCCGCATCCAGATCCTGTAGCGCGAGCTTCGCATAGCGCATCCACGCCGCGCCCGCATCCGTAAGTTGCACGTTCCGCCCCGAACGGTCTAGCAGCTGCGTGCGCAGCGTCTCTTCCAGTTGCCGTATCTGCTGCGACAGCGTGGGCTGCGAAACGTGCAGCGCCTCGGCGGCGCGCGTGAAATTGCAGTGTTCCGCGACAGCCAGGAAATAACGGATATGACGCAACAGCATGGCGAATTCCTCGTCCTCGAATAACTATTGGTGTTGCCTATGGTGCGCATCATAAACCCGTCTTGGACACTATGACGGAACAGGTTCATTCTCTGTTCAACGCATCGCACTTGAGCGACACGGCAACGAACGCCAGATTGAATGGAGCAGACCATGCAAGAGATCATCGACGGTTTTCTGAAGTTTCAGCGGGACATCATGCCCGCGCGCAGGGAGTTGTTCCGCAAGCTGGCCACCAGTCAGACGCCGCGCACACTGTTCATTTCCTGTTCCGATAGTCGCATGGTTCCCGAACTGGTCACGCAGCGCGAACCGGGCGATCTGTTCGTGATCCGCAATGCCGGCAACATCGTGCCTTCGTTCGGTCCTGAGCCCGGCGGTGTGTCGGCAACGGTCGAATATGCGGTGGCCGCGCTCGGCGTGACGGATGTGGTGATATGCGGCCACTCGGACTGCGGCGCGATGACGGCCGTCGCGACGTGCAAGTGCCTCGACCATATGCCCGCTGTCGCGAACTGGCTGCGCTATGCCGACTCGGCGAGGCTCGTCAACGAGGCGCGTGAACATGCGGGCGAGCGCGAGCGCGTCGACTCGATGGTGCGCGAGAACGTCATCGCCCAGCTCGACAACCTCAAGACCCACCCCTCAGTTGCACTGGGACTCGCGCAAGGCCGCCTAAATTTGCACGGATGGGTCTACGACATCGAATCCGGCTCGATCGACGCGCTCGACGCCGCGACCCGCCAGTTCGTGCCGCTCGCTGCGCATCCCGATGTCACCGCGACGCCCGCCGAGTGCGTGGCTGCGCTCTGATTCCCGGCTTGTCACACCGACTGTCGATCTCACCAGGTTGATTTTTACCCAAGGAGCAACATCATGACCCAATCGCAAGTCACACCGAAGGCACGCGAAGCATTGACGGAAACGATCGTCGACGCGAAGGTGCGCAAGAACCTCACCTTCGAAGCCATCAACGAAGGCACGGGCTTGAGCCTCGCATACACGACAGCCGCGCTACTCGGTCAGCATGCGCTGCCGGAGAATGCGGCGAAGCTCGTCGCCGAACGCCTCGGGCTCGACGACGACGCCGTTCGCCTGCTGCAAACCATTCCCGTGCGTGGCAGCATTCCGGGTGGCGTGCCGACCGATCCCACCGTCTACCGCTTCTACGAAATGGTGCAGGTGTACGGCTCGACGTTGAAGGCGCTGGTTCACGAGAAATTCGGCGACGGCATCATCAGCGCGATCAACTTCAAACTTGATATCCAGAAGGTGCCGGACCCGGAAGGCGGCGAGCGTGCCGTCATCACGCTCAACGGCAAGTATCTGCCGACCAAGCCGTTCTGAATCCAATGATGCAAAGACGAAAATTCTTACTGAGCACCGGTGCCGCGCTTGCTTCGGGCGGCCTTGCCCTCTCGGGTTGCACGATGCCGAGGCCGCGCTCCACGTCGAGCACCAGCAACGCGCTGTACCCCACACGGAGATCCGAAATGACTTCACCCGCAGCAATTCGCCCGCCGCTTCCCCCGTTCACGCTGGAGACGGCCATCGAGAAAGTCCGTCTCGCGGAAGACGGCTGGAATTCGCGCGATGCCGCCAAGGTCGCGCTCGCCTATTCGCTCGACACGAAATGGCGCAATCGCGCAGAGTTCGCGAACAATCGAGCGGAAGCGCAGGCGTTCCTCGAGCGCAAGTGGAAGAAGGAGCACGAGTATCGTCTGATCAAGGAACTGTGGGCGTTCGGCGGCAATCGCATTGCCGTGCGCTACGCCTACGAATGGCACGACGACTCGGGCAACTGGTTCCGCTCCTACGGCAATGAGAACTGGGAGTTCGGCGAGGATGGTCTCATGCAACGCCGCTATGCGTGCATCAACGATATGCCGATCAAGGAATCCGAGCGCAAGTATCACTGGCCCTTGGGCCGTCGACCGGACGATCATCCGGGACTGAGCGAGTTGGGGCTTTGAAGCCCGGATCGTTACAGCCGCGGTGAGCGATCAGCGCCCGACAATTTGGTAGCGAAGAACGACGGATTGTTGGGCGTGCGCCGGCGCGCCGTCGGGATGTAGCGACTTAAATGTCGTTGAATTGTTCGCGACTTTTCGTTTGCTCCTCTTGGGTGAAAGTATGATCTGTGTCCGGTGTCAGGTCTGAGCTGCAAACCAGTCTTTCAAATCGCCAGTCTGCGGAATCGACGATCGGCCGCAGTTGGCCGATCGGGAGAAGTCGCCAACGGCTGCTTAGGGGCACGCCGGTTCGCAAAAACTGAATTCAGCTGACTGACCGGTTTCGAGAAGGCAATCTGACCGGAGTGGGTCGACAGTACGCATTCGTTGAACCGTTCGTAGCCCCGTCTCGGCGAACGGCCGGTGAGCGCCCGTAAGCACGCATGTCGGCGTCGACACACGAGCGTCAGCATTGGCCGAATCGCGCGCGTTCTTCTTAGTCGGACCCGAGTTTTTCGTTGTATCTCGTACCCCACGAGTTCCATATGGCAGATGAGCCACTTGTTCCTCCGCGAGATGAGGATCGCCTCATTATTGGACTGCAGAGCACGGAGACGCAACCCGGTGGACGGGTAGAGCCCGGGCGTTTCGTGGGCACCGTCGGTCGATGGATGGCGAGCGGAACCCAGCGTGCGACAAACGAATTCCATCGTTCCGATGGGGTCACTGAAAAGCGACCCGATTCAGATGCCTTGATCGCATGCTGAGATGCGTTCCGGACGCGAGCGATCATTCGCATGTTGCGAAAAATCACATTCGCCAGCACTGATCGCCAATGGCTTCAAAGTGACCTGCAACCGCCATACGGCGCATTATCACCGAGCGTCCCGAAAGGTCGAATTTGCGCCCGTACCTCGTCCGTCAGGTCCCGAATAATGCGGCCGTGCCAACGGCAGAAGGCGTGCGTTTCCCATTCCTGCCGAGAGTACGGAAATATTTGTGCAATGCGTCAATAGCACTAGATTTTAGGGCGCAAGGCGAGGAACATTTACGTTGCGGCGCATCATTCTGATGCTCAGTGCAAGAAAAAGTGCTTTGAGAGTCGGACCGCTAGCAGACCGCTTCTGTGAGTTTTTCTCGCAGGAGTCCCCATACGATGTCCTAGTGCATGTCTCCCCTGCTCCTGAAAATGCAGTGTCCGTCTACGCTGAAAATGCCCTCACGTCGCGTGGGCCGATTAAGCTTCAATAGATCTTGTCTGCTGGCGCTGGCTGCAAGCCAATTGTTGCGGCCCGGTCAGGACGGTGCACACGTTTCCACCCTAACATATGGCATAGAACTCGCCGATGTCCAGAAAGTCCTTAACTGATAAGGATAACAAACTATTAAAATGAACGTCACGAGGATGCCAAGTCATAGTCTATCGAGAAATAAGGAATGTACGAAGAGTATTGCCGCGACGGCAATCATCCATCAGAAATTGGCTTCTATCACCATTCTCACATCGTATCGAAAATTACAAGCCCGCACGGCCGCGCGTGAAATTGCGTCTTTGGAACATATAGCATGAAAATATCATGCGATATGAGAATCGGGCCTACTTGCCAATCGGAGAGTAGCTTAAGAACTCCACGCTATGACGAATAAATCTCATACGTCTTAACGCACCTTAATCCACCGACGAAATTTACCTCTTGTAGCTTTGAAAAAGATGTGCTCTTCTGCATTCTGCTTGGGATTGTGGTCGGTCGCTCGGATGGAAGATCGACTCGCGGACGCCTCAGTTCCAACGCTTTCATCTCCACCAGCGGTAGCGGCAAAGCGGTGGGTCCGATGAAACTGTGACGACGCAAAACATGTGAGCCAGCGGCAGATTTTCGACCGCCGACTCGCAAGTGCGAAAGGAGGTATGTAGCGAGAGATTGCTTTCCGGCGACTCGGTGACCCGGACGTCTATGTCCGATTGTTACGCAACGCGCGGAAGGGATAGGTGCGGCCAAAAAGCTCCCGCACAAAGAGAAACGGATGCCCCGTCGGGACGGGGCATCCGCTATTGTCGGCCCCGGACAGCGAGCCATGTACTGCTTGGTTGCAGCGCTTATGGTCGCGCGGACGAGGCGATTTGTCAACCATTCTCCGAAGGAGAAGGGATATGCTTTCGTCTAATGATTGCCCGCAAGTGCACGATCAGGCCATTGTCGGCCGAGGAAGCCCTGCAGGGCTGCGGAGAGGGTCGCCGGATTATTCCAGGCTGCTCGATCGGCAATTTGCAGTCCTGCAGCAGCCTGCAACTGCCGTAGACGACTTCCGCCGCGCCAGCCCTCCCGTTGAATGTCGCGATGACGTTCCAACCGAGGTTCTCATGTTCAACGGCGCGCGGTCAGGGGATCGCCTATTGGAGTTGGACAGTTTGGCGAACCATGTCGCGTGCATCTCACCTCGTTATCGGCTGATTGCCCATGGGCACTGCCTGCTTAGAAACACCGTGTCAGTGAGCCTTGACGCCGCGTTGGAGAGATTGGCGACGGGAGAACCCTTTAGGCAAGCAGAGGTCATCGCGCTGGATGCCCCCGATGAGGATTGTCAGCACCTAATCCGGGCGGCGGTCCTGATTGCAATTATCGTCGCTCGTGGAAGCTTGATCATCTGCGCGGTTGATCCTTGTCGAACGCAGGCTAAGCTGCTCAAGTTTGTCCTAGTGAGCCTCGGACTCAAGCTGAAGGAGCTCTCCTTCGAACCCCGGGGGAGCGCATCCGCGTCCTCCAGCTCGAACGCTGAGAAGCCTCCCAAAACTCGTGACGCGAATCGAAAGAAGCCCGTGGCTACTTACGCCGTCAGTGAGCCTTTGCGTCCGACGATTAGCATCCCCGCGGACCATTCGGGACCGAAGAAACTGAATGTCGACCCGGCACGAATTGATGCTCTTATGGACTCTTCAGCCCTTGCTTGGGAGGCAGCGCGGCGGGTCGCATGTACCGCCGCATACCGCAACGATTTTGCAATTGGCCGATTGTTGCAAGAGCGTCGTTTGCGGTGATCGTCTGGTCCACAAGATCGCTGGTCCCATAGGGGCAAAGCAGCGCCTGATCGGTGCTGCTTCGTCACACCAGTGGTCCACAGCGAGAGGCTGTCTTTCCAACTCTGCGCCGGATGCTTCTTAGCACGGCATCCGGCGCTTCTCGTGCTGGAGGCTCAAATGACGAAGAAAACGTTAAAAAACGAAAAGTCAACGCTGGTACGCAAGCTCAAGGAACAGGACAACGCAAACAGCAAAGGGTTTCACTACCGGTGGCGGCATACGGGGGAAATGCGAGGGTCCGGAATCAAAACACGGTTGTTTTGCGAGAAGGCGGCGCTTGGGGAGTTGCACTTAATGTCCGAGGCGCAGCACGCGGAATTTCTCGCAGGTTGGTACCGCAATGACGTAAAGGTTATCTACGAACATGTTGCTCTTGACCGCGATAAAACGCAACGAGCGGCTGCATCAATTGATGTACCTCATCCGATCTATCCGCGGATTGGTTACGCAGCGGTGCTTAGCACCGACCTTGTTTACGTCACGGAACGAGGGGCGCTCCATAACCGCGAGGCGAAGTCCGTAAAGTCCTATAGCCGACGAACTGAAGGCAGGCTGACGCGTTCGCAACGGATCGAACAGAAGACCTGGGAAGCCGATGGAGCCTCGTACTCGGTGGTCCGGGCCAACGGCATGCATGCATCGTGTTCCAAAAATTTGGCCTGGATCTTCCGGGCGTACAACGACACGTACAAGCGGAAACTGTCTGACGGCGAAATAGTGGCGCAGCACGAGTTCCTTCGCCTCGTCCGACGGCAGAAAGGGATGCGTGTCATCGAGGCATGCAGACTCATTGACCGGACATTTGCCCTTGCTGCAGGTTCCGGCGTACGCGCCTTCCGGCAACTCGCCGGCGCCAAACTGTTGGCGTTTGACCTC
Organism: Paraburkholderia sp. BR10923; assembly: GCF_040948765.1. Lineage (NCBI taxonomy): Bacteria > Pseudomonadati > Pseudomonadota > Betaproteobacteria > Burkholderiales > Burkholderiaceae > Paraburkholderia > Paraburkholderia sp. BR10923. The sequence goes on along the minus strand of NZ_JBFPKO010000027.1, from coordinate 82,120 downwards.
ACCGTTCTTGACCCTCTGAACTTACGCCTCGAAGAAATCTGGCGGCCAAAACCCGACAAAGAAAGAACGTTAGGACGGTCATCTTAAAGGAGGCTCGAATGCAAGTGCAATCGACGTGTCCATGCACGGTCGCCGTTGGTGAGGTGCTAAAAGAGCGCGCCGGCGACCGCATCTATATTGTGTTGAAAACTGGCAAGAGCTCTAGATGGACCCATCTGATCGACATCGAGCATAAGGCGAAGTCGGCATCCTGCCGAAGGGCATTACCGTTTAAGCTTAGAACGGACGATCTGCTGCTGCGACTGTCCACGAATGTCGAGCCTGAACTCGCGCTCGAAAAACTGCCGAAGCACCCAGGTAATGTGTCCGAGCGGAGGCGTGTACTGGCTTTCTCCCCGTCGCGGAGGTCTGAAAAATTCCAGGAAACTGCCGATGATCCGACCAAGTCAAGAGGCTGGCAGATCATCACGGGACTGTTGACCTTCGACCTCCCGTTCGATGATGACGGAACGCAGCCTTCGCCTTCGATCTACGGAGATCAGTTTGAAGAGTTGCTTCACAAGGAAACACGCAGGACAAGAATTTTGCGATATTGCGCAGTTGCGGGCATATCGGAAGACACTTCTTATAGAACGCTTAGGCGCTTTTGGCAGCAGGGAATGACGCCGGCGGCGGCCTCTGATGATTACGACCGGTGCGGCGGAAAAGGGAATCCGCGGCAGTGGAAAAAAGCAGGTGGGTCGACACCAAAACGCAGGAAAATGAAGGCCTCAGCCCGGGGGAAGGAAGTGCTGCGGTTGCTGGCGCTGGCAGCTGACTACTATGCTTCTTTCGCGTACTCGAAAGGAACGAGATCACAGAAGACGCTCGAGCAGGCCTTAAGCTGGATACGGTCGACCTTTCTACGTGATAGGGTGGTCTACAACGACAAGGGGGAAATGCTCGAACTGACACTCAAGGGTCGTATCGTTTTGACAGCAAGACAGCTGCAATACTACATCTATCAAAACTACACCTATGAGGAACGACGCATCCATAAGGTTGGCAGACAATATCTGCTTCACGAGCGCCCACTGACTGGCCGACTTCGAACGTCGAGAGGGCCCGGCGAGCGTTTCCACATTGACGCGACGATCGCAGATATTTACCTCGTGGGTCAAGTCTTGCGGACCAAGGTTATCGGCAGGCCGGTTCTCTATCTCGTAGTCGACGACTACTCGGCAATGGTCGTCGGGTTCTATCTCACGTTCGACCCACCGTGCTGGGACGGGGCGATGATGGCCCTTGCCAATGCAATCAGTCCAAAGGTCGCTTTTTGCCGATCGCTGGATATATACATCGAAGAGAGCCAATGGGACGCAAGTCGCATGTGCGAAATCGTTTATGCCGACCAGGGAGAGGTCAGCAGCGTTCATAAGGCACATCCCCTCATCACGTATTTTCGCGTAGAGGTATCGAATGCGCCGGCTTATCGTCCGGACCTTCGAAGCATAATGGAGCGGCGATTTGGAATCATCCCGGCCATCTGGAACGCGCTCGTTCCGGGGATTGTCGAAAAAGGATCATTCGAACGTGGTGTTGAACACCCCGCATATGACGCGCCGCTCGACATTCAGGAGTTCAGGCGGGTCGTCTGCTATGCGGTGCTGAACTACAACAACCGGATCATCCGTGGCTATCCCACACCCCCGGAGATGGTTGAACGCGGACTTGCTCCGACACCCCTAAATCTCTGGGCGTACGGCACGGAGATAAATGGGTGTGGGAGACACGTCGATGTGGCCGATTTTCGGGCGAAGGTTATGCCGACATCGACAGTCCCAATAGATGGTAAGGGAATTTGCCACAACGGGCTGCATTACGCTTGTCCAACGCTTTCGCTCCTCGAACGTCAGTCCATGTTCCGAGGCCAGAAAACCGAGTCGATGGTCGAAATCGGATACGACTCCGCTGACAACAGCGCCATCCAGCTCTTTGGATTGGGCGAGCCGATCTCCTGCCCAATTTCCGATCATGAAATCGACCCACTTCGCGGGATAACTTACCAGGAACAGTCGCTCTACAACGAGCTGGACGCTACAAATCAAGGCATGACTAAGGAAGCTGCTGAGCCGGACCGCGCGATGACGGACTACAACATCGCGAAGATCGCCGAGAACGCCAGCTCGAAAACTTCACGGGCCTTGGAAGAAGCCGGTATGACGCGCCCAGACATAAGTGATATGGACGAAATGCGCCAGATGGAGCGGTCCGTCCAGGCGGGGGCTAAACGGCTGGATGGCAGGAAAAAATCGGGGGAACGCAGGAAACGGGCGTCGCTCAAGAACTCGCTGAATAACATTCAGCAAGAGGAGGGCCGCACGAATGTGGAGCCACCAGAGACATATGACGATGAAGGAGACGCTTATGAGAAGTCAGGGAACAAGAGCAGTATCGCGCTGGACGATCCGAGCCGGATGACCACGAAGGAGCTTCGTGAACGGCGCGCCCGCAAGTTGCTTGCGACAATCGGTGAATAGGAGGGCAAGATGGCTATCAAGGATTTGGATAAGAAACAAGTGTCTGATGCAGGATCGCGCGTACTTGAGCCTGTCAGGCAATGCGTTGAGGCGGTGGAGGCGGTGTACTACAAAGGTGACAGATTGCTCCCGGAGTACAGGAGCAATCAGCTGATTTCTGCCCTGGGGCCGATCTGGAATAACACAGAGCTCCTAAGGGCGATCGACGTGCCTGTCGTCATTAATGAAAGTGAGAAGACGCGAAATGAGGAATACCGATTGCACGCAATAGGACGCCTTTCTAATCTTGTCGTGGCGTTTCCTGCTCATCTCGAAGTGGTAAACACTACACAGCTCATCATTCGCCAGCACTACGTCAATCAAAATATTCAGGGCAATGTTGCTCAAGGCATTGGGGAACGGTATAGGGAGAATTGTGATGGGAAACTCGTGGCCGTATATCCGCACCAAAGGTCCCATGCTTATTGCTTTGGATTATTCGGTCAATCGGGGGGCGGCAAGAGCACAATATTGTATTCTGCGCTAAGGTTGTTACCGAAAGTGATTCATCACAAAGAATACGGCGTCAATCAGGTTGTCTGGATAAAAATAGACTGCCCACGGAGTGCCAGCCTTAAAGACACACTCAAACTTCTTATATTGACCTTTGACGACCTGCTTGGGACCGACTATATGAAGGAGGTCGGCAACAGGGCTACGCTGGCGGATTACGCAAACAAGCTTCATCGCATTACCCGTCTTCATCAAACTGGTCTCATCGTTCTTGACGAGATGCAGAATGCTTTGCATGCAGTCGCGAAGAACGACCCTCTTTTCGACTTCTTTGTCAATCTCACCAATGTGGTCGGGATACCCGTTATCGTCAGCGGAACACCGAAGGCCGCCCAGCTCTTCCGTAAGACGTTACGTCCCGCGCGGCGTATTAGCAGTCATGGTGTGACTAACTGGAACGGAATAACGAACGACGACGACTGGCGCCGGTTCTGCAATCAACTGCAGAAGTACCAGTGGCTTGCTAATGCAGCTGACTTGTCGGAGAGCGTGCGGAAATATTTGAAGGTCCTTACACAAGGTCTTCCCGGCGTAGCCGTTCCTCTGTTCCAGTTGGCTCAGTACGCCGCAATCTACACTGGAGCTGAGAGGTTATCTGGAAAGATTTTCCGCGAAGTGTTCGATGAAAAGATGGCTTCGCTGAGGCCGATGCTCGATGCAATCCGCTCCGGTAACAGGGCGCGGATGATTGAATACGACGACTTGCTGGGCGATACATTGCACGACGTCGTGGAGTCCATGGAGACGGAGGCGAGACGATACGGTTACTACCAGGCCGCGATGGAGCATGAGAAAAATGAGTCGGCGATTCATGCCGTGTCACGCCTCATGCTGCTTGGAGTACCGCAGGAACAGGCGTCGTCGCTTGTCGACACTGTTCAACGGGAATATCCTGCGGCTTCCTCGCAAGATCTGAGCAATGAAGCAGCACGCCGCTACTTTATAAAAAAGGGGCCCGCAGACTCGCTTAAGAGCTCCGAACCGAAATCCACGGAGAAGATCATCCCGTAACCGGGATGTCAGTGATGAAATTGGCTGTCGCAAGCCTGAAGGCTCACTGTCCTACCGGGACAACCTTGGCCTTAGGAATGTGACAGTCGTACGAACTCGAATTGTGGGTCACACCCTGGGGAAAAATCGGCACCAACGCGCCGAATTCCCCAAGTGCAGAGCTCTGGTGACGGAAGTTGTTGAAACCGGCAGGAGCTCCGAGAGCGAGGAAGCTTGGGCCGGCGTTCTGCGGGCGTGACGTTCCTGTATTGAGTGGCACTGATAGGGAGAGATGCAATGGCTATCGCACTGTTTCCGCCTAATGAAGGCGAAACCCTTGAAAGCAGCATTGGACGCTACGCAGAGTATATGGGTCTCAGTTCTACAGTAGTTCTAAGGCGGTTGCTTTTCGGCTATGCCTGTTCGCCAGGCACTCGCCTTCCCAGCGCCATGTCTTACTTCGCTGAACAGACAGGTGCCTACTGGGGTATGGATGGGGAGGCCATAATTAGACGCCATACAGAATTTCAATACGTTACTATGATGGCATCAAACTTTTTGACAGATAGTCTGCTGCTTAAACTACTTGCTCCTCCCGATAGCGGGAAGGAGGTGATGAAATATAACGGCGGTTTATCGCGTGAGGTCGTTAGAAAATTACGATACTGCGAAGAATGCTTGAGTGAATGGCGAAGTAAAAATATTACTCCGTTTTGGAAAATTGATCACCAGTTATCGGGAGTGTATTGCTGCTCTCTTCATTCGAGCATATTGAAAGCGACAGGTCAGCAATTTTCCAAAAATTCGTTAGATCCCACGGTATCAAGTTTAAGGCGAAATTCGGATGAGGCAGTGCTTAAACAGGTGTCGTCATTGGAAAGAGATGCTATCGTTGACGTCGCTACAAGGAGCGCACAACAAAGGATGACCGGCCACTCATGCCGGCAGGCAAAAACATATCGTGAGCTATTGATAAGATTGGGATTTTTGCGTCCCGATGGCACGATAACTAAGGCGGCGCTTATTAGGAACTGGTTAAGATATTTCGGCCCAGAATTTTGTCACTTAACCGGCATGGACGCGCAGAAGATTACAACATGGTCCCACAATATTTCGGGATGTGCAAGTGCTTCACAATTTCCTCACCCGTTTATGTTTGTCGCGGCGGATTCATTTCTTGACTACTGCTGTAAATCGCCAGGTTCGTTGGTGCCGGCGATTCATGCCGACGGGAAAGGCCAGGAAGCGCACAGCCGTCAGGGCGAGCATATAATTCCCTCCAATTCTGAGCTACCTGAATGCACCGGGGTTCTGCATAGAAGCGGCGATGGTTATAAATTTGCTGGGGGACTGAGGAGATCAGGCGGGTGGAAGGTTGTATGTTCCTGTGGGATTTCTTATCGAGCTAAAGACGAACCACAACGTGGTTTGATGCGCCTGACGCCGTTCGCTTATGGGCCACGATACATGCGGCGATTCTGTACCTTGCTGGCGCGAGGTGATACTTACATAAGCAGCGGACGGAAATTGAATATACCGAAGTCGACTGCGTTGGGTTGGGCGCGTAAGGAGGGATATGTCCGGCGTGTTGAAACGATGCCGCTGGCAGAAGTGGGGAAACTACGCTCAACGTGGCGCCGTTTGGTGGAGAGGGCTCCCTCGGAGAGTCGCATAACCTCAGCTTGTCAAAGCAATCCCGGTGTGTATAGAACCTTGCGTCAGAGGGACCGGGCATGGTTGCTCACGTTTAATCGTAAGCATCGGTCATGGCGTTCTGGTGGGTCCTATGATGCCGCAGGAAAGGAATCAATTCACAACAGGATTCGCGAAGCCAAGAGCGCAGTAATTCAGATGGATCCGCCTGTTCGGGCGACTACTGCCAAGATTGTCGGAACTGCAGCATTGCCCGTAACTACAGCTAAAGCCAGAAAGTCTACTTCTGCCCTGCTGCGGGAATTGACAGAGCCGAGACAAGACTACCTTGAAAGGGTTATTTCGTGGCTTGCTACGCTGGCCGCGAGCGGAAGGCTGAAAAATTGGGAAGAAGCTGTTCATCTTGCTGGCCTGAGCCGTAGAAGCTATACGAAAGAGCAAAGAGATCGAATTCGTTGCTTTCTCAAAAGGCAATAGCTATCTTCGTGCCCGACACCGCCGGGCATCTCTTCGAAGCGGCAGGATAGCAAGCGGGGGATGGGTATTGAAGCCACCTTTTGTCTCAAAAAACACAAATGCGCCGGCGGCCATTTTTTCCGGTGCTGCCTGTCCGGAGAAAATCCCTAGATGCGACCAACCTGTCGGACGGCCGGACAGCAGCGACGTAGCTTGACGAGCGACGGCGAAATGGCGTCCGCGAAGGCCCGATGACGGATCAGGGTGATAGTTGCCGGCGCTGGATTTCCGGGACGATTCTCCGTCAACCTTACCCGGGCCTTTCGTCTTTGCAGTCCATCCGGTTCGCTCGATCCACCCCCACCTGCTGGGATTCCCATGGGCCATGGGCTGCGACGCCCAAGCTTGATGCCCGATTCCTGCCTGATTGCGGTGCAACATATTTTTGATGCACCCCCTTTTTAATTCAGTCTGGAGGCCGTTGAGCCGCGGGCTTCTCGCAGACATTGTGTTTCCGAGAATCCGTTGGCTCGAGGGCGACAGCTAGTTGCCGCAAACTTTGAAGATATTTAGTGGCGCGTCGTGCGACGGTGGAGTGGGCCTAGGAGCGGACTTTTGTCGCAGACTTTGATGTGCGCAGATATCTCACTATCGGTGCTCTGAAGGGAAACAATTAAGTCAGTCGGAGAACAATTAAGTCAGTCGGGCCTAACGATAATTTTTCTCTCTTATCTAGTATGTTTCAAAAGTGATCCTTGCTTTTACGCAGCGAACCAGCGTTTTGCTCGCCTTCAGGACCCGCGACGACTTATTCTTTACCTGGTAACCCGATAAAAAGTGGAGATCGATTGCGCCAAGAGGATAGGCTTGCCAACGGGGTTCAGGAGCCAGAGAAAACATTTGTTTCTTGGCTCGATGGTCAGCGCGCCCCTGAACGGCAGTTCCGCGAATCGTCGCAGGAGGCATACACCTCAATTTTTGCAATTTGGGTCCGGCATTTGGCGGACCGCCAAGTTAAGATTGAAGCGGCCCGAAGACCTCCAGTCCGCGACGCTGCTTCACAACACGCTGCATCCTCACTGGAGGGCGTGGTTGACACGATTCAGCAATCTTGCCGATGAGCAGATCGAGGCGATCGTCGGCATTGAGTTCGACCAGTCGTTGATGGCGATCGACGCCGCGGTGCGTGCGCAAGGGGTCGTCCTGACCAGTGCGATTCTGGTGGAAGGCGAGCTTGCTGCGGGTTCGCTTGTGGAGCCGTTTGGAAAAGCGTTGCCGTTGTGCGAGGGATACTATCTCGTACACCCCGATGCGGACGAGCTTCAACCAGGTGTGAAGGCGCTGAAAGCGTGGATGGCCGAGAGGATGGCTGTAAAAAACTCAGTTTGATGCCGGCCGAACAGCACATCGACGAATGGAAGCCCAGCCTGCGCGACCTGGCTTTATTGGCGTTCAGGTGATTGTCGCGAGTCGAATGGCCGGTTGTTGCCTCCGAAACCTGACGGACCAGCTACGCACAGAATTCGGCGAAAACGGTCACTGGGTCGATCGCCGGCCATGGGCCGCTATGGTTTGCTCTGCGGTCATCCGTTACGCGATGCCAGCCCTGCAAATGCACTAGGCGGAAGGGGTGTCGCTGCGGATCGTTGTCGGGTTGGTTCTTTCTACCGTCAGATTGACCGATCGCTGCACGGCAGGACGGGTACGATGGCGCGTGCCCGCAGGAACAGCGAGCATCGACTTTCACGATCAATGTAGCCAGGTTGGACAGCGGGACGACAGTGAAGGAATCCGTGTCGAACCAGTCGGGCCTCGTCTTCGCCGTGGCGTGTTATGGCCCGGCTCGCGCGCCGCTGCGTGAAGTACTGGGTGCGGCAGTGCTGAGTACCTTTCTGAGTGCGCCCGCGACCTCGTGGTCAACAGCACGGTGTTCCGCCGTCGGCCTTTCGCGCAGGACGCACGTTGCGCCCGCAAGGCACACGCAGGTTAATGTGGCAGGCGCGAAGCCGATTAATATGTGATGTCTGTGGATATCCGTGAAGTGGGATGACTTACGACCGCTTGTATATCCTGCGCGCAGGCTCATGCCACTGGTCTCTACAGGTAGACCCGAAAGCGAAACGATTCGGGGTACAGCTGCGCGCCATCACGAACCCGCGATGAACCGTTCTATAACCGGTGTAAATTTTTCAGGCACTTGTCCCAACAGCGTTCCAGCATACACCCTGAGCCACTGCCGAACGCTTTTCTCGGAAATCCCTGATTCACCGCAATACCTGTTCAGATAGTATTCGGCGATTTCCGTACCGGTAAAACTCCACGCTACATACGAGCAAGCGGCATCCGCCGCCGGATCGCCCCTGCTGACCTGGAGCAGATCGATAACCGTGTACTTCGCGCCGTCAAAAAAAACGTTGCCCGCATGAAAATCGCAGTGACATAACGCCTGACCGTCCGGCAGACCGCCCAGAACCCCCTGGAGGTTTTTCTTGAGATCAGCGGAAAGCCTGTCGTTAATCACCAAGTCGTCGTGAAAACGCTGTTTGAGATCCGGCATCCACCCAGTCTTGTCATACTTTTGCAAGCGGCACTGGAGAGCCACAAGAACATCCAGCGTGTCTTTACATCGCACCGGATCGCGGCGCGCCGGATCGCGGAACTCCTCCGACATCACTTCGCCTTTTACCCGGTCCATGCGTAAACCATATCGCCCGTCTACGAGGAGTATTTCGTAAATCATCGGCCCGGGGAAATTCACGAGCTCCAGATTCGCCATGATGTACGCTTCGCTGAAGACGTTCCTCTTTGGATAACCTTCGCGATACAGTTTTACCGCGTGCTCTCCCTTCGCATACACCGTGGCTTGCGCTCCTCTCCCCACTATCTCGCCAAACAATGCTTCAAAATCGCAACTCATGTTCAGCATTCCTCTGCCGCGAATTTGGGAGCAGTATACTCCTGACCGCTAGCATGGAAAACGGCCTGGACCAGGCAGCTGGATTCGGCTCAGCTCAGCGCCAAGGACGGCTTTAACCTGCGTGGAAAGATGATGCAGCCTGTCCAATCCTATATCCGCGCACAAGGCGCGGCCTGCGCCGTCATTAATGCCGTGCTGAACCCGGCTATTACGTGGCTCGGCAATCGGCGGATGGCATTCGTGCCGCTCTTCGGCGACAGTGGCATCATCATCGATATCGCAGTGACGTCCATCGTGCTGTCGCTGCTGGTATCCCTGTTTGTCACACCGGCGGCGCGCGGGGAGTTTCGCGCCGGTCGGCTCACAGGGAGCGACACGGTCTTCGCGGAGAGCGGCGTGCTCGCGCATTTGCCAAGCAAAGCCTGGTCTTTCGGGCTGGTGATCGGTGTTGTTGCCGCCGCCGTGATCACCGCACTCATGTCCGCGACGTTCCTTTTGCTAGGGTGCGCCGGGCTTTCTTTTGCCGGATTCGTTATTCTGAAAGCCGTGTACACCGCGGCGCTCGGGTTCGTCGTCACGCGCTGGGTCATCCTCCGGCAACTGCTTCACTGTCGCGCAAATTCGGCGCATACCGGCTGAGTGGGGCGATAGCTGGCCCCCGAGCCCGGCGCGCAGACCGCTCCTCGATACAGCGGCGCAAGATGCTTTCGAACATGCGACTACCTGAGCAACCGCGCACTGCAGCGGTTGGCGGTCGGTCGGCGCACTGGCGAAGCGGACCATTGAGCTGCGGGTTTCGAGCAGACATTGTGTTCCGAAAATCGATTGGATTTGCGGCGACAACCGGTTGCGTCAAACTCTGTGATATTTGGTAGCGCGTAGTGCGACGGTGGAATGGGGTTCAGCGGGAATTTTTGTCGCAGACTTTGATGTGCGCTGATATCCCACTTCCCACCTCCTCCATAGCCCCGATTTACGCGCGGCGTTTCCGGTCGAGCACGACGAGCCCGATCGTCTGCGATCGTTACACCGACAACGGTGATGAGCAAGGCAACCACCACCTCTCCGATTTGAATGGAGGCCGGCAGCATAACGCGGTCCCGAACACGCGCGGGTGCACCCCGTACCTTTCCTGAGTGAAGGCGGCGCGAGTGTTGCTGTCTCAATTCACATGAAGGTTTCGAAACATCCATGTGGAAGCCTGAGCGCAATGCGCAATTTCGCCTGGTCGTTTAGAGGGACACTGACATGTCGCTCGAGGTAAGGATTGGCCCGCCGCAGATTGCCATCCATCAGGGGCATACGGTCCTGCTCACGCAGCCGGACGGGCAGATCATCAGCGGGTCGCGCAAGGGGCTGTATTTCCAGGACACGCGTCTTATCAGCAACTGGACGATCTTCGCCAATGGCGAGCCCTGGGATCTGCTCAGCTCGGGAGCGCTGCAGTCCTTTTTGATGCGGGCGTGTCTCGCGAATCGTTCGCTCGACAGCGAGGACGGGCTCATCGAGGAACATACGGTCAGCCTGATACTGACCCGTCATGTCGGTGGTGGAGTCCACGAGGACATCGACATGACCAATCACGGCCTGCATACGGTGTCGTTCAATCTAGAGATCGCGGTGCGTAGCGATTTCGCGGACATCTTCGAAGTCAGGGCCGGGCATGTGGTTCGTCGCGGTCGTGTCGTCACCACCTGGAATGAGCACACGCAACACCTGAAGACCAGTTACCAGAACGGGCACTTTGGCCGTGGCATCAGTCTGAGCGTGCACGATAGCCACACGCGAGGCGCTTATGCAAACGGCCGCATCACATTTGGTGTGAGCTTGCGACCCGGCGCGCGTTGGCATTGTTGCTTGAAGTACGACATCGACGATGACGGCCGGGCCGTCCGCGCGCCGCAGCGCTGCGGCGCGGCCGGCGAACTGTCGCCCGAAGGAAAGCGGCTCGCACAATGGAAACGCGCGATTCCGTCGCTCGAGTGCAGCAACGAAACCTTCAACCGTCTGTTTCGTCAGGCGACCGATGATGTCGCGGCGTTGCGGGTGCCGGAGCACGTCAATGGCAGGCGTCTGATGATTCCCGCAGCGGGCTTGCCGTGGTTTGTCGCGCTGTTCGGACGTGACAGTCTGATCACCTCGCTGCAGACGGCGCTGATTTACTCGGGGTTCGCGCGCGGCACGCTTGCAGCGCTCGGCGCACGACAAGCCACGAAGCGTGACGACTTTCGTGACGGCGAGCCGGGCAAAATCATGCACGAGCTGCGTCGGGGCGAGCTGGCGAAGCTTGGACTCGTTCCTCATACGCCGTACTACGGAACCGCGGACGCGACGGCTTTGTATCTGATCGTGCTCCATACCGCATGGTGTTGCACCGGCGACCGTGAATTGCTGATCCGTCATCTGCCCAATGCCGAACGGTGCCTGAAATGGATCGACAACTATGGCGATCGTGACGGCGACGGGTTCCAGGAGTACGAGACGCGTTCGACGAACGGCCTGAAAAACCACAGCTGGAAAGATGCCGGTGATGCCGTGGTGTACCCCGACGGCATGCTCGTCAAAGGACCGAAGGCGCTCTGCGAGCTGCAAGGCTACGTGTATGACGCATGGCTCCGTATGGCCGCGGTCTACGACCTGCTCGATGAGAAGCGCCGTGCATCCAGGCTGCGCGCGAAAGCCGCCGACTTGTACGAGCGATTCAATGACGCGTTCTGGGACGAACGCACCGGTTTCTACGCACTATGCCTGGATGGCGACAAGCAACGGGTGATGAGCATCGCCTCCAATCCGGGCCACTGTCTGTGGTCGGGAATCGTTCCGCCCGAGCGCGCGAGCCGAGTAGTGCAAAGACTCATGAAGCCGGACATGTATAGCGGGTGGGGCGTGCGCACACTGTCGTCGAAACATCCGGCCTTCAATCCGCATTCTTATCAGAAGGGCGCCGTGTGGCCGCATGACAACGGACTCATCGCCGAAGGGTTCAAGCGTTATGGTTTTGCGGACGAGGCAGGACGGATCGCGAAAGACATCTGCGATGCAGGCGGCTATTTCGCGCTGAACCAGTTACCCGAGCTATTTGCAGGCCTCCAGCGCACGGAGGCGAGCTTTCCGGTGCAGTACATGGGCGCAAATGTGCCGCAGGCATGGGCCGCGGGATCGATTTTTTCGCTCGTGTATGCGATCCTGGGTCTTCAGCCCGACGCGCCGCGCAGGCAACTGTACGTCGACCCGGTGCTGTCTCCCTGGATCGACACGCTGACCTTGCGAAACCTCAAGGTAGGCGCGCAGATATTCGATATCCGGTTCACGCGAACCGACGGAAGCACAGAATTCGAAGTGTTGAAAGGGACTAGCAAAAGCGTGAGCCGGCGCCCGATTACGAGTTGGCGCGACGAACTGGCTGCGGGCCTTTGATTGCGGCGGGCCGCTCGCGTACAAGTGCCTGTGAGATACTTCCTCATCCACGCAAAGTCCCTGCGTCCACCGCGTTTCAAACGGCCCAGGCATGCAAGCACATCCCCTCCGGCTCTCGCCCGGCGACGACCTTCGCGTCGCCATCGAAGACGCGCTTCGTCAACCCGAGCTGCAAGCGGCCTTCGTCGTCCAGGGCATCGGCAGTCTTCACGTTGCGGCATTGAGATTCGCTGGCGCGCAAGCGCCAACGGAAATTCGCGGCGACCTCGAAATATTGACCCTCGCAGGCTCCGTCTCGCCCGATGGCGCTCATCTGCACATGTCGATCGCTGATGCACGCGGGCAGGTGTTCGGCGGTCATGTGGCGCGCGGGTGCATGGTGCGCACGACCGTCGAGTTGTTGCTCGTGTCGGTTCCGGGCTATTCGTTCGCGCGGGAGCACGATCCGCAGACAGGGTTTATGGAACTCGTGATTCGCGGCGGTGCGCCGCAAGCCGATTCCGCCTGACCGTTCGAACGCGGCATCACTTCGTGCGCCCGTAGCTGTTCAACGCCCCACCAACATCCGCCCGCCGACTCCGACCGGCAACGCACCCGCTACGGTATCGAGCACGGCCTTGCGGCGAATCAGCGTGCGCCGAACCGCCGGATGCGATCCAAGCAACGCCATCGCGCAGTACCACGCGCACGACATGCCGATCGACAGCGCCACGACCGCGATATCGAGCCACAACGGTGCATGCGCGGGCACCATCAACGCGAAGATGCTGCCGTAGAACGCGATGGATTTCGGATTCGTCATGCTGACGAAATAGCCTTTCTTCGTCGCGGCCCAGCCGGACGCGGCGCTGCCGACGCCTGCGGACAATGGCCGCCGCGCGGTCACGATCATCTTGATGCCGAGCCAGATCAGGTAGAGCGCGCCGGCGATCCGCAGCACGGCGCCTCAGCGCATCAACGCCAAACACAATGCAATCCCTGTGCCATAAGTCCCAATCGCACCGACGAAGCGCAAAGGGTTGGGCTTCGCCATCGTCGGAAACGCGACAAGCCCTACGACGAGCAAGCACCGGCACAAGGTCGCGATGACCATCAGCGACACCGTCACCGTGGACGGCGATCTCGCGCCCAGAAAGAGAAATAGCACCGCCAGAAACGGCGCGTATTCCGCTGTGTTGCCATGCGCCCGAACCAGCTTGTGCAACAGGTCGGCAGGATCATCGGCGCAGCCCGCAGTGGTACGTTCGCGAAAACGCAGCATCGATACCGACAAGCCGAGGCCGAATAACAGCAGCCCCAACACCGCTACGCATCCGAGAGCAATGTTGTTCATGGCAGCGCGGCTCCTTGTCAGGCGATCGACGCACGCCTGTTTGGCGAAAATCAGGCGGCTCCCATTCTCGCACGCGCCGGCGCGCGAGGTCCGCGCGGCTGGACCCCGGCAAAAAACGACCGCGCCACGATCGTTCCAACACCGATCGCGGCGCAGCTCACTACTCGAATACGTCGACTACGGTAAGCACTCAGTCTTCGCGATCGAACTCCGGCAGCGGACGCGTTCCTTCAATCGCGACCGAATGCAGCAGTTCAGGCTTCAGATCGAGCAGACGCAAGATCGTCGGCGCGACCTGCGTGGTCAGCACTCGCTCGTCGTTGACCTTCCCGGCATGATGCGCATGAGGCACGTACATCACGAGACCGAGATGGCTGTCGTCGGGCGCGTTGCCGCCATGCTCCTCGTCCTTCGACTTGCTCGACGTATAGATGACGCCCAGGTTCGGCTGAACGATGATGTCGGGCGTGCGGCCGCGCGACGGATCGCCGAACCGGTTCGCCAGTTGCGGGCCGGACAGGATGTACGCCTGCGGACCGTCCGCGCAAATCCCCGGCGCGTTGCAGCTCAGATTGTCTTTCAGCGTCTTCACGACCGCGGCCGTCTGGCTTTGATCGCGCAGCCAGATCAGACCGACGTCGTCGGTCTGCACCATGCCGGTGCCGACGAGCCCGGTGCCATCGTTCAGGTTGCCGCTCGTCGTAGCGTTTTGCCCAAAAGCGCCGCCCGAATCCAGATAGTTGTTGGCTTCTAGCAGCTTGGTCAGCGTATCGCCGTTCTTCACCAGCTTCGAATGATCGGTCGGCGACTGGCCATGCTTCGCGGTCACGATGATCGCCGTCGACGAATAGAGATTGCGTTGCTTCAGTTCGGACACGATGCGTCCCAACGCGTCGTCGATATACGCGATCGCACCGGCCACCTGCGGACCCGGCGTGAAACTCGCATCCAGATAGCCGCCGCCCGACGCGACCGTGGCCTTCTGCGCGACGCTCAGCGTCTGGAAGTTGGCGCCGAACACCGTCGGCACCGCGACGTTCTTTTGACCGGTCGAATCCTTGCCATCGATTTCATGGATCAGCGATTGCACATGGTAGTTGTCGAACTTCTCCGTGTGCGTGTACGTGTCGAGATAGTTGCTATTGGTATCCGGATCGATCGAATTGATTTCGGTGCGCGCAAGATCGTCGACACCCGTGCCGGACGGTCCGTTGAGCCAGTCGTAGCCCCACGCGTGTTTATCGGCCCACGCGGTGCGCGCGCCGTTCACGTTGCCCTTGATCACTTCGAAGACCGTGTTGGTCTTCAGATAGTTGTGCGGATAGACGGGCGTGCAGACGCCATTGACGAGCGCATGCGGAATCGCCTGCGGATTGAACGCGCCGCCGCCGTCGAGATGGATCAGCGCGCCGCCGTTCTCGCCGTCGATGCCGGTCGTTTCATCGAACACGACATTCCAGCCGGTCGGGCCCGTGCAACTGGTATCGGACGGCGCATAGAGCGTGCGGTCGTAGGAGACGTCGTAGAACAGGCCCGCGGACTTCGGCGAGCCGCCGGTCACGAGTGCGGCGAGGCCCGGAAACGAATCCGACAGTCCCGGTGTATGCGCGTTCGTGTACGTGGTGCCTGACTTCGCGAGCAGCGCCAGATTGGGGCAGGTGTTCGCGCCGATGCAACGCGCGACGTCCTGCTCATGCAGACCATCGAAGCTGATCAGCAGCACATGCTTGACCGACGCGCGATCGCGATCGTGATCGCGGTCGTGATCGTGATCGTCGCCGGCGGTCGCGACTGCCGAGGACAGCCCGGCGAGCAGTGCGACGGCGGCGCACATTGCGCTTTGCTTACGCTTCCATTTCGTAATCGGTTTCATGTCTCGTCCTTTGCTTGACAACGAATTTGGGTAAAGCGGGACGAATTTGAACCGTAAAAAAAGTCATTTACGTGACCTTGGTTTTTTTATTTGGCGATACTGAAGTCTTAAGGTCTTGTTTAGGTCGGTGTGATCCGTTCGACGCGCGGGCGCTGTGAATCGGCTTCGATTCCGCGCGTGATCCGCGCGAGTCGTCAAGCATAAAAAACGGCACGGGTTATCGCAGTCCGTGCCGTTTCGTCGGTCGGTGGTCAAATGCCGCGAGGGCGTGGCGGAACAGGGACCGCCAAGCCGTGCCGGATTGCCGGGCAAATAATCCGCGCGAGTCCGCCTAATGAGCGGCCGGCTCCTGCGTGATGGAATCCACGCGGTCGGGGTAGAACGCGAGGTGTTCGCGGATCGACGCGACGGCGTCGTAAGGGTGCTCGTAGGTCCACACCGCGTTGGTGCCGCGCTCGCCGGCCGATGGAATCGAGAAGTAGGCGCATTCGCCTTTGTATGGACAATAAGTCGCGTGCGCCGTGCGTTCGAGCCGGGTCATGTCCACGTCGTTGCGGGGGATGTACAGCACGGCCGGATAGCGGGCCTCGCGCAGCGTCAACGCATCGTGTGTATCGGCGATCACCTGGCCGCCAGCCATCACGATCACGCGCGCGCGGTGCTGCTCGATCGTGATCGGATGGTCCGGGCCGGGGATCTTGACGGGTTTGTCGTTCGGGACCGAATGGGTGGACATAACGATGCTCCGTGGGGAAGTGGGTGGTGTCCCTTGCCCGAGCGCCAAGGCAAGCGACTGAAGATATGCCCGTATTGCCGTACAACTTCACTTCAGGTATTTCTATACATACTAGCGCAGACCTTCCAGGTGCTGTGAGCGGCGCAACGCCCGCCGGAGTCGCATCGACTGCGTGCACCTGTTTCAGTGCAGCGGAATCGCGACTTCGCGGAAGACGAACACAATTGGCCGACTGACAGGAGTGCATGATGCTCGTTGGATACGCCGTGGGTGAGCGTGCAAGTGAGCCTGCAAGTCAGCCTGCAATCTGGTCGTCGACAAATGGCGAGGTTGTTTGACTATGCCGGCACTTCGGAAGCGTTGGTCACTTCGCGCATGGGGCGCGGGTGCCGCTCTGCCTTTGAGCCTGCTGTCCTGCCCGTCGCAAGCGCAGGTCGTGCCGGGGCAATTGTCGAGCAATACCGTGATCGGCGGCAATGTAAAGCAGCACGCGGACGCTGTGCTCGCGATCATGAGCTACACGACGGTCCCGGACGTCACGACCAGCAACCTGTCGGTCAATAACGGCCTGACCGGTAATCCCGGCTTCGGGCAGACGCAATTCGGCGGCGGCTTCACGCTCAGCAGGTCGTTTCCGTTGTACATGGAGGGCACGCTCGCCTACAGCCGCTACGATCCGGTTTTCATTGCCACGGATGGCGCCCAGCAGCGTGCGGTGCCCACCAAGTGGAACACCTTCAGCGGCACGGTCGGCCTGGGCTGGGATTTCCGCATCACGGACGAACTGGCATTCCGTCCGATCCTGAACGGTACGATCGGGCGCGTGTCGAGTGACCTGAAGGTCGGGCAGACGCTGTTCAATCACGTCACCGACAGCAACCTGCAGTTCCTCGAGAATGGCTCGCTCAATGCCTACGGCTATGGCGGCTCCCTGATGCTCGACTACGAGCACTACCGCGAAAACTACGAAATCGACGCGGAATTGCGGGCGACAGATATTTACCTGCGCAGTTTCGGCGGTTCATCGCAGGCCGTTCAGGGCTCGGCCACGGCCCAGCAAGTGAGCCTATGGACACGCTGGCGCGCGCCCACCGGCTGGCACGCGCTGGACCGGCCAGTCCGCTATGTGCTCGAAGCCGCTTACTCGCACTACTTCGGCGACAGCGCCGGGGTGCTGGGTTTCAACGACCTCACGTCGCTGGGAGTCGGCCTCGAACTCGATAGCAGCAGGTATCCCGTCATCGTCACCCGCACGCGCGCGTTGGTGCGCTACGTGTTCGGTCGCAACGTGCACGGCGTGTCGTTCGGATTCGCGATGAGTTTCTAGCGCGGACTGCTTTACCGGACTACACGAATGGCGCGGGTACCTGCCTTCGGCGCTACTTCGTCACCCCCTTCTTCGTCGCGAGATCCTGCGCCATCTTGTAGTGTTCCTCGATGGTAGGCAGCGCTTTTTGCGCGGCCTTCTTCAGATCAGCGTTCTGGCCATCGGAGATTTCTTTCTTGAATGCGCTCAGCGCGTCCTCGTGTCCCTGCATGCCGACCTTCTGGATATACGCCTGATCGAATGCCTTGCCATGCAGGCTCTTCAGCGAGTCCAGCATCGTGGTGTCGGAATTGTCCTTCGGCACCGCGACGCCGTGTGGCGCAGCCATCTTCAGTTGCATCGTGAGCTTCGTGTGATCGAGCATCATGTGATGCGCGAACGATTTCACATCCTTGTCGCTGGAGTTCTTCGTCGCGAGCTTGGCCGCGTCGATTTCGGTCGACGACGACATGCTCGCCGCCTGCACGAAGTCCTTGTCGGCCTGAGGCAGCGGATTGGCGCTCGTGGTCGAGGCGGCCTCGGTTTGCGCGCCGGCGATATGAGGGATAGCGGCAAGCCCACAGCAAAGTGCGGCAATGGCGGTAACGCGCTTCATGTTTTTCTCCTCTACGAAGTGGAACGGGATGAATCGAAGCGGGACGGATGACACGCTTCGATCGACAACCCGCAAGCGCCATACCATCGTCCACCGCGCGTCTGGAATGGTGGATGCTCGACGACGGAGGTCTGCACGGCGGAAGAACGACGGAGGCTCGCATGCGCATCGCGCAAGTGTCGACGCTCTACGAGCGCGTTCCGCCCGTCGCCTATGGCGGCACCGAGCGCGTCGTGTCGTGGCTGACCGAGGCGCTGGTCGAACTCGGCCATGAGGTCACGCTGTTCGCGAGCGGCGACTCGCTGACGCGCGCGCATCTCGTGTCCGTCTATCCGCGGCCGCTGCGCGGGCTCGAGAACACCGCCGACCCGCAGGCGTTTCATGTCGCGATGCTCGAACGGGTCGTGCAACTTTCGGCCGACTTCGACATCGTGCACTTCCATACCGACTACACGAGCTTCCCGTTCGGCAGGCGGCTGGGCTGCGCGCACGTGACGACGCTGCATTGGCGGCTCGACATCCCCGGTCTGGAGGCGCTGTACCGCGAGTTTTGCGACGTACCGCTGGTATCGATCTCCGACGCGCAGCGCGCGCCGCTGCCGCGACTCGCGTGGCAGCGCACGGTCCATCACGGCCTGCCGCGCGACCTTCACACCTTCAGCCGCACGCCGTCCGACTACCTGGCATTCGTCGGCCGCATCGCGCCGACCAAGCGACCCGATCTCGCGATCGAGATCGCGGGCCGTGCGAACGCGCGGCTCGAAATCGCGGCCAAGATCGACGACGGCGATCGCGTCTACTACGAGCACGAGGTCGCATCGCTGATGCGGCAACCGCATGTGTGCTATCGCGGCGAGCTGGGTGGCCGTGACAAGGATCGCTTCATCGGCGCCGCGCGAGCGCTGCTGTTTCCGATCGACTGGCCCGAGCCGTTCGGGCTCGTGCTGGTCGAGGCGCTGGCGGCGGGCACACCGGTGATCGCATTCGACCGCGGCTCGGTCCGCGAGATCATCGACGACGGCGTGACCGGCTTCATCGTCGATAGTGTCGACGAGGCCGTCGATGCGGTGAACCGGATCGGCGAGCTGGACCGCGCGCGCTGTCGCGAAGCCTTCGAGCGGCGCTTCACCGCGGCACGCATGGCCGACGAGTACATCGAGGTGTACCGGAAGCTATTGGCGTCGGAGCGTTGAAGCGCAACGACGCCTGCGCGAGCGTGGATTTTTTCTAACGCGGCACGCCATTCTTGACCAACGCCATCGGCTCTGATGGCCACGGAGCATGGGACAGGTCCACGCGTCACGCGGCCGCCGGCTGCACGCGCGCAGCGGCCCGAGCGTATCGCGATCGGCGAGCACGAGTCGGGCAGACCGTTAGCGCGCGTCGCAGCGCGCAGTCCGGCGTCCTACAGGCACGCCGGATGCGAAGGCACGAGCATCCGCGCGTGCCCGAAGCGATGCCCGGCACGGATGTACAGCCGGAGCAGCAGCCGGTACGCGACACGCCGGACGTGCAAGCACCGGGCTCGGCGCCGCCGTGACGCGCCATTCCCGGCCAGCACTTGACCTTCCTTCCACGCAACCCATCAGGGGAACGAAATGACCAACTCCCGTTCGACCACGGGCGAGCGCCCGCTGAACCCGTTCATCGACGTGCAGAAAGCGCTGAAGGGCGCTTCCTATCCCGCCGACAAGGACAGCCTCATCGAAACCGCGAAAGCCAATGGCGCCGATGACGACGTGCTGCAACGGCTCCAGGATCTGCCCGACCAGCAGTATCAGAGCCCCGCCGAAGTCTCGAAGGGCGTCGGCAATGAATAGCCCGCAAACTGCATCGCCGCCCCCGCCAGGTCAAGGCTCACCCGCGACCCGTCCCCGCGTGCAGCGCGGCTCCCGGCCGCGCTCGCGGTGCCGGGCGTTGTCTTCGTCGTCGTTGGCGGGCTGCTCGCGATCGGCGGTATCCGGCTCGCGATGCTCGGCGGCTCGTGGTACTACCTGCTCGCCGGCATCGCGATCGCGGCGACCGGCGTGCTGATGTGGCTGCGCCGGCGTGCCGCGCTGTTCGTGTTCGCGATCGTGCTGTTCGCATCGACGATCTGGGCGGCGGTCGAGGCGCGCTTCGATTTCTGGCAATTGCTGCCACGTCTTTGGGTGTGGGTGCTCGCGATCTGGCTGCTGCTGCCACCGGTGAGCAAGCGGCTCGCGCTCGGGCCACCCGCCGCGCCGCGCGAAGGCATGGCGCATCGAGACCGGCGACAAAGCCGGTCCGGGCGACCCGACCGAAACCACCTACGAAGACACGCCGATCGACCTATGCCGACAGCAACGGCAAGCAGTATGTGCTGGTGGTAGCGGGCGGACATGGCTCGCTCGGCACGAAGCAGCGCGACTCCGTGGTCGCCTATACGTTGCCGTAGTCGCGCCGCGGTAATCACACTGCCAGCGCGCGCCACGCTCAATGCGTGGCCGCGCGCAGCAGAAGCTTCAACACACCCGCCACTGTCGCGACCCCGACGACGCCGGCGAGCCACAGGCCGGCGAACCACGCAAGGCGGTGCCACATGTCAGTGGTACCCCTCGCCCGCGCGCATCTTTCCCTTGAACACCGAGTACGCATACACGGTATAGCCGAGAATCATCGGCACCGTGATCGCGGCGCCGACCAGCAGAAACAGCAGGCTCGCATGCGGCGCTGCCGCCGCGCGGAACGAAATCGACGGTGGCACGAGGTTCGGATAAAGACTGATCAGAAGCCCCGCGTAGCACAGCACGAAGATGCCGTACGCAAACAGCAGCGGCAACAGATGGCGGCGCGCAGACAGGCTGCGGAAAAACCCGAAGGCCAGCAGCACGACCAGCACCGGTACCCAGGCGGTGAACAGCAGGTCCGGCCAACGGAACCAGCGCGCCGTCAGCGAGTTGGGCAGCATCGGCGTCCATAGCGTGACCACCACGATCAGCGCGAGCACGGCGATGGCCATCGTGCGCGCGTGTCGCCGGCAACGCTCGTGCAACGGACCTTCGGTGCGCCAGATCAGCCAGCACGAGCCAAGCAGCGTGTAACCGGCCATCACCGCGAGACCGCACAGGATCGTGAAGCCGGTCAGCCAGTCCCACCAGCCGCCCACATACGAGAACCCCGAGACCTCGATACCTTGCAGCAGGCCGCCGAGCACGAGCCCCTGGCACAGCGCCGCGAGCGCCGAGCCGCCGAAGAACGCGGCGTCCCACCATGCGCGGCCGCGACCTATCGCGCGAAAGCGGAATTCGAAAGCGACGCCGCGGAACACCAGCGCGAGCAGCATCGCGATGATCGGCGGATAGAGCGCCGGCAGAATCACGCCGTAGGCAAGCGGAAACACCGCGAACAAGCCGCCGCCGCCGAGCACGAGCCACGTCTCGTTGCCGTCCCATACCGGTGCGATCGAATTCACCATCACGTCGCGGTCGTCGCGGTGGTGCTCGACAGCGAACAGGATGCCGACGCCGAGATCGAAGCCGTCGAGCAGCACGTATGCGAGCACCGCGAACGCGAGGATCGCGGCCCATACCAAAGCGAGATCAAACGTTCCTGTCGTCATCGGCCTGACTCCCCGGAGTTGATGGGACGGACGGTGCCTGTGCTGGGCCCGGTGTGATGCCGGCGCTGCGATGCGGCTTGTCCTTCGCGGGGCCGGGCGTATCGAGCGTGGGCGTCGCCGCCATCAGCCGGAACAGAAAGACCACGGCCGCGCCGAACACGATCGCGTACACCACGCCGAAGCTCGCGAGCGATACCGCGACGCCGGGCGCGGCGATCGGTGACACACTGTCGGCCGTCCGCAGCAGACCGTACACCGTGTACGGCTGCCGGCCGACTTCGGTGACGGTCCAGCCGCACAGCAACGCGATCAGACCAGCCGGCCCCATCGCGACCATGATCCGCTGCATCCAGCGCGCTTCGTACAGGGTCCTTCGATAGCGCAACGCGAGACTGCCCAGTCCGAGCAGCGCCATCAGGATGCCGAGTCCGACCATCACGCGAAACGCCCAGAACACGACCGGCGAGAACGGGCGCTCGGACGGCGGGAACGATTTGAGGCCCGCGATCGAGCCGTCCCAGGTGTGCGTCAGAATCAGCGCGCCGAGATGCGGTATTTCGAGCGCATAGTCGGTCGTCTCCGTGCGCATGTTCGGGAACCCGAACAGAATCAACGGCTGACCGGGACGCGCGAGCCAGTCGCCTTCGAGCGCGGCGATTTTGGCCGGCTGGTGCTTGAGCGTGTTGATACCGTGCTGGTCACCGACCACCATCTGGATCGGCGCGACGATGCAGGCCATCCATAGCGCCATCGACACCATCAGGCGCGCGCAGACGTTGCGCGAATCGCCGAGCAGATGCCAGGCGCCGACCGCGCCGACGAGGAACGCGACGCTCAGATACGCGGCCAGCACCATGTGTAAGAGCCGGAACGGAAATGACGGGTTGAAGATGATGCGCATCCAGTCGGCCGGAAAGAAGCGTCCGTCGACGATCGCATAGCCCTGCGGTGTCTGCATCCATGAATTGACGGCGAGAATCCAGAACGCGCTCATTAGCGTGCCGATCGCGACGAGCACGGTCGCGAGAAAGTGCAGACGCGGGCCGACGCGTTTCATGCCGAACAGCATCACGCCGAGAAAGCCCGACTCGAGAAAGAAAGCGGTCAATACTTCGTAGCCCATCAGCGGCCCGACGATCGGACCCGCGCGAAACGCGAAGCCCGCCCAGTTGGTGCCGAACTGATACGACATCACGAGGCCCGACACGACGCCAATGCCGAACACGACCGCGAAGATCGTCAGCCAGTAGCGGTAGACGGCGAGATATACGGGCTTGTGGGTGACGAGCCATGCGCCTTCGAGCACGGCGAGGTAGCTCGCGAGACCGATCGACAGCGCCGGAAAGATGATGTGGAAAGCGATCGTGAAGCCGAATTGCATTCGCGCGAGGGTCACGGCATCGATGGGAATGGACATCAGGGTTCCTCGGGGCAGGCTGGCGGCGGCTCCGCTGCTTCGACACGACCCGCAGCAAGCCCCATACCGTTGGGCGCGGGTCGCGGGGTATAGCGCTTGCTGAGCGGACCCATGAATCGATCAAAGGAGGCGTGCACCATGCGATTTTTTGCGCTCGCAACCGACTACGACAACACGCTCGCCAGCGACGGCCAGGTCGCCGATTCGACGTGGGCCGCGCTCGAACGCCTGCGCGCGTCGGGCCGTCACGCGATCCTCGTCAGCGGACGTGAGCTCGACGATCTGCTTGCGATCTGCCCGCGCGTCGAGCTGTTTTCGCGCGTGGTCGCGGAAAACGGTGGCGTGCTGTATTGCCCGGCCGATGGCGCGCGCCGTCTGCTCGCACCCGCACCGCCGGAGACTTTCGTCGCGGAGTTACGGCGGCGCGCACCCAACGCTTTCAGTGTCAGCCAGACGTTGGTCGCGACCATGAAGCCCCATGAGCATGTCGCGCTCGATGTGATTCGCGACCTTGGGCTCGAATTGCGGATCATCTTCAACGGCGACGCGGTGATGATCGTGGCGCCGGGCGTGTCGAAGGCGAGCGGTCTGAGCGCGGCGCTCGCCGATCTCGAATTGTCGCCGCTGAACGTGGTCGGTATCGGCGACGCGGAAAACGACCATGCGCTGCTCGACGCGTGCGGCCTCGCGGCGACTGTCGCGAACGCCTTGCCGGAGTTGCAGAAGCACGCCGATATCGTGACGGGCGGCGTCGCGGGCGCGGGCGTCGCCGAACTGATCGACGCACTCGTCGCCGACGATTTGCGCAGCATCGCCGATGCGTCGCCGCGCAATCGCATCGTGCTCGGCCCTCGTTGTGATGCGCCGGGCAGCGAGCCGCTGTCGTTGCCCGCGTACGGCAGCGTCGTGCTGCTCGTCGGTGAATCGGGCTGCGGCAAGTCCACCGCGACGGCGGGCCTCCTCGAACGGCTCGCGGGCGCGGGCTGCCAGATGTGCATCGTCGATCCTGAAGGCGACTATGACAATGACGATGCGACCTTCGTGCTCGGCGATGCGGGCAATGCACCGTCGATCGACGAGGCGATGCAGTTGCTGCGCCGTCCGGCGCGGCCCGCCATCGCGCTCAATCTGCTGCGGGTGCCGCCGTCGGATCGGCCGCTGTTCTGCGCGAATCTGCTGTTGCAGGTGCAGCGTCTGCGCACGCGCACCGGGCGGCCGCACTGGCTCGTGTTCGAAGAGGCGCATCACGTGTTTCCCGCGCAATGGGCCGGCGCGAACCAGGCGATTCCGGATGCGCTGGAAACGGCGCTCGCGGTCACCGTGTCGCCGGAGCAGTTATCGCCGGTGTTGCTGCAGCAGGTCGGCACGGTGCTCGCGATGGGCGACGGCGCGCATGCGGCCTTGCAGCGCTTTGCGGCGGCAAGTGGACGTGATGCGCCAGCGTCGAGTGGCGACGGGGCGCAACTCGCCAAAGGTGACGCGCTGTTATGGCGCGTCAGCGCCGCCGCGCCGCCGCAGCTCGTGCGGCTCGAGCCCGGCCGCAAGGAAAAGCGCCGGCATCGTCGAAAGTACGCTGAGGGGCTGCTGATTCCAGAGCGCAGCTTTTACTTTCGCGGCGAGCACAACGCGCTGAACCTGCGCGCGCACAACCTCGTGCTGTTCGTCGAGATTGCCGAGGGTGTCGATGCGGCGACATGGCAGTTTCATCGCCAGCGTGGCGACTATTCGCGCTGGTTCGAACAGCAGATCGGCGACGCGGACCTGGCCGACGAAGCACGCGGCATCGAGCAGGACAGCGCGCTCGATGCCGCGCAAAGCCTCGCGCGCATCCGCGCGGCGATCCACGCGCGCTACACCCAACCGGAGAATCCTTCGCTGCCCGCGGTGTTGACAGGCTCGCCGCAAAGTCGCGACGAGCCCGACCCGCGTCGGTCCGACACGGATCAGCGGCCGTGAGGCGGGGATTGCAACGCGACGCGCGCGCGGTTCGCGCCAGGCACGCGCAATGCGCATCTCCGCTCAAAACGGTCCGATGCAACGGACCGAAGGAGCCGAACATGCGTGTGCAGGCGATAGAGATGGCCGACTTTCTCGTAAGCTGGACCGTCATCAGAGATTCGGAAGGTGCTTTCCAATGGATCGTGCTCGTGACCGAGCGGGGCGGCGGACATGGCACGGTCTTCGAGCGACGCGGGACGTGTGGCCACGTGTCGTGGGGCGACGCGCAGGACATCGCGGCCGAGAATGCGCGCCGCGTCGCGGCCACGCTCGTCGACCCGGGCACGCTCCACAAGACGAAACAGCGGCGCGCGCGGACGCCGTCGGCGCCCGGCGCGAATCGTTGATGCCAGCTTGCGCCAGTCGTTCGCGCATCTGCTACTCATATTGACGCTGCGTCCGTGCCGCGCGACGCGACCTCGGCAGGCTGCGCCGCAACGCGAGCAATAAGGTCGATCCCAGTAGCAGCGTGGCGATCGGAAACGTACCCGCCGCATTCACCGCAATGTTCATCGGACGCTCTCCGAGCAACTGCATCCGGCGGCGCGTCATCGCGGCGCCGAGCGACTGCAGTTCGTTTTTCAGCACGCGCTCGGCGTCGGGCAGCAGGATGGTTTCCTCGTCGGCGACGTGATGGGCGACTTCGCGGATCAGTTGAAGAAACAGCCCGTCGTACGCGGCGTTTTCGGGGCCCATTGCGCGCAGCTTTGCGATCGTCGCGCGCATCTCGTCGTGCTCGGAACGACTTTTGGTCAGTGTCTCGTCGTTGCCCAGCGCGCGGTCTAGCGCCGGGTAGAAAATTTCTTCCTCCAGTTGCGCGTGGATTTCAAGCGCATCGCACACGCCGTTGACGATCGCGCGTTTTCGCCACCACGGCGTGGACGCGTGGTATCGGTGCGAAGCGGCGAGCACGTGCATATGGTCGAGGCGGATCATCGACGTAATCGACGGCGACAACGATGAGGCGTCATTGGACATGGTGTTTCTCCACGAAAAGGGTGCTCGCGGATACCGCATGCGCCATTCCTGATGCCCCACAATGGGTCAAGCGTGCGCCAGCGCCCGCTAGCGGAGCTCTTTGCTGCTCGACAGTGCGCTCAAGGCGGAGTCCGTGGCGTCCGCTGCACGGGCGAACAGGTCGTCGACGATTCGGCGCGCCGCGCTATATCCGCCCATCAACGCATCGGCCTCGGTGTCGAATGGCCGTCCGCCGGCAATGTCGAAGCGCAGCGGCGAGAACGTGGCAATCGCGGCACCCGCCTGATAGATGTGAACCACCGCCGCATAGCGCGTGCGTACCGCCGCGCGCCCGGCGGGGCGCAACGTGAAGTCCGCCTCGACGATCACCTCGATCGTGAACCCGTGGTATTCGTAGGTCCGCATCATCATGTCCTTCGTCGCGTAAGTGTGTGATCGCGCCGGTGCGCGCCGATCATGCACGACGGCCACGGCGCTCGCTGCGTGCTTCGAGCGTGGCGAGCCGCGCGAGCAGCAGGCGCGCTTGCGGTTGCAGCGCCGGCGGCAGTTCGGCATTGGCCTCGATGCGCGCGCGCCAGTAAGCGGGCGTTGCAACTACCGTGCCCTGCCAGTCGACGCAGTCGCGGTGAACGAGTTGTTCGAGCCGCTGGACCATCGTGCTGATGTGCTTCAGTTCGTTGGCGGCGTCGTTATAGTTGCGCGCGGCATTCACAGGTTCTCTCCGGTTTGTTGTTAGTCGTTGTCGTGAGTCAGCGTTTCGACCCTACCGCGTCGCTCGCTCGGCGCGCCTGTACCGCCTCAACGTTTTCGCATCAGGGTCTGGAGCAACGATTCGCCGTGGTTCGTCACACGCGGACGATGCGCGCCTGACGGTGCGCTTTCGAGCGCGACCAGTTGGCGCTCGAGCAGCGCGTCGAATTCTTCGCGCTCTATATCGGTGTAATCCGGCGATGCCTTCACCAGCATAAAAACCGCAAATTCATGAGGGCTCAGCATGGTCTTTCCTTGAGCGGTCAATTTTTCACGGAACGTACGTTTCTCGCGTTGTCGACAGTAAGTCGTACCGGTCTGGCGACGTGTCGGAAAACGCCGGAATCAGCATACGCTGGCAACCGCAAGAAGGTGCATAGAGGCGTATGTCCGAAACTCTGACGTTGCGGACAGCCGTGCTGGGACGCGCGGCACCGCCTTCGCGCGAATTCGAAGAAACCCGTTCGCGACCGATTTGGCGTAGCGTAGTCAATGTGAATGGCGGTTGAAGGAGGGCGCAATGCCTGACGTCCGACGAGGCTGCTCTCGCGCCATCGATGCGCGGGAGCGCGAAAATTCCGCGAGGTGCGATCCGAACCGCGACGCGGCGCGCGCTGCGAAAAACCGTCGCACGGCGGCGCTGCGCACAGCGCTCGTCATGACATTCGCGATCGCCGCGACGGCCGCGTGCGCGACGCCGCCCGAACCCGGCACGGCGCAGCCTTCGGGTCACCCGACCTGCAACGTGGCCGGCAAGTTCTGCAACACGTTTTTCGGACCTTGACGATACCCGCGGCAGCGACTTGAGCGATCACCCGACCTCGTTGCTGCGCGGGACTTCGCTGCCTATTTCGGCGCCGGTCGTCGGATCGCTCGACGGGTCGGATCGCAGACGCGTGGCCATCGCGGTAACCGCGGCTTGCTGTTGCGCTTCGAGGCTCACCGACGCATTGCCGTCGCCGCCATCCACCGCCGGCTCACCAGTCCGTATCGTGAGACCGGTGCCGCTGTTCCACGGTGTGTTGATCACCGCTCCGTCGTGCGACATCTTGTAGTAGACGCTCGCGAATTCCTGTCTCGGCGGCAGCTTGCCCGGCGGGAAACTCGGTGTGATCGCATACAGCGCCTTCTCGAACGACTTTTGATGCGCGACTTCGCGGGTCATCAGAAAGCCGAGCGCCTCGCGCACGCCGGCATCGTCGGTGACGTTGATCAGCCGTTCATAGATGATCTTCGCGCGCGCTTCGGCGGCGATGTTCGAGCGCAGGTCCGCAGTCGGCTCACCGATCGTGTCGATGTACGCGGCACTCCACGGTACGCCGCCGGAGTTCGTCAGCGGCGGTCCGCCGCCGTATAGCACCTGCGTCAGGTGGCTGTCGTTGCCCGCGCCGTTGAGCTTGCGATACAGCTCGGCTTGCTGCTCGACCGCTTCGGCGAGTTCCCCTTTCGCGCCGCGATTCAACATCGCGACGATCGAGCCGATGATCTCGAGATGGCTCAGCTCTTCGGTGGCGATGTCGAACAGCATGTCCTTGCGCCCGGGGTCTTCTTCCGCAACGGCCTGCGTGAAGTAGCGCATCGCGGCGGCCAGTTCGCCTTGCGGACCGCCGAACTGCTCCAGCATCAGATTCGCAAGCCCGGGATTGGTCGTGCCGACGCGAACCGTGTATTGCAGCCTTTTGTTGTGCATGAACATCGTGACCTCCATTGGAGTTGGTACTTGGGTCTTCGATCCGCCGTGCCACGCGTGCGGAGCGCCGTTCGTCGCGAGCGGCGCGTGGATCGCCTCGCATGCCGTGTTCCTGGCCGGCTCTCGCATCGCGTCGTTGGCCGGCCCGCGATGGCGTGCGCAGTGGCCGATGGCGTCTACCCCATGCCGCGCGCTGATCGTCATCGGCATGTCCGTGGCCTTTGGCATATGGACAGCCGGCATCGGTTGGAGCAGCATGGTCGCCCGGATAGGCTTGAAGCAGCGGACGAATGCCCCAGGAACTTGCATGTGAGCGAGGCACTCGACTCAGATACCCGCGCTGCTGCGCGCACGAGCGAGGTAACCAGTCGTCCTACTGCAGGAGGAAAGAAATGCTGACGCAGAAAACCAAGGACATCGTAAAAGCGACGGCCCCGGTTCTGGCCGCGCACGGCTATACGATCATTCAACGTTTCTACAGACGGCTCTTCGAAGCGCATCCCGAACTGAAAAACGTTTTCAACATGGCGCACCAGGAGCAGGGGCAGCAGCAGGAAGCGCTCGCGCGCGCCGTGTACGCATACGCCGAGAACATCGAGGACCCCGGCAGTCTCGCCGCGGTGCTGCGCAATATCGCCAACAAGCACGCGAGCCTCGACGTGAAAGCGGAGCACTATCCGATCGTCGGCGAACATCTGCTGGGCGCGATCAAGGACGTGCTCGGCGACGCCGCGACCGACGACATCATCTCCGCGTGGGCGCAGGCATACGGCAATCTCGCGGACGTGCTGATGGGCATGGAGTCCGAATTGCGCGAAACTCGCGCGGCGCAGCCAGGCGGCTGGACCGGATGGCGCACGTTCGTCGTCAAGGAGAAGCGGCCCGAGAGCAGCGTGATCACGTCGTTCATTCTCGAACCGAAGGACGGACAGCCGGTCGCCAACTTCGAGCCGGGACAGTACATCGGCATTGCCGTCGATGTGCCCGCGCTCGGCCTGCAGCAGATCCGGCAATACAGTTTGTCCGACGTGCCGAATGGCCATAGCTATCGGATCTCGGTCAAGCGCGAGAGCGGCGAGGCCGGGCGGCCGGCGGGCTATGTGTCCTCGCTGCTGCACGATCACGTGAACGTCGGCGACGAGGTGAAGCTGGCAGCGCCGTACGGCACGTTCTACATCGATGTCCATGCGAAGACGCCGATCGTACTGATCAGCGGCGGCGTCGGTCTGACGCCGATGGTCAGCATGTTGAAGCGCGCAATTCAGGACCCGCAGCGGCGCGTGGTGTTCATTCATGGTGCACGCAACGGCGCGGTGCACGCGATGCGCGACCGTCTGCAGCAGACCGCCGCCACCCAGCCGAACTTCCGCGCGATCGTGTTCTATGACGCGCCGCTCGATACCGACGTGCAGGGCCGCGACTACGACAACGCCGGTTTCATCGACCTCGGCAAGCTGCGCGACGAGATCCTGTTGCCCGACGCCGACTACTACATCTGCGGTCCGGTTCCATTCATGCGGCTACAGCACGACGCATTGAAAAACCTGGACATTCACGAGTCGAAGATTCACTACGAGGTGTTCGGACCAGATCTGTTCGCTGAATGACGCATACGGCGAGTTCCGCGCAACAGTTGCCGCGGAAGCGTCAAGCAGGAATGCAGTTCCCAAGACGGGGAGTGCGGCATGAGAGTGCACCATCTGAACTGCATTTCGACCTGCCCGTTGTGCGGCATGGTGTTCAACGGGCAACCCGAATCGTTGATTCGCCGCGGGCATCTGGTCTGCCATTGTCTGCTCGTCGAAAGTTCGGCGGGGCTCGTGCTCGTCGATACCGGTTTCGGTCTGCGCGATGTCGCCGATCCCTATTCGCGCCTCGGCAAATTCTTTCTGAGGCTGCTGAAGCCCGAGTTCCGGAATGAAATGACGGCGATCAGGCAGATCGAGCGGCTTGGTTTCGACCCGGCCGAGGTGCGCCATATCGTCATGACGCACCTCGATTCCGATCACGCGGGCGGCCTCGATGACTTTCCGCACGCGACCGTGCACATGCTCGCGAGCGAGCGTCAGTACGCGGCACAGCAGAAGACCTGGCTCGACCGGCAGCGCTTCAGGCCGCAGCAGTGGTCGTATCAGAACTTCTGGCGCGTGCATTCGCCGCAATACACCGAGCGCTGGGAAGGCTTCGCGAAGGTGCATCCGATCGAGGAACTCGCGAGTGAGATCGCACTAGTGCCGCTCCGAGGCCATACCTATGGTCAAGCGGGCGTCGCGGTGAACGGCGACGGCGGCTGGTTGCTGCTCGCAGGCGACGCCTATTTCGACAACGGCGAGCTCGACCCGGTGCGTCCGCATTGCGCGCCCGGGTTGCGCTTCTATCAGTGGATGCTCGAAAAGGACCGCGCGGCACGACTGTACAACCAGCGCCGACTGCGCGATCTGGCGAAGCGGGCGAGTCCCGCGCTGAGGATTTTTTGCAGCCACGACGTCGACGAATTCGAGCGGCTCGCGGGCCGTTCAGTGGCGGTGTCGGCGGAGCAGATGGCAGGATGATGGTGCGCGACGCGTTTCGCGTGGAGAACTGTCCGCGACGCAGGGCTTACGGACAGACTGCGGTGCGGACCGGTTTCCTATACTCGATTTGTCCTCCGCTTGGACTCGTGGGGACAGCGTTCTCAAATGCGCTTGTGGCGACCATGCCGGTCAAAGGCTGGTCGCTTTTTTTGCGCGCGCAGTCTTCATCGATCCGGCCGCCGCAGCAGCGCGGCCGCGAGCAGGCCGGCGCCGAGCACCAGGTAGACGTTGCCGAGCGAGCGACGCGACAGGTGCGCCTCGAATCCCGGCGTGAGCCGGTTGGGCACCACCTTGTAGTCGACCACGTACGCGCTTGCCACCGTCGCGGCGGCGGCTAGCGCGGCGGCGCCGGGCCGTCGTGACGGGACAGGGCCGGCCATCCGGTCAACGAGTTGCTCGAACAGGAATGCCCAGAAGATGGCGGCCGCCTGATGGATCGCGAAGCCGGTCACCGTATGGCGGATGCTGAAGCCGCGTTCGCGCAACGCGCGTTGCGGCCACACGGAGTGGGTAACCGCATTGATCGGCGCGAGCGGGCTGCCCGATGCGTCCGCGGATGCCGCCGAGGCCGTCGCCGCCGACAGGCACCCGGACAAAAGCCCCGATGGGACGGCCCGGCGTAGCGTCGCACAGACGGCCTGATACCACGGCGAACCGATTTTGTACTCGCGCATTTTCATGGCAGCGCTCCAGTGCGGGGGCGCAAACGCACGCCCGATGATCGCGGACAGAGGTATGCGCAAGGAGCAGCATGTCGCGTTCCGCACGGACGGGACAGCGCATCGGCCGGGGCCGACTGCGCCGATTCCCTCGCCAGGTCAGAGTCAGTGCCTTAGCTGCAAGTGAAACTACTCGCCGAGTTCACGTCTCCACTCGTGTAGCGGGCCACCTTCGGGTAGGCGCACAGCGGACGCGTGCGCCCGGCACCCCAGCTAGTCGGCACTTCGCTATTCGGAATCGCGTTGCTGGTGTCGCGGGCCGTTGCGATGACCTGGTTCGGTGCTTGCCCCTGCTCGACCCATGCCACCATGGGCGTCAGCATGTCGAACTGATCGGCCGTCGGACCGCCGCTGCAGTGG
This sequence comes from Paraburkholderia sp. BR10923, assembly GCF_040948765.1. Lineage (NCBI taxonomy): Bacteria > Pseudomonadati > Pseudomonadota > Betaproteobacteria > Burkholderiales > Burkholderiaceae > Paraburkholderia > Paraburkholderia sp. BR10923. The sequence goes on along the minus strand of NZ_JBFPKO010000027.1, from coordinate 49,687 downwards.
TTCATCCCCGCTACCGTGAAGAGCCGCGCGAAATTGCTTGCGTCTCCGCCACTAGCCGTCGATAGGCGTTGATACCAGTCGGTCGTATCGTTCGACGAGAACACCGGATCGCTCGTTCCGTGATAGACGATCAACTTCGCGCCCCGGCTCCGCAGACCGCTCAGATCGGTCTCGTTCGGCGGGGTCATGAATGACCACGAAGACTCGGAATAGATCCCGCTCGTGGCGAAGATCTTCGGCGCATCATTGTCCATGCTGAAGTTCAGACCGTAGGCACCCATCGAACCGAGGATCGAAGCGCTTTGCGGCGGCGACGTAAACACGAAGGCTGCGGCGGCCGGATCGAGGCTGATGGAATTGCCTTGCTTCCACGCGGCCCAGCCTGATCCGTTGATACCGACATCATAAGGAAAGCTCGCATAGAGCGCCGTGCCGGCGCTGTTTTTCGCCCCGGAGAAAATATTTCCAACCGCCTGCTTTTGAGCCGCCGTAAGACAGCTGCCGTCGCGCCCATTGCTCGAACACGTCGGTACGTCGGTGGCCAGATTGAAGTTCGCCTGGCACGCTTTGATGTCCTGGACCATTCCGTCCGCCACACCATCGAGCGAATCACACTTCGCGATGATCTTCGATGCGATCAGCTGCCTTTCAGTAGTCGTCAAGCCGGTGGTGATATCGGCAATGCCGGACGAGGTCGTCGCGGTCGCGACGGTGGCGAGCTGTTGCGCGCTCCACAACTCCCCGATCGCTGCCTTTGGCAAATGAAAGCCGGGGTCACCGGCAATGATGCCGTCGTAATCCGCGAACGATCTGGCTGCCGCCACCATCGCATGACGGCCGCCGTTCGAGCAGCCTTCGAAGTAGCTGCGGTCGGGGCCCTTGCCATAGGCCAACCTGATCACCTGCTTGGCCATCGGCGTGAGCGTAGCGACGGCGTTATAGCCATAGTCGAGACGCGCCTGGGGATCGAGACCGAACAACGGGTTTTGCGACCCGGAATGACCTGCATCCGAACTGATCACGGCGAAGCCCATGTTCAGCGCGTTGTTCAGCGGGCCCCCGCCACTGAGCACCCCCGTCGCCGGCGTCACATTGCCGTCGAGACCACCGTTGGCCTGATAGAAAAAGCGGCCATTCCACGCAATTGGCAGCCGCATTTCAAAACCGATCGCATAAGTCCGGCCGTCAACGGCGCTCGTGCGTTGATTCATTTTTCCTTCGATCACGCAATGTTCGGGGACGGAGTTTCCCGCCACCGTGAGCGTTCCGGCCGGCACGTCGGTGCCTGAGGTGAAGGTCGTGTTGGCAAACGTCAACCTGGCGGCGAGCGCGGCGCAGTCTCCCGACAGCGTCGCGGGTTGTGCGGCGGAGAGCCGAGGCAATTGCGTCGCACTGGTTGAGAGGGAGTCGGAACCGCCGCCGCAGGCCGCCAGCATCGCGGACACGGCCGATACGCATACAGCAATTGAAGTTCGTTTCATTTTCGACCCGTATCAGAACATGTGTTTGATGCCGACCATCACGCCCGTTTGACCCATGCCCGCGCCTGGCGTGGTCCCGCCACCGCCGCCGCTGACCGAATAGCGCGCCTTCGCACTGTTCGCCAGATACGCTGCCTGCGCATAGACCGACGAACGCTTGCTCAGCAGATAGGTGGTGCGTAACGTTCCCATCGTGGCGCGGGTATCGTGGTCGCTATTGATGATGCGAAACACTTCGCCATCGAGGAGGAATGCAGGCGTGACCATGTACGAAGCGCCGAGGAAGAACAGGTCCGAACGGATATTGGGCACGCTCGGCGACTGGGTCACTACGCGGCGTCCAATCCAACCGGCGCCGATCTTCGCGCCTGCGTACTGCGCATAGGCGCTCAGTTGCGTACGGGCGTCCTTGTCCGCGGCGTTGATCAGAGGTGTCGGCGCAACACCGTCGAAGAAGTTGGCGGCTGCCGTCGCGCCGCCGCGTTGCTCCTCGTACGACGCGGCAGCGCCGAAATATTGCGAGTCGTACTTGAGCATTGCGGACCAGTCGCGGCATTCCGTGGCGTGGCCTGGAACGGAGCCGGTACAGGTTCCTTGTCCCGGCGAGTTGCCGGTACCCGCAGCGTCCCGTCCGAATGAATAACCCACGCCCAACGTAAAGCCTTTGTACGAGCCGAGATAGGTGATCGAGTTGTCGGTGCGCGCGTTGGGCACATAGGCATCCAGCGAGCCCATGCCGTAGATGTCCGGACCGATGATGTCGGCGCCTTGGACCGCGAGATAGGTCATCGTGTACTGACGGCCGAACGCGAGCGTTCCATACGGGCTCTTCACGCCGATGAACGCCTGGCGCCCAAACAACCTGCCGCCCTGTCCGGAACTGCCATCGCGCAGGTTGAAGCCGCTTTCGAGAGTGAACACAGCGCTGTAGCCGCCGCCTAGATCTTCGTTGCCACGCAGCCCCCAGCGCGATGGGAACTCTCCGGTAACGGATGGCATGCGAACGACGCTGTCGCCGTTCGCGTTCGCGTGTGAGACATACTCGATCCCTGTGTCAACGATGCCGTACAACGTGACGCTCGATTGCGCCGAGGCTCCTGCGCTCAGCGCGCAGAGCGCACCGAACATGAGGACGTGAGTCGACTTCAATTGCATGGTGATATCTCCGGACCTGTTGTTTGCTTTTTTTGTTGAGCTGCGGTTGTGGATCTTGGGTACGACCTGGTCTTTCGCTCGGAGCCGGCGCAGCGGCCTGAGTGCGGCAATTAAATATCAGGTAGGCTGATATTATGGTTAAAAATTAAGCGCGTCCTGAAAACGCGCCCGTCCGTCCGTCGTGATGTTCTGTATTTGATATCAGGTACCCTGACAACGCAAGCGCGAAGTATTCGGTAGATTCCCCTAGTTCCCCCGCACGACCCTGCGTCCGAGTAAGCTTTTAGTCCGTTGGTAGCGCGTATCTTCCATCTCGTAGAGTTGGAGCGGGAATGCAGGATGCGGCGGCCACGGAGCGCCAGGTCGGAAGTGAGGGCGCAAGCTTGCGGGGAATTTCGGCACTGACGCGGGTATTTTTGCAGGCCGTTTCGTGGACGCTGGAGTTATGCAAACAACACACGAATCGGCTTGGGCCCAGTAAGGAGCAAACAGGATGTTGCCATGAGTAATTTGACTACTAGCGTCGCACGACGCGTCGTATTTGCCATTGCGGGGTTCTGGGTATACAGCGGCGCCGCCAGCGCTGCTTGCCCGGCATACGTGGAACTGTCTTCCGGCACGGTCTTCGATCTGGCGAAGCTGATTGCAGACAATGGGTCACCGTCGGCGGCGCTGGAAAAAGCTCGCGCCGATCTGGCGCAAGTGAGCCGCGCCGGTGAGTGTTCAACGATCGAGCACACCCGTCGCCACGCAGAGTGCGTGGAAATCGTCGAAGCGACCCACAGAGCGGTAGCTGCTTTGGAACGTTGTTCCCGGTAGTTCGCCTCGACGCGTGATCCGGTCCGAGCACCGGCATTCGACTACCCTAGGATCCGGCGCACTACGCTTCTCTGGTGTCAAAGATCAGAAGACACCTTCGCGGGAGTTCAAGCTCCGCAATCGTCGTACCTCGACGCAAGCCGCGACAAGGCCGAGTTGACGACAGCAGCGAGAACGTACACGCGCAGTGATGTCTTTCTTTTATCAGCGGCGGCGCGGTGCTAGGGTTGAATGTGAAACCAGACCAGACAGGTACGGTTCGCGGAGGCTTAATCATGTTGCGCATGAGCACGCTTGCCGACTAGGTCACGGTGATCACGATCACAATGGCACGCGATCCGGACACCGTGGAGAGTATTGGCAGCCTCGCCGATGCACGGCTATCCGCTATTGGCTACGGCAGTCGCCAGGCGGATCACGCTGTTTGACGCAATTGGAGCCGTCAGGACAGCCCGCCAGCGGCTACGCACACGTGATTCCGTGATCGCCCCAAGCGCGCGATCGGGCCGCCGCAACGCTGAAAGCGGAGGTCTGCATGAGTTCAAGTGTATCGAGAATTGACGAGCTGATCCGGAGCGAATACCGGCACGGATTCGTGACCGATGTAAAGTCGGATACGTTGCCGCGCGGTGTGTCTGAAGATGTCATCCGCCTGATTTCAGCAAAGAAGAATGAACCCGACTTCATGCTCGCCTGGCGCCTCGCGGCCTACCGGCACTGGCTCACGATGAACGAACCGCATTGGGCATCGGTTGAGCACCCGCCTATCGACTATCAGGACATTGCGTATTATTCGGCGCCGATTGCTCCGAAGGATCGCCCGAAGAGTCTGCAGGATGTCGATCCGGAACTGCTACGCACGTACGAGAGACTCGGCGTTCCGCTGGAGGAGCGCGAGATGCTCGCGGGCGTCGCGGTGGATGCGGTGTTCGACAGCGTGTCGGTCGCGACGACGTTTCGTGAAAAGCTTGGCGCGCTGGGCATCGTGTTCTGTCCGTTTTCGGAAGCGGTGCAGACTCATCCTGAACTGGTGCGGCAATACCTCGGCTCAGTGGTGCCGCATACCGACAACTTTTTCGCTGCGCTGAACTCCGCGGTCTTTAGCGACGGGTCGTTCTGCTATATCCCACCGGGCGTGCGTTGCCCGATCGAACTTTCCACGTATTTCCGCATCAACGCGCAGAACACGGGACAGTTCGAGCGAACGCTGATCATTGCGGACAAGGGAGCCTACGTCAGTTATCTGGAGGGTTGTACTGCGCCGATGCGTGACGAGAACCAGTTGCATGCTGCAGTGGTGGAACTGGTCGCGCTGGAGGGTGCGCAAATCCGCTACTCGACGGTGCAGAACTGGTATCCGGGCGATGCGCACGGGCGCGGCGGCATCTATAACTTCGTGACCAAGCGTGGCGATTGCCGTGAAGCAGACTCGAAGATTTCGTGGACACAGGTCGAAACTGGCTCCGCCATCACGTGGAAATACCCGAGCGTGATCCTGCAAGGCGACAACGCAGTCGGCGAATTCTATTCGGTGGCGCTCACCAACAACTATCAGCAGGCCGACACCGGCACGAAGATGACGCATCTGGGTCGCAATACGCGCAGCACGATCCTGTCGAAGGGCATTTCCGCCGGCCACGGCAGGAACGCCTATCGTGGGCTCGTGAAAATTGCCCGCTCGGCGGAGGACGCGCGCAACTACACACAGTGCGATTCGCTGCTGCTCGGCGATCGCTGCAGTGCACTCACGGTTCCGTATATCGAGGTGAAAAACCCGACCGCGAAGGTCGAGCATGAGGCATCGACGTCGCGCATCGGCGAGGACCAGCTCTTCTATTGCCGACAGCGAGGCCTTTCGGAGGAAGAAGCGGTGTCGATGATCGTCAACGGATTTTGCAGGGAGGTCTTCAAGGAGCTGCCCATGGAGTTCGCCGTCGAAGCACAAAAGCTGCTCGGCGTAAGTCTTGAAGGCAGCACGGGCTGACAGGGACCACGGTCATGCTAGAAATCAGCAAACTGAGCGTTGAAGTAGAAGGCAAGCCGATTCTGCGCGGGGTCGATCTGTGTGTGAACGCGGGCGAGGTGCACGCCATCATGGGCCCGAACGGTTCGGGCAAGAGCACGCTTGCCAACGTGCTGGCGGGCCACCAGCATTACCGCGTAACAGGTGGCAGCGTGCAGTATGCGGGCCGTGACCTGCTCTCGCTCGCGCCGGAAGAGCGTGCACGCGAAGGGCTTTTTCTCGCGTTTCAATACCCTGTCGAAATACCGGGTGTCAGCAACGTGTATCTGCTGAAGGCCGCGTTGAATGCACAGCGCACGCACCGCGGCGAACCCGAACTGGATGCAATGGAATTCCTGCAACTGGTGAAGGAGAAAATGGCGCTCATGCAGATGGACGAAAGTCTGCTTCATCGCGCGGTCAACGAAGGGTTTTCAGGGGGTGAGAAAAAGCGCAACGAGGTGCTGCAGATGGCGGTGCTGGAGCCGCGCCTCGCGATTCTCGACGAAACCGATTCGGGGCTCGATATCGATGCGTTGCAAGTGGTTGCGCGAGGCGTCAATCAGATGCGCCATGCGGACCGCGCAATCGTTCTGGTGACGCATTACCAGCGCTTGCTCGAATACGTCGTGCCCGATTGCGTGCATGTGCTTTCAAAGGGGCGTATCGCGAAATCCGGAACGCGCGAGCTGGCACTTGAACTGGAGCGCAAGGGTTATGGATGGCTCGATGGCGATGCGCCGAACGGGCCGGATTCTGGGCCACTTAACCCGTACTGAAACGAGGCGGTCATACGTGATATCGCGAGGAGTAGACGTCAAATGAGTGAACCGACGCTCGAGTACCTCCATCAGTCTTTCCAGACCCTGTCGAGTACGCTGCCCGGCGCGGAACTTCCGTGGTTGCGCAGCGCGAGGCGCCAGGCGTTCGAAAAATTCGAAGGGCTTGGCTTTCCCACAACTCGGCTCGAAGACTGGAAGTACACGAATGTGGCGACCATCGCGAAGCGGTCATGGCATTTCACGTCGCGGCGCAGCGACGACCTGGATGTGGAGCGCATCGTCGACGATCTCGTGCCCTACGGGACAGCGGGTCGGCTCGTGTTCGTCAACGGCCGCCATATGCCGAAGCTGTCGCGCATGCCGCCTTTGCCGGACGGCGCATTTGTCGGCAGTCTCACGCGTGCCATTCGTGAGATACCGGAGCGGCTGAAAGCCGTCATTGCGCATCAGGCAGCGCCCGATGGCTTCGCGGCCCTGAACACGGCGTTCCTGAGCGACGGTTACGTGGTCCTGCTGCCGCCGGACTGTGCGATCGATGCGCCGCTCGTCATGCTGTTCCTGACCGACGAAGCCGGCCTCGCGATACATCCGTTCAACACGGTACTGGCGGACGGGCGCTCGCGGTGCTCGATCGTCGAGCAGTTTGCCGGTTTTTCCGACGACGCGTATCTGGTCAATTCCGTCACGAGGATCGTGGCGGGCGACGAGGCCGACGTGCAGCATTGCCGCGTCCACCATGAAGCACGCAGCGCGTTCCATATTGCGCATGTCGACGTCTCGCAACGGCGGGCGAGCCGCTTCACGTCGCACTCGTTCGCATTCGGTGGGGCACTCTCGCGTACGCAGATCGACACACGGCTGCAGGCCGCCGATGCCCGCGCCGAACTGAACGGGCTGTATATCGCGAGCGCGAGGCAGCATGTCGATCATCACACGCGCATCGATCACGAGAAACCGCACGGAACGAGCCGCGAGCACTACCGCGGGGTGCTCGACGGTGCGTCACATGGCGTATTCAACGGCAACGTGGTCGTGCATCGTCACGCGCAGCAGACCGACACGCATCAGTCAAACTTCAATCTTCTGTTGTCGCGCGATGCGCAGATCGACACGAAGCCGCAACTGGAGATCCACGCCGACGACGTCAAATGCACGCATGGCGCAACCGTTGGCCAGCTTGACGAGAACCAGCTGTTCTATCTGCGCTCACGCGGCATCGACGAACGCGTGGCGCGGGCTTTGCTCATCTGGGCGTTTGCGCGCAGCAGTCTGGAGCACGTGCGTATCGAGGCGGTGCGCGACCGACTGACGCAAATGCTGCTCGCGCGCACGCCGGAAGGTGAGCGCATTCGGGGACTGGTATGAAACCGATCGAACCTGTGATGATCCCGGACGACGAGACGGTGGCGCGTTGGCGAAGCGACTTCCCGATCTTTCGCGAGCTCATACACGGCAATCCACTGGTGTATCTCGACAACGGCGCGACTACCCAGAAACCTTCGGCCGTGATCGACGCGCAGCGCGACTACTACGAGCATGCAAATGCGAACGTGCATCGCGGCGTGCACGAGTTGTCGCAGCGCGCCACGGACGCGTACGAAGGTGCGCGCGAACGGATTGCGCGCTTCATCAATGCGGCGCGCGCGGAGGAAATCGTCTACGTGCGCGGCACGACGGAAGCGATCAACCTGGTTGCGCAGAGCTATGTGCGTCCTCTCGCGAAGCCCGGCGACGAGATCCTGATCAGCGCGATGGAACATCACTCGAACATCGTGCCGTGGCAACTCGTATGCGAGCAGACGGGCGCGGTGTTGAAGGTCGTGCCGATCGATGACAGCGGCGCGCTCGATGTCGATGCCTACCGGCAGATGATCGCCGAGCGTACGCGCATCGTGGCGATCACGCATGTATCGAACGCGCTCGGTACGATCAACCCGGTTGCGCGGATGATCGAGGCCGCGCACGCGCGCGACGTGCCTGTCCTGATCGACGGCGCGCAGGCGGTTGCACATCTGCCTGTCGACGTGCGCGCGCTCGATTGCGATTTCTATGCGTTCTCCGGGCACAAGGTGTATGGACCGACGGGAATCGGCGTGCTGTACGCCAAGGCGGACAGACTGGAAGCGATGCCGCCGTGGCAGGGCGGTGGCGACATGATCCGCTCGGTGAGGTTCGACAAGACCATTTATAACGCCATTCCATGGAAGTTCGAGGCGGGCACACCGGACATTGGCGGTGCGATCGCGCTCGCGGTGGCGCTCGACTATGTGAATGCAATCGGCAGCGAAACGATCGGCGCACATGAGGCCGGGCTGCTCGCCTATGCGACCGATGCAATGCGTGCGATGCCACATCTGCGGCTGATCGGTACCGCAACCGAAAAGGCGGCCATTCTATCGTTCGTGCTCGACCACGTGCATGCACACGACGTCGGTACGATTCTCGATCAGTACGGCGTCGCGGTGCGCGCCGGCCATCATTGCGCGATGCCCGTCATGCAGCGCTTCGGCGTGCCGGCAACCGTGCGCGCGTCATTCGCGCTGTACAACACGCGGGCCGACGTGGAGGCACTCGTCAAGGCAATGGCGCACGTGCAGGAGGTATTTGGGCAATGAGCAGTCTGCGCGACCTGTACCAGGAAGTGATTTTCGACCACTACCGGAGACCGAGAAACCGTCACCGGCTGCCGGATGCCAATCGCAGGGCGGACGGCTATAACCCGTTGTGCGGAGATCGCATCACGCTGTATCTGCGCATCGAGGATGGCGTCGTGGCGGACGTTGGGTTCGAGGGTGTAGGTTGTGCAATCGCCATTGCATCGGCATCGCTGATGACCGAAGCGCTCAAGGGGCGCACGGAATCGGAAATGGAGGCGCTCTTCGGGGCGTTTCACGACATGATGATGACGGCGCCGCCGGCGGACGCGTCTTCGCACCTCGGCAAGCTCGCGGTGTTCTCGGGTGTACGGGAATTTCCGGCGCGCGTGAAGTGCGCGACGCTCGCATGGCATACGCTCCATGCAGCATTGCATGACGAGTGCGGCACCATCTCGACGGAATGATTAGTGGAGGAAGTGAGGTGAACAGAAAGAGCGCATTCGACTGGCTGAAACGGGCAGATGGGCCGGAGCCCGGCGACGGCGACCTGCGCTCGCGTGTGATCGACGCGTTGCGTACGGTGTTCGACCCGGAGATTCCCGTGAACATCTACGATCTGGGGCTGGTGTACGGCCTGGACGTCGACGGCGATACGGGCAACGTGTTCATTCGCATGACGCTAACGGCGCCGGGCTGCCCGGTCTCGCAGACCTTTCCGGCGACGATCGAAGATGTCGTCTATTCGGTGGCAGGCGTCAATACGGTACGCGTCGAGCTGGTGTGGGAACCGCCGTGGACGAAAGAGCGGATGTCCGAAGCCGCCCGTCTGCAATTGGGAATGCTTTGACATGACAAACTGGGTCGAAGTCGCGGCGATGACGGATTTCCCGCCGGGTTCGGTACGCAGCGTCGATGTGGACGGCACACAGGTGGCGGTGTTCAATCTTGATGGCGTCTGCTACGCGATCGAAGATACCTGTCCGCACGACGGCGGCATCCTGACTGGCGGTGCCGTCGAGGATGATGAAGTGGTATGTCCTCGTCATGGCGCCCGTTTTTGTATCAGAACCGGCAGGGTGCTGGCTCCGCCGGCCTACGAAGACGTGGCGGTGTTTCCGGTGCGCATCGAGGCTGGTGTGCTGCAGGTGCGCGACGCGCGCGACGACGACAGCGCTTCATGGAAGAGACCTTCACCATAGGGAGACTCTATGAAAACCGATCAAGTTACCAAGTACCGCGGTTTGCTGATCCGATCAGTCGTTACTCCCGCGGACAGCGATCGCTATAGGGCGGCAGCCATTGTGACCGACCAGACAGGCGAAGCGCGGACGCTGGGCGTCGACGGCGATTTCGCGGAGCCGAACGACGCTCATGTCCAGGCGACGGAACTCGCGATCGCCTGGATCGATGGGCGCCACGTCGTATCCGATCACTACGTACGCCGGGGATAGATCACGCGACGCCGACACCCCCGTCGAATGGCTGGCTGTTGAGCTCACGGCGCGTATTGCTGCTTTAGCGCTCCGGTTCGCAAGGCGTGGAAATCGCCCCCAGCGTTGAAGAAATTTCGTCATCGGAGCGCGTGGCAAGGTCCCCGAGGGAAAGGATTCCGATCAGGTGGTCGCTTTGATCCACGACGGGAATCCGGCGGACTTGCGCGTCCGCCATCCTGTCCTTGACGGCCTGGACGTCGTCGTCTGCGTAGCAGCAGATCGGTTCACCACTGACGATTCCTTCTATCGTTTCCTCGGGCGACGCTCCTAGCGCTACCGCGCGCGTCACGATATCCCGGTCAGTCAGCATGCCCACGACCTCCCCGTCCTCGCAAACGGGTAGCACGCCGACGTTCAGTTCAGTCATCAATTGTGCAGCTTCTCGTACGGTCAGGCGGAGTCCGATGGACGCTGGATTGCGTGTCATCACTTCTGCAACAGTGGTCATGATCTTCTCCTGCCAGTTGGCCGACGCTGGCTAGCGACAGCTCGTCGAACCGGTCTTTCATCCGTAATCAGCGGCGCAGCAATCACCGTACCGCCCGACGCCGCAGCCGGGAACGTGACGTGCTGACCCATCATGACGTGACATTTTTGACCAGACGGGTGGAGTCATGAGCAATGAAGCCAAAAGCGCTGCATACCCCTACGCATCGGGTGGATGGGGTTCCGTCAAGGCGGTCGCGACGATCCTGCTTCGGGAAAAAGCACCGCTGAAGGATAGCCAGGTTCTGATGCATCAAAACAAGCCCGACGGTTTTATGTGTGTCAGCTGCTCGTGGGCGAAGCCGGCCGATCCGCATACGTTCGAGTTCTGCGAAAGCGGCGCGAAAGCCACTGCGTGGGATCTGACGGCCAAACGCGTAACGCCGGATTTCTTCGAGGTCCACACTGTCTGCGAGCTTGCGAAGTGGCACGATCACGATCTCGAGGAAGCGGGGCGGCTCACCGAGCCACTGCGCTACGACCCGGCTACCGACCGCTACGTGCCGGTGTCGTGGCAGCAGGCATTCGATGCGATCGGCGCCGAGCTGCGCACGCTCGACCCGGCCAGCGTGGTGTTCTACACGTCGGGCCGCGCATCGCTGGAAACCTCGTACATGCTGCAGCTTTTCGCGCGCATGTACGGCACCAACAATCTGCCCGACAGCTCGAACATGTGCCATGAGAGCACCAGCGTCGGGCTCAAGGAAGCGATTGGCGTTGGCGTCGGCACGGTCTCGCTCGACGACTTCGAGAAGACCGACCTGATGTTCTTCTTCGGCCAGAACGTCGGTACGAATAGCCCGCGCATGCTGCATCAGTTGCAGGACGCGCGCAAACGCGGCGTGCCGATCATCACGTTCAATCCTTTGCGCGAACCGGGGCTGCTGCATTTCGCAAATCCGCAGTCACCGGTCGACATGCTCACACCCACCGATACGCAGATCAGCACGCAATACCATCAGGTGAAGACGGGTGGCGATACCGCCGCGATCCTCGGCATCTGCAAACTCGTGATCGAAGCGGACGATCGCGCGGTCAGTACGGGCGGCGCGCGGGTCGTCGATGTCGATTTCATCCGCGAGCATACGAACGGCTACGAGCAGTTCGCGCAGTACGCGCGCGCGGCGAGCTGGGACGACATCGAACGCGTGAGCGGCTTGCCGCGCACCGCGCTCGAAGCGGCCGCCAACGAATACATGAAGGCGAACGCGGTGATGATCCACTATGGCATGGGTGTCACGCAGCATCGGATGGGCGTGCAAAACGTGCGCATGCTGTGCAATCTGCTGCTGCTGCGCGGCAATGTCGGCAAGCCGGGCGCGGGGCCGTCGCCGGTGCGCGGTCATTCGAACGTGCAGGGTCAGCGCACGGTCGGCATCACCGAAAAGCCGGAACTCGCGCCGCTCGATCAATTGGCCAGGCAGTTTTCGTTCGAGCCGCCGCGCGAGAAAGGCATGAACATCGTCGAAGCCTTCGAGGCGATGCTCGATGGCAAGGTCAACGCGATGATCAACCTCGGCGGCAACCTCGTGCGCTCGGTGCCCGACCGGGTGCGCACCGAACCGGCCTGGGCCGCGCTCGGGCTGACCGTCAATGTGGCGACCAAGCTCAATCGCAGCCACCTGGTGCACGGCCAGCGCTCGTATCTGCTGCCGTGCCTGAGCCGCATCGAGATCGACCGGCAGGCGAGCGGCGCGCAAGCGGTGTCGATGGAAGACAGCACGGCGCACTTTCATGGTTCGCATGGCATGGCCGAACCGGCCGCGCCGACGATCCGCTCGGAGCCGTTCATCGTCGCGGGCATCGCGAAGGCGACCCTCGGCGAGCGCTCGAGCGTCGACTGGGATGCGTGGCGCGACGACTATTCGCGGGTACGGCTGGAAATGGCGAAGACGTGGCCCGAGATGTTCGGTGATTTCGAGTCACGCATGTGGACACCCGGCGGTGTGATACGGCCGCTGCCCGCGCGCGAGCGCAAGTGGAAGACCAAAAGCGGCAAGGCCGAGTTCATGGTGCCGACTTCGATCGGCGAAGATCCGGACATGCCCGAGCGTGAGCCCGATTCGCTGCGCTTGATGACTCTGCGCAGCGACAGCCAGTTCAACACGACCATTTATGGCCTCGACGACCGCTTCAGAGGCATCAAGGGTTCGCGCATGGTGATCCTGATGAATCCCGCCGACATGGAGAAGCGCGGGCTCGCGCACGGTGACCGCATCGGCCTCGAGACGATCGCGGACGACGGTGTCGAGCGCCGCGTCGACGGGCTGAGCGTCGTGCCGTTCGATGTGCCGCAGGGATGCATCGGCGGCTATTACCCGGAATGCAATCCGCTGCTGCCGCTGTGGCACTACGCGAAAGAGAGCAAGGTGCCGGGGGCGAAATCGATTCCAGTGCGCGTGCTGGCGGCCACGCGGTGAGCGGCGCTGACACAAAAAGGCCGGCATCGTTACCTGTGCCGGCCGCTGAATTACACCCGGGCAGCGCGTGAAGGGCATGATAAGCGCGTGCCCACCTTCATGATAGTCGCGCCAGTCCCGGACTGCAGGTGTCCGTTACTCGACGCTTAGGGACACAGCACGACGCCACATAGTGTTCGTATACTGCGACGTCCCCTACGGATTCGGGGACAGCGTTTCTCCAGAAACGCTTAATGGCGATCACGTCGCAATGTCGGGTGATCGCCTTTTTTCAGGGAGCACCGCTCGAAGGAGGCTTACGCGTCGAATGTGAAGGTAAATAACGCGCGCTCGGGACAGCGCGGCAACCAATCGCCCGATGCCGATCCCATGACGCACATGCGCCGCATCGGCGTCCCTGGCCGATTGTGGTGCGTCGCGGGTCTGCCGCATGCTCACTGACAGGCATATCGAACGAAACCTGAAGGAGCAGACCATGAGCGCAACGCAGCATTCCGTGCAACAGACGCCCGCCAACGACGACGACACGGACCTGACGAACATGCCGGGCGAACCGGAGCCGCCAACCACCGAAGATCTCCCCGATCTGCCCGAGCCGCAGGAAGTGGGCGAGGACGGTTGACGCGCGCAGCCGCGGAGTTGCCGCACCATCATGTGCCAAGGAACCGCAATGACCCCCCAGGACTGTATCGACGCGCTCGACCGTTGCGCGAGCGCCTGTACCCGGTGTTACTCCGCGTGCATCGCTGAGCGGCATCTCGATGAAATGGAAAAATGCATCCGGCTCGACATGGATTGCGCAGCGCTGTGCCGCTTGACTTCGGAGGCCCTCGCGCGCGACACGCAGTTCATGCGCGATTTCTGCGACCTCTGCGCGCGCCTCTGCGATGTCTGCGCCGACGAATGCGCGCGTCATCCGGCGCAGCATTGCCAGGATTGCAGCGATGCGTGTCGCCGTTGCGCGGAAGCGTGCCGCGCGCTATGACGGAACGCGGGTCCGCGTGTGACCCGCGGCACGCAACCTTTAGCGCCGCGGCTTCGAGCCCTTCCAGTTCGACTTGCGTGCGAACTCGACGAACGAACCCAGATAGTCGAGCGACGCATCCGCATCGCGCGTGCCGAGAAAAATCTGCTTGGCGATGCCGGCCTTGCCGAGCTTCACGCTGACCACCGGCATACGGTCGGCGTATTCCTCGGCGAGCCAGCGCGGCAGCGCGGCCACGCCGCGCTTGCTTGCGACCATCTGCAGCATGATGTCGGTGGTCTCGATCGTCTTGTGACGGCGCGGGGCGACGTCGGCGGGGCGCAAGAACAGGTTGTAGATATCGAGGCGGTCGGTGTCGACCGGATAGGTGATCAGCGTTTCATCGACGAGCTGTTCGGGCTCCACGTAACGCGCGTTGGCCAGCCGATGCCCGTCGGCCACCACCAGCACCTGCTCGTAGTCGAACACGGGTTCGAAGCTGAGGCCGGGCCGCTTCAGCGGATCAGGCGTGACGAGCACGTCGATGTCGTAGCCGAACAGCGCGCCGATGCCGCCGAACTGGAAGCGCTGCTTGACGTCGACATCGACATCGGGCCAGCGCGCGAGGTACGGCGACACGACCTTCAGCAGCCACTGGTAACACGGATGACATTCCATGCCGATGCGCAGTGTGCCGCGCTCGCCGTTCGCGTATTGCTTCATGCGCGCTTCGGCGTGCTCGAACTGCGGCAGCAGCCGATCGGCGAGCGACAGCAGATACTGACCCGCCTGCGTGAGGCGCAGGTTGCGGCCGTCACGTTCCCAGACCGGCGTGCCGAGTTGCTGCTCGAGCTTCCTGACGGTATGGCTCAGCGCTGATTGCGTCAGATGCAGCGCACCGGCTGCCGCCGTGAGCGAGCCCTGCCGGTCCACTTCGCGGATCAGGGTGAGATGAAAGCGTTCGAGCATGACGGAGTATGAGATTCGACAAAGTGCGACGCGTATCGTAGCGCGATTATGCGGTCGGGCTGCAAAACCTGGAGACGAAGCGACAGCCCGACGCCGGGAGCATTGAGCGAATACCTACGGCTCGGAGCCCCGGTCGGGCTGAGTAGCGCATTCAGGCGCCCCCTTACGCGGACGCCGGACGAGAGCGAGTGGCCCGCCCCGTCGGCCTATCTCGGAGGAAGATCGAGCATTTCGCGCGCTTTGGCCGCACTTGCCACCGGCCGGCCGTATTCATCACACAAAGCGGCCACCCGTGCAACGAGTTGCGCGTTGCTCTTTGCCAGCGTGTCCTTGTCCCAGCGCACATTGTCTTCGAGACCGGTGCGGCAGTGCCCGCCCATTTCAAGAGTCCAGTGATTGACCTCCAACTGGTGTCGTCCGATACCAGCGGCGGTCCATGTTGCATCCGGCAATAGCGTCTTGAGTTGCTGGACCTCGAACTCGAGAATCTCGCGGCGCGCAGGCAGCGCGTTCTTTACACCCATCACGAATTGAACGTGCACCGGAGACTTCAGCAGCCCTTGCTGAACGAGATCTGCCGTGCTGTACAACATTGCCAGATCGAAGACTTCGATTTCCGGTTTGACATCGTAGTCGAGCATCATTTGCGCAAGCGCGCGCACGAAGTCCGGCGGATTTTCATAGACGGTAGTCGGGAAATTGACGGAGCCCGTTGCCAGCGACGCCATATCCGGGCGCAGGTCGAGCATGGCGCCGCGTTGCTCGAACGAACGGCCACGACCGCCTGTCGAAAACTGAATGATGATGTCAGGGCAGTGCTTCCGGATGCCGTCCTGAAGTGCGGCGAAACTCGATCGGTCGGAACTCGAGTTCTCCTGTTCGTCGCGCACGTGCAGATGAACGAGGGATGCCCCGGCTTCGTACGCTTCCTGGGTGCTTTCGATCTGCTCGGAGATCGTGATCGGCACAGCCGGGTTGTCCTTCTTGCGCGGAACTGAGCCAGTGATCGCAACTGAGATGATGCACGGTTCACTCATGGCTAACGCTCCCGTTCCCGATTTTCCATTTTCCAAGTCTAGTTCAAAAGGGTGCAACTTATATTGCCGGGGACGGGGACAGGTTCGCGTCTATGAATAAAAGATTCGGGGAGGCTACGCGTGCCGTCTTGCCGATAATCGCGCAGTCACGATGTAAGTTTGTTGAAATAATTCGGTAGGATGCTCTCGAAGTCAACGAGGGCGAAGCGGCGGCACATCGCCTTGTTCGCCGCGACCCGTGAATAGTGATCCCATGACACTCGGTGAAATACCTTTTGCGTGGCCAGTCACGCGAACCCTGTCTAAAGTGCGCGTATCGATGCGATGCACTGACCCCTCACCACCGCAGACGATACCTCCCGCCACCACCCGATATGGCATCGTCATGGAATCCTTCACAAAACTTCTTCTTGCCGTCACCGGCGTCGTCGTTGTCGTTTCGCTGATCGACGCAGTCGTGCTGAGCCGCAGGAAGAGTGCGTCCTCACCATTTGCCTGGCACGAGGTGTGGATCTCACTGTTCGACCTGGCCGCGCGCAGGCTGATGTCGCTGCTGCCGATCTCGGTCGCGACGCCAATTTTCAGCTTCGTGTACGACCATCGCATCTTTACGGTCGGCATCAATAGCGCGCTCATGGTGTTCGCGCTTTTCATCGGAATGGAGTTCTGCTACTACTGGTATCACCGTGCGTCGCATCGCGTGCGCTTCTTCTGGGCCACGCATGCCGTGCACCATTCGCCGAACCAGTTGACGCTTTCAACGGCCTATCGTCTCGGCCTGACCGGCAAACTGACCGGCTCGACGCTGTTCTTCGCGCCGCTCGTATGGCTGGGGATCAAGCCCGAGGTCGTGCTGCTCACGTTGTTCCTCAATCTCATGTACCAGGGCTGGTTGCATACCACGTACATTCCCAAGCTGGGCTGGTTCGAATATCTGTTCAATACGCCGTCACACCACCGTGTGCACCATGCATCGAACGTCGATTATCTGGACGCGAACTATGGTGGCGTGCTGATCATCTTTGACCGGCTGTTCGGCACCTACGTGGAAGAACGCGCTGACGAACCGTGTCGCTACGGTCTCGTGACGCCGACCACGTCGCGCAACCCGCTCGTCGTCGAGTTCGAGCACTGGGCCACGCTGATTCGCGATATGGTCAATGCGAAGAGCCCGTGGATCGCGATCAATCACGTGATCCAGCCGCCGGGTTGGCTGCCGCACGGCGGAGGCGAAACGACCGAAGAACTGCGCCGCAAGAGCAAACAATCCGGCGCGGCGGGAGCGGTCAACGGCTAAGCTTTTAGTCAGGAAGTACGAAATTGCACCGGTCCGTGGCCAAGCGATTCGCGAAATCCGTAGCTGGTCTGGGTTGTATCGAGCTGTCTCAGTCATCCACGTCATTCTCTATATTCTGGCGCGCCAGAACTGGGTGATTTTGCCTTCGTGGCGAGCCGTGTCACACCGGAGCGCCGCCAGAGGCATAGAATTATTTCATCAGCGTCTGTCCTGTTCGCCATCGCTGTTAGCCTTGGTCGCTTCAGACTTCGATACGCTGCGATGACGACCGCCTCGGAGGCGCCGTGTTCCGCCGGACCTTGAATCGCACCTTGCTCCATGCTGCGGTGGTAGCTGGACTTCTGGGCGGCTGTCCGTGCCTCTTGCCAGCTGCGCTCGCCGGCGACAACGCCTCGCCCAAGTCCGCCCAGGGGAAGTTGGTTGCACCGGCCAATGCCACGACGCCATCTGACTTCCCCACCATGGTCGAGCGATACGGGCCCGCTGTAGTCCATATCCGCGCAACGGCTGCAGAGAAGCAAACATCGGCGCCGCCCCCTGAGGACATCGGCCCCCACGATCCGATTGCCGCGTTTTTCAGCGGCGTCGCGCCGCAATCCCCGGAGCCGCAACGCAATATTGCTCGCGTGACAACGGGCACCGGCTCCGGTTTCATCATCAGCCCCGATGGCCTCATTCTGACCACCGCACATGTGGTGGATCAGGCGGACGAAGTCACGGTCAGTCTGACCGACCGGCGGGAGTTCAAAGGCAAGGTGCTCGTCGTCGACACAGATAGCGACGTTGCGGTGATTCAGATCGATGCTGCGACGCTGCCGACCGTCAAGCTTGGTGACTCGTCGCGCGTGCGCGTCGGTGAACAGGTGCTGACGATCGGATCGCCCGACCGTTACCAGAACACCGTTACGACTGGCATTGTTAGCGCCACGTCGCGCCTGTTGCCCGACGGCAGCAGTTTTCCCTTTTTCGAGACCGAGGTCGCCGCCAGTCCCGACAATTCGGGCGGTCCTTTGTTTGACCGGGCGGGCGACGTGATCGGCATCGACGTGCAGGTTTATCCGGACGCGGAGCGGTACCCGAGCCTGACCTTTGCGATTCCGATCAACTCGGCGAATAAGGTGCGAGCGCAGTTGCAAACCCAGAGCAATGGCCCGGCGGGCATTCTTGGTGTAGAGGTTCAGGACGTCGGACCTGGGTTGGCGGTGGCCATTGGCCTGCAACGGCCGGCCGGGGCGCTCGTCAACGTCGTCACGCCTGGTACGCCGGCCGCCGCGAGTGGCATTAGGCCTGGCGACGTGATCATGCAGATTGGCAACAGGACGATCGCTCGCTCGGCCGAACTGTCCCAGTATGCCGCCGGGCTGCAGCCCGGAACGAAGACGACGCTCACGCTGATCCGCAGCCGAAAGCCGATGACGATTGAAATCATCGTCGGCGCGCCCGGCGCAACCCCAAGCGCCGTGCAAACCCCTGACGCAGCGTCGAATCCCCCTCCGACCCAAAGTGCAAGCGCCGCACCGGATCGCCTTGGCTTGACGATGCATCCGCTGAACAACGACGAGAAGCGGGCGAATGATCTTCCGGAAGGGATGATGGTGGACCAGGTGACCGGACCTGCGGCGACGGCTGGCATTCGCACTGGCGATATCGTCCTGTCCTTCAATGGCGAGCTGATCGAATCCCGGGAGCAAGCGAGCGCAGTGGAAGAAAAGGCGAAGAAAGCGATATCGGTGCTGATCCAGCGTCAAAATGCTCGCCGGTTTGTCTCCGTCACGCTCAGGTGACCGTCGCTGCGTGATGCGCATGCAAAGTGCCTCATAACGCAAGCGGGACTAAGGCGACGCAAACCACAACCCCGCCCGGCACGGACCCTGTTGAGCCGTGTATGCCCATGCTATGTCCACGATCTCATAGCTTCATTGGGATGCGACCGATCAGGCACAGCGAATGCTCCGTCTGCATGAGTCGCCGCCGACATTGGAGGGATTGCGCAGAGGTGCGCCGGAGGGCGATTCCGGCCACTAGTCCAGATCAGCCACGAAGATGGCGGACGTTTTCATAGCTCAAAGGCTTAGGATAGAAAAGCTGATTCACGGCTGCCCATTGCCGTGACGGAACCGTGGGCGAACAGGCCGAACCGCGGCTCATTTCGATGAGTTCTCCGTAAGGGGACGGCAGATGAACGTAGTGAATGGAAGGACCAGGCGAAACGATCCGAAGCGTGTTGGAATGTTCAGGCAGACCGGGCATCCGGGTTCGGGTGCAGGTAGCCCGGATGCAGACATCGATACCGCACAGCCTTCGCGTGGCAGACATCTCGCGCTTTGGGCTGGGTCGGCAAGCGCGTTGGCTGTCGCGGTCATGGGTGTGGTCGCGCAAATCGATCGGTTCGACGATGATCAGGCGCTCGGGATTATCGAAACCACGTCGCCAGCGCCACACACGACGTGGTTCGGACATGTCGCGCTGCCGCCGTCGCCTCCCACTCACCCAACCGCGATTGGCAGTGCTGAACTCGCCCCGCCCGCGTTTTCCGTTCCGTCCGATCATGGCGCTAAAGCTACTCCGGATAGTGCTGCGCCGCAGTCGGTTACGCGAGGGCCCGACCAGGCAAGCTATACCGCTACACAAGCTCGCCGCCATTCGGCGCCGGACGTGAGAGCAATCGAGCGGCATGCGAGCGGGATCACTGGACCCAGATCGCCGACGCCACGAGCGTCTTCGTCCGATCATGTCGCAGGACCATCGCCAGTTCCTGCGCTGGGATCTGCAACTAGCAGTGCTGAGCACGCCCCACGCGGGTCTTCCGCTTCGCTCGATCACCGCAGTGCACCTTCTCCGAATACTCGCGGCGCACCTTCTCGGAATTCTGCTTCACTGCAACTGGTTCAAAGGCAGCCTGCAGGCGGTCGCGCAGGAGGCGGTTTGGGCGCGGGCGGTTCAGGGGTAGGCGCAGCCGGTCCGGGTGCGGGCGGTTCGAATGCCGGCAACTCGGGTGCAGGCGCGGTCGGTTCGGGCGGACGTGGTTCTGGTGCAGGTGCCGGTGGCTCGAGTGCAGGTGCAGGCAGCTCCGGCGCAGGCGCGGCCGGTTCCGGTGCCGGTGGTTTGGGTGCCGGCAGCTCGAATGCCGGCAGTTCGGGCGTAGGCGGTCGCGGTGCGGGCAGTTCGGGTGCGGGCAGTTCTAGTGCGGGCAGCTCGGGTGCGGGCAGCTCGGGTGCAGGCAGCTCGGGTGCAGGCAGTTCTGGCGCAGGCAGTTCGGGCGCAGGCAGTTCGGGCGCAGGCAGTTCGGGCGCAGGCAGTTCGGGTGCAGGCAGTTCGGGTGCAGGCGGTCACGGTGCAGGCAGTTCGGGTGCAGGCAGCTCGGGCGCAGGCGGTTCAGGCGCAGGCGGCTCCGGCGCCGGTAGTTCTGGCGCAGGCAGTTCGGGCGCAGGCGGTCACGGTGCAGGCAGTTCGGGTGCAGGCAGTTCGAGTTCAGGCAGTTCGGGTTCAGGCAGTTCGGGTTCAGGCAGTTCGGGTTCAGGCAGTTCGGGTTCAGGCAGTTCGGGCGCAGGCGGTTCGGGCGCAGGTGGTTCGGGCGCAGGCGGTTCGGGCGCAGGCGGTTCGGGTTCAGGCAGTTCGGGCACAGGCAGTTCGGGCGCCGGTGGTCACGGTGCAGGCAGTTCGGGGGCAGGCGGCTCGGGCGCAGGCGGTTCAGGTTCAGGCGGCTCGGGCGCAGGCGGTTCGGGCGCAGGCGGTCACGGTGCAGGCAGTTCGGGTGCAGGCAGTTCGGGTGCAGGCGGTTCGGGCGCGGGTGGTCACGGCTCAGGCGGTCCGGGTGGAGGCGGTCACGGCTCAGGCGGTTCGGGCGGAGGCGGTTACGGCGGAGGCGGTTCGGGCTCGGGCGGGTCAAGATAATCCGCCGCCTCGTTTTCGGCCGCGCAGCCGATGTTGATTGACGCAGGCAAGCGCTTATTGATTGACGCGCTTTTTTTGATTGTCGCCGATGCGGCTCTTGTTCGATGCGCGGCACGATTGGATGGAACTTGAAGGGTTAAATAAATCCCTTGCGTATGTCCCTCCGATGGCTGTATGCAGCCGCCCGCCCTGTTCTGGCAACACTGAGAGGCAAACGTCAGTTGCCGAAGCGCATCGACCATATGAGAGCAATGACGGGAACTAGCCTGCAGTACGCGTTCGTCCGCTCTTCACCGCTCCATCATCGTGGTGTCAATGCGCGTGCCGCGCTTGATGAAGAGCGTGACGGGCGTCTTTTCGCAGATCTCCGCGAGTCGAGCCCGTTGCGTGGCGTCGAGCGGCGCATCCACTTTGACGGTGCGACGAATGTACGGGTTGCGCTCCTGGTCCGCGTGCAGCGTCGCGGTCACATCGATGGCGCCGTCGGGCCAGCCCTTGCGCTGCATGTACATGCGCAGCGTCGCGGACGTGCACGCGGCGAGACCCGCAAGCACGAATTCGAAAGGGGCGGGCCCGCGATCCTCACCGCCTTCGTGCGGGCCTTCGTCGCCAGCGAGCGCATGGCGGCCGGCTTCGAGGGCCACGAGATAGTTGGGAGCATCGGCGGCGAGCCGTGCGGAGGCGGTGGCGAGCGGCATGGTAACTCCTCGGAACTGGGCGCCACCGCAGCGGTGGTCGATTGCGGGGGCGCGTTCAATATCGCCGGCTGCGTGCGGCAAGAGGCCAGTAAGCGCTGCCGTATTTGCGTACAGCAGCAACGTACCACGTTCACCGGCACCGAAGTCGCGTAGTTCCCCCTGCAACAGACTGTGTTGTCGGAGAATCAGACGCGCATGGTGCGCGAGCGCCTCTCCTGCCTCGGTGGTCACTACGTCCCGGCGGCTTCTTTCAAGCAGAACGACACCTGCATCCGACTCGATGTTACTGATCCGCTCGCTTGCCGACGCCAATGCGAGATTTGCCTGTCGGGCCCCGGCTGCAATGCTGCCAGCATCGACCACGCAAACGAACAGACGCAGATCCGCGAGATCGAATCTCATATGCTCGCCCGTGGCGCGTTCATGATTGACCGGCTCGGCGTGTCGCTGCTGGCTGTCGTGCCCGCTCTCGCTGGAATGTGGTTGGGCTCGATGGTGCGGCAGAAGATCAGTCCAAAAACCTTCCGCCGTTGCTTTCTCTATTCCTCATCGTCCTGGGTTCTCGAACTGGCGCTGCATCCGTTCGCTTGAGTCTCGCAAAACATCTGCTGGCGGCAACCCGCAAAGCTAGTGGAAAATCACGGATGAAAATTCGCCGCCTTCGATACGCGTAACTTTGGAGTTTTCGATGCCCAATCTAAGCCATTTCCTTTCATTCGGTCTCGTTGCATTCGGCATGGTGCTTACCCCCGGACCGAATATGGTTTATCTGATTTCACGCTCCATCTGCCAAGGTCGTCAAGCTGGACTTATCTCCTTGGCTGGCGTCGCCCTTGGTTTCGTCTTCTACATGCTGTGTGCCGCATTCGGCATCACCGCTCTGGTTCTCGCTATACCCTACGCCTACGATGCGCTCCGCTTTGGCGGCGCGATGTATCTGCTCTATCTTGCGTGGCAAGCAGTCAAGCCCGGCGGACGCTCACCATTTCAGGTCCGCGATCTTCCCGTGGACAGCCGTCGCAAACTGTTCCTGATGGGGTTCACCACCAATCTGCTGAACCCCAAAATCGCCGTGCTTTACCTGTCGCTATTGCCTCAGTTCATTGATCCGTCGCACGGCAGCATATTTCATCAATCGCTTGCGCTGGGTGCAACGCAGATCGTGATCAGCGTCTGCGTGAATGCAGCCATTGCGACTATGGCTGGCTCGATTGCCGGATTTCTCGCGAGCCGCCCGACGTGGATTACGCTTCAACGCTGGTTGATGGGCACGGTGCTAGCGGGCCTTGCAGTCCGTATGGCAACGGAAGCCCGCCGGTAACCTTTCCTGTTCCGCGCCCACGAATGGACGACCTTGTCTTTGGCTTAGAAAGCGCTTCGGCATCGGCCGCAAATTCTCGTTTTGAATTGCGTATTGCGAAGGCAATTCAATACGCATATCCCGATACCAAATCCGAATAGATCAATATCGAAATAGGGATTGGACGAATCAAAGCGATCGAAATTACTATATTTTCATAATATCAAAGCAGACAAATACAAACAGAGACGGCAGTTCCGGGACATAACCCAAGGAGGCACGGTGACGGGCATTCAGCTCAACGGCGTGACAAAGCGGTATGGCGAGACGGAAGTGATCACCGGTCTCGACCTGAACATCCATGAAGGCGAATTCCTCGTCTTTCTCGGCCCGTCCGGTTGCGGCAAGTCGACGCTGCTACGCATGATCGCCGGGCTGGAGGCCGTCAGCGAAGGGCAGATCAGCATCGGTGGCCGCGAGGTCACGCACCTGCCGCCGGCGAGGCGCGACGTCGCGATGGTGTTTCAGCACTACGCGCTCTATCCGCACATGACGGTCTACGACAACATGGCGTTCGGCTTGCGCAACTCGGGCGTCGTCGCGAGCGAGATCAACCGGCGCATTACCGAGGCCGCTCGCATGCTCGAACTCGATGCGCTGCTCACGCGCCGCCCCGCGCAACTGTCGGGTGGTCAGCGTCAGCGGGTCGCGATTGGCCGCGCGGTGGTCAAGGAACCGGAAGCGTTCCTGTTCGATGAGCCGTTGTCGAACCTCGATGCGGCGTTGCGCACGCGTACCCGGGTCGAACTGGCGCGGATCCATCGGCGCCTCAGCTCGACGATGGTCTTCGTCACACACGACCAGATCGAAGCGATGACGCTCGCCACACGCATCGTCGTGATGAACCGCGGCCGCATCGAGCAGATCGGCGCGCCGCTCGATATCTACCGGCGTCCGGCCACGCGCTTCGTGGCCGGCTTCATCGGCGCACCGGCAATGAACTTCATCGATGTCGAACCGGCCGGCGAAAACGGCGGCCGTGTGCGCGTGCGCCTGCCCGTCGACAACGTCGTGATTCCGACCACGATCGCGGCCGGCAGATTGCCTCCGGGCCAACTCACGCTCGGCATCCGCGCCGAGCATGTGGTGATCGACGCGGCCGGCGCGCTCAATGGGCGCGCCGAATTCATCGAGCGCCTCGGCGACCGTTCGCTCGCGCACGTGAGTCTGGCCAGCAATCAGCTGATCGTCATCGAGATTCCGCGCGAGTACGAATTGCAGCCCGGCGACCCGGTACGTATGAATCTCGATGCTGCCCATCTGCATCTGTTCGACGCCAACGGGAGCGCGCATCATGGCGGCTGATCGCCCGCTGACGGCCGGTCTGCCGAAAGCGCGGCAGCGCCGTTTCAACTATCCCCTCGCGTCCTGGTCGAACGGGCTGTTCGTATTGCCGTTCGTGATCGTCTACGTGCTGTTGCTGGTCGTGCCGCTTATGTACGGCTGGTGGCTGAGCTTGCAGAACGTCGATCTGCTCGGTGGCACGTCCGAGTTCATCGGCCTGAAGAACTATCTAGACCTCGCGTCCGATCCGATCTTTCGCGGCGCCGTGCGCAACACGTTCTACTTCGTGTTCATGACCGTGCCGATGTTCGTCGCGCTCGGTCTTGCGCTCGCGCTCGTGCTCAATCGGCCGGGCCGATTTTGCGCCGCGCTGCGTGCGATCTTCTTCGGTTCGTCGGTGCTGTCGGTGACGATCGTCACGCTCGTCTGGAAGCTGGTATTGATGCCGGGTCATGGGCTGCTGGCCGACGTCAGCCGCGCGCTCAACATCCCCGAGTACGTGCCGCTCGTCCATGAAGCCACGGCGCTGCCGATGATCGCGATCGTCACCGTGTGGTGGATCGTGGGCCTGCCGATGATGCTGTTTCTCGCCGCGCTTCAGCAGATCCCGCAGGAGTTATACGAAGCGGCTGCGCTCGATAACGCGACCCGTTGGCGCACCTTCGTAGCGATCACGCTGCCGTCGATCCGGCGCACCGTCGCGCTAGTTGCGGTGATCGAAGCGGTGTTCCAGTTCCAGCTGTTCGGTCAGGCGCAATTGCTGACCGGCGGCGGACCGAACAATGCATCGCGACCGCTCGTCCAGTTCATTTACGAATCCGGCTTTCGCCAATGGTTGTTCGGCTATTCGGCTGCCGCGGCCCAGGTGCTGTTCGCGCTGATGCTGCTAGGTATCGCCGTGCAGTCATGGATCGTACGCAGAAAGGACCCCGCATGAGTACCGCCGCAATGCAATCCGCTTCGAATCCCGCTGGTCCCGAACGTTCGCGCGGTTCGTTAGCCGGTCGTCTCGGCGAGCGCGTGATGCTGGGCGCCGTGGTGCTGCTCGCGCTCGTGTGGATCGCGCCGCTGGTCTGGGTGTTCGCGCTGTCGTTCAAGCCGAACGCCTTCCTGCAGCAGCATACAGATGTGCTGTTCTCGCCGCCGTTCACGCTGCAGAACTACGCCAGCATCATCGGCACCTCAGCTGTCGGCGGCTGGTTGGTCAACAGCGCGATCGTCGCGCTGGGCCAGACCCTGCTGACGCTCGTCATCGCGTCGCTCGCTGGCTACGGCTTCGCGCGCACGACGTTTCCGGGCAAGCGCTGGCTTTACGTGGTCTGCCTCGCCGGGCTCGCGGTTCCCGAGCAGGCGCTCGTGATTCCGCTGCATAGCCTGTTCGCGTCGCTCGACTGGCACAACACCTATGGCGCACTGATCATGCCGCGGCTCGCGTCACCGTTCGGCGTGTACCTGATGACCCAGTACTTCAAGGCCGTGCCGGTCGAAATCGAGGAAGCCGCGCTGCTCGACAACGCGTCGCGCTTCAAGGTGTTCTGGCGCATCGTGCTGCCGCTGTCGATTCCGGCACAGGCGACGCTTGCGATCTTCACCTTCCTCAGCGCGTGGAACGACTACCTGTGGCCGCTCGTGTCGGCGTCGAAGCCGGAGATGTATACGTTGACGATCGGCCTCGCGTCGACGCAAGGCAATTTCGCGCAGTCCGAGGGCATTGGCTACCTGATGGCGCAAGCCGTGTTCGCCGGCCTGCCAATCTTCGTGCTGTACCTGTTTTTCCAGAAGTACATCGTGGCCGCCGTTGCGGGCACCACGGTGCGCTGAACCGCTGGCCGATGTTTCCAGACATCGGCGCCTTGCTTGAAAAGAACCGGTCACTCCGGTAACCCATAGCGGCCGCGCGGTGTCGATCGGAAATACGCGGCTCATCGAGTATTCGACAGGAGACAACCATGAAGAGATCGCTCGTACGCGGTGCGCTTTTGCTTGCCTTGCTGAGTCTGACGGCCGGCCTCGCGGCTCCCGCTCAGGCCAAAACCGAAATTACGCTATCGCGCTTTTTCGGCGCCTGCGACGCTGAATACGGCAATGTGAACGACGTGAGCAAGGCCGCGGGTGAGTGCGGAATCATCACGACGCTGGTCAATGAGTTCAATGCGACGAACAAGGAAGACATCGTCGTCAAGCCGCAGATCATCGAATGGTCTCCTTACTATACGCAGATCGATGCGCGCATTCTGAGTCACGACGTACCGACGATCTCGGTCATGCACGAAGCAGTGCTCGGCGACTATGTGAAGCGCAAGCTCGTCGAACCGCTCGACACCGGGTTCAAATCGGTGGGGATCGATACGAAGGACTTCACGGATCACGCGCGCCGCGGCGTCACGTTCGACGACAAAACCTACGCGTTGCCGTTCGACACGCATTCGTGGCTGTGGCATATCAACATCAATCTGTTCAGGAAGGCGGGTCTCGTCGACGCGAGCGGCAAGCCGATCCTGCCGAGCACGCCCGACGAACTGCTGAAGCAGGCGAAACAATTCAAGGACAAGACCGGTCTGCCGTACCTCACGATGCCGATCGCCAACGAGAGCGCCGCGCAGACCCGCTCGTTGTACACGATGGTCTATCAGCAGAACGGTACGCTCTTCCCGTCGGGCCCGACAAAAATCGATCCGCGCGTCAAGCCCGTGACCAATGCGCTGCAATTGCTGGATGGGCTGATGAAGGCGGGCGATATCACCCCGAACCTCGACTACGGTGCGTCGAACCAGGCGTTCATGAACGGCAAGGCAGGGGTGCTGATCTGCGGCACATGGGTGATCGAGGACTTGACCAATCTGTCGAAGAAAGCCGATTCGCCGCTCGCCAACAACGGCTACGAGGTCGTGCCGTTCCCGAACCTGTTCCAGAAGAAAGCGGTGTGGGCCGATGGCCACTCATGGGTCATGCTCAAGGGCGGCGCGAAAGACGACAAGAGCCGCCACGCCGCGTTCGTGTTCCTCAAGTTCCTCTACGACCACGACGCCGACTGGGCCCGCACCGGGCATCTGCCGGCGCGGCAGTCGGTCGTCGATAGCGCGGCGTTCAACGCGTTGCCGCATCGCGCGGAGATCAAGGAGATCTCGTCCACCGGCTATGCGCTGCCGAACACGGTGCCGCGCCAGTTCGCGATTCAGGAGATCGTCGGCAGCGAGGTCAGCAACATGTTGACCTCGGGCAAGCCGATCGCCGCCGTCGAACAGGATGCGCAAGATCGCGTCAACAAGCTGCTGTCCAGGTAGTGGCCGCGCGCCTGACCCGAACTCAACGGAACCTCACCGAACCCAACCGAGCTCAAAAGCCGGCGTGCCGCATCGCGCGGCACGCGCAGGCGATCTCACCACAGGACCTATCACAATGATTACCTCCCGCCTTGTCGTCGACCGGGATTTCGTCGTCGCGGACCTTGACCGGCGCTTGTTCGGTACGTTCGTCGAACATATGGGCCGCTGCGTCTATACCGGCATCTATGAGCCGGATCACCCCGACGCGGATGAGCGTGGCTATCGAAAAGACGTGATGGCGCTCACGCGCGAACTCGGGCCGACGATCGTCCGTTACCCCGGCGGCAATTTTCTGTCGGGCTATAACTGGGAAGACGGTGTCGGCCCGAAGGCGCAAAGGCCGAAGCGGCTCGATCTCGCGTGGTATTCGGTCGAGACCAATCAGTTCGGCACCAACGAATTCATCGACTGGTGCCGCGAGCTCGATATCGAGCCTATGTACGGAGTCAATCTCGGCACGCGTGGACCGGACGAAGCGCGCCATTTCGTCGAGTACTGCAATCACCCCGGCGGCACCGCGCTATCGGACTTGCGTCACGAACATGGTTATGCGAAGCCGCACGACATCAAGTTCTGGTGTCTCGGCAACGAGATGGACGGCCCCTGGCAAATCGGCCGCAAGACCGCCGACGAGTACGGCCGGGTCGCGCTCGAAACGGCCAAACTGATGCGCGCGGTCGATCCCACCATTCAACTCGCGGCGTGCGGCTCGTCGACCCATGACATGCCGACCTATGGAGCATGGGAAGATCGCGTGCTCGAACACTGCTTCGATCAGGTCGACTTCATCTCCTTGCACACGTACTTCGAGAACCGTCATGACTCGACCGCGGAATTCTTCGGCAACATCGACGTGATGGATCTGTTCATCAAGGAGATCGTCGCCGTTGCGGACAGCGTGGCGGCGCGCAAGCATTCGAGCAAACGCATCATGCTGTCGTTCGATGAATGGAATGTCTGGTACAAGGCGCGCTCGATCAACGATCTGCGCAAACCGGGCTGGCCAAGCGCGCCGCGCCTGATCGAGGAGGTCTACAACGCCGAGGACGCGCTGGTGGTCGGCAGCGCACTGATCACGATGATGAACAACGCGGATCGCGTCAAAACGGCGTGCCTCGCGCAACTCGTCAACGTGATCGGACCGATCATGACCGAGCCGGGCGGAGCCGCCTGGCGGCAGACGATCTTTTATCCGTTCTCGCAGGCGTCGAAGTTCGGTCACGGCCGCGTGCTCAAGCCGGTGATCGAATCGCCGGCCTACGAGGCCGAGACCTTTTCCGAAATCGCCTACCTGTGCGCCGCCGTAGTCGACGACCGCGCGAGCGGCACCACGACGATCTTCGCGTTGAACCGGCACCTGACCGACGAGATGGACCTCAGCATCGAATTGCGCGGCCTCGGCGTGGAGCGCACGCTCGATCACGCGCTCGAACTTCACCACCCGAACATGAAGGCGGTGAATACGCGCGAAGCGCCGCTGACGGTCGTGCCCGCAACCAACGAGAAGATCTCGGTCGATGGCGAAAAACTGACGGCGCGCCTGAAGCCGGGCTCGTGGAACGTGATCGTCACGACTGCGGCAAAGCGCGGCTAGGTGGTTCGCACGGGAAGTCTACGAAGGAGGGGTGATGTTCGAGCGTGAGCCCGTCGTAGGGACGATGACCGCGCAGGTCGCGCGGATCGTCGGCATGAGGATCGTCTCGGGCGAATTCGGCCCTGGTGATCTGCTCCCTGTCGAAAGCGAGTTGTGCACCGAGTACCGTGTGAGTCGCACGACCGTGCGCGAGGCGATCAAACAGCTCACCGGCAAGCGCCTGATCGAAGTGACGCCGAAGATCGGCACGCGCGTGTTGCCGTTCTCGGACTGGAATCTGCTCGACCGTGACGTGCTCGCGTGGCGGCTCAATGCGCAATTCGATTCGAAGATCGTCGAGGACATCTTCGAGATGCGCATCTGTTTCGAGCCGCGCGCGAGCTTTCTGGCGGCGCGGCACGGCAGCGACGACGACCTTCAGCTGATCGAGCGCCGCTATCGCGAGCTGGCGAGCGCTTATGCTTCGCCGTCGGCGCATTCGGATGTGCGCGCGGTGAGCGAAGCGGTGCTGGAATTTCATATGGCGATCATCGCGATGTCGCAGAACGGCATGTTCATTACGATCGGCAGTGCGATCAAGGCGGCGTTGCGGGTGTCGTCGGAGATGCTGCTGCGGCAGGCGGCGCGGCCGAGCGAAGATATCGAGCTGCATGACGCGGTGCGTCGCCGGATCGTTGCGCGCGAGCCGGAGGCCGCGTCCGCCGCGATGACGCGTCTGCTCGAAGCATCGCGCGAAAGGATGCTGCGCTACACGATCAGCCCGAAAGACGTGGCGTGGCGCGAGCGTTAGAAGACGTGGGCGGATCGGGCGCATACCGCTCGCGCAACTCGACGTGTCGCTGCGCCTGGAGATTCGGAAAAATCCGGGCTACGGCATTGTTTCCAATGCTTTCTTCAGTCGCGCGACTGCCTCGTCGGATTCCTGCTGGATTCTCGTTCGAACGAACAAGACATTTAACACCGCAAACCACAGTGTCGGTGCGCGGTACACGAACTCGCGCTCGAATCGTGTCCCGGACGCTACGGGCGTCAGAGCGTAGCGCACTGTGCCTGCTGGCTTCCCGTCTATCGTGCCGACAATTGCCCATTTGCGCGGACGGTCCCGTACGGCGACGGTCCACAGGACGCTTCCCCGCCGACCCGCCACGCGAAATTCTTCCGCAACCTGTTCACCAACGTTTAACGAGTGGTCGATCGCCCCTCTTACCGATAGCGAAGACGGGTGCCAGCGGGGCCAGTGAGCGGGTGTCGTTACGTAGTCGAAAACCACCGTATCCGGTCGCTCGATCGAGATCACGGTGGCAATCCTCGTCGTAAGATTGACCAGCCGAGGCAACGGGACGGCAAGCAGTGCAGCGACCGCGACGACTGCCAGGACCGCGCTCATCCATTTCGATGGCCATTTCATCCGGGACTCGAGAAGTACGGCTTCGTCGTCGCCGTGGTCACCGGCTTTCAATGCTTCAGGCAAGTGTCGGCGTTCTTCCACGTGCAGACGTCGAGTCCCGTGTGAATGACCGGAGGCACGGACTTCCCTTCCGCGAGGTCACGCATGACCATCGCGGCGCGGTAGCCCATTTCCTCGGGCCGCTGGCCGACGAGCACATTCACCTTGCGGTCCTTGAGCGCCTGCAGTTCGGGCCCGAGCGTGTCAGCCGAGACGATCACGAATTTGCCGTTTTTGATCTTGTCCATGATCGGGGCGACGACCTGCGAAAAGGCCTGCGGAGCGAAGAGCGGCCAGCCGCCCGCCAGCAGAAAGGCGTCGAGGCCCGTGGGGTTGGCGGTCAGCGTGTCCTGCATCATCTGGTTCGCCTTCGCGGCGTCGTCGTTCACGTAGAGCGGACAGCCACTGATCTCATGCCAGCCGTTCTCGCCAGCGAGCTTGGTGACGCCTTTCTTGCCGGATAGCACGTCGCGTGCGCCCTGGGCCCGCTGATTGATGTTCTCCGCTGCCGGATTGCCCATCACGAGGCAGACGTTGCCGCCTTTCGGCATCAGCATCTTCAACTGCTCGCCAAGCTTGGCGCCCAGCTCGTAGTTGTCGGTGCCGACATAGCTCTTGCGCAGTGACGCATCCTTCGGCAGCAGATCGGCATCCGCGGTGATGACCGGGACCGATCCGCCGCGGCGGCGCAGCACCTCCGCCACGGCCGGCGCGTTCGCGGGCGAGATCGCCATGCTCGCGACGCCCTTGGTCAGCAGGTCGTCGATGATCTGCACCTGCGCGCTCTCGTCGGCCGCGGTCGCGGGACCGGTGTAATAACAGTTGTAGCCTTGCTTGTTGAGTTCCTTGTTCGCCCGTTCGCATCCCTGATGCATAAGGTCGAAGTACGGGTTGTCGAGACCCTTGACGACCAGCGCAAGGGTCTTATCGGCCGCAAAGCCCGGGGACGCCAGCATCGCGAGTCCTCCAGCCGCAGCAAGACACATCCACAGTTTTTTCATAGCTTCCTCCTGTTGGGCGCCGGCTCTACGGTGCCCATGTCGGCTTACACAGTCTTCGTAACGCGTCCCGCGTCCTGCGCACGGGCTCGAAAGCGGCCGATGCGTCCAGAGACATTTCAATCCCCTTGCCGCTCGCCACCGAGCCGGTTGAAGAGCACTGCGACGACAATGAAGCTGCCGACGACCGTGCCCTGCCAGAACGCGTCGACGCCGAGCAGGATCAGACTGTTGCGGATGACCTCGATGAGCGCCGCGCCGACGATCGTGCCGAAGGCGCTGCCAACCCCGCCGATCAGATTGGTCCCGCCGACCACGGTGGCCGCGATCACGCGCAGCTCGTCGCCCGTGCCGAGGCCTGTCGTGACTGCGCCCAGCCAGCCGACTTCGAGAATCGCCGCGACGCCCGCCATCAGGCCGCAGAGCACGTAGACGCTGCAAACGATGCGGCGTACCGGTACGCCGGTGAGAGTCGCCGCATGACGGTTGCCGCCGATCGCGAACACGTAGCGGCCCCAGCGCGTCCAGCCGAACGCGAACCAGAACAACAGCCCAAGCAGGATCAGGAACCACACCGGATTGGCGACGCCGAGCGTGGCGCCGCCGCCGAGCGCGAGGAGTTTGCTGCCGTCGGGGCCGAAATCGAAAATGGTCCGGCTGCGGGAAATCACGAGTGCGAGGCTGCGGCCGACGCTCAGCATGGCGAGCGTCACGACGAAAGGCTGCATGCCGAGATACGCGATCAGCAAGCCGTTGACGAGGCCGACCAGCCCGGCGGTCAATAGTCCCATGCCGATGCCGGCCCAGATCGGGTAGCCCGCGTTCATGACGACCGAGAGCACGATACCGCTGATGCCGATGGTCGAGCCAACCGAAATGTCGATGCCGCCCGTGACGATCACCGCCATCATTCCCAGCGCCACGATGGCGACGAAGGCGAAGTTTCGCGTAACGTTGAAAAGATTCTCGGAGGTCGCGAAGGTCGAGGTCGCAATCGATAGGGCGATACAGGCAACGATCGTTGCCAGAACGACCCAGAACACCTGGCTTGCGAGTAGTCCCGACCAGCGAGTATGCGTCCTCGCGGACTGTGGATCATCGAGCAATGGCGGCATTGTGGGGGGCCTTCGCGACGCGTCGTTCAATGTGGGGCTCCGATGCAAGGCAGTTTCAGGCAGCGGCGATGGCGCCGGTGATGAGACCAGTCACCTCTTCCGGGGAGGACGTTTCGGTCTTCTTGTCCGCGACCTTGCGCCCGCGCCGCATGACAACCACCCGGTGGGCGACGGCGAATACGTCAGGCATGCGGTGGCTGATGAGGATGACGGCGATACCGTGTTCGGACAGGCGTTTGATGAGATCAAGCACCTCGGCGACCTGGCGGACGCTGATCGCGGCGGTCGGCTCGTCCATGAGGACGAGCCTCGCTTCGGAGAGGCGCGTGCGGGCGATGGCCACCGCTTGCCGCTGCCCTCCCGACATTTGCCTGACGAGGTCGCGCGGGCGCGTCTCGGACTTCAGTTGCTTGAACAGATCACCCGCACGCCGATACATGGTCGCGTGATCGAGCACGCGGATAGGTCCGAACCCGATCCGCAGTTCGCGGCCAAGGAAGACGTTGGCGGCTGCCGTTAGATTGTCGCAAAGCGCGAGGTCCTGATAGACGACCTCGATGCCGCGCGTGCGGGCGTCGATCGGTTTGTTGAAATGCACGGGATTTCCATCGATGAGAATGTCACCGTGCGAAGGCGGAAAGTTGCCGGCGACCACCTTCACCAATGTCGATTTCCCGGCCCCGTTATCGCCCATGAGCCCGACCACCTCGCCTGGCTCCAGGCTGAGCGTCACGTCGATCAGGGCCTGAATGGCGCCGAAATGTCTGGAAACGCCTCTGAGCTCGAGAAGACTCATAGACTGTCGCGTTCGCTGGGTGGAGGCGCCCACTGCATTGGCTGGGCGGCCAGTAGACGTACGAGGTAGGTAGATGTTTTTTAGTGCACGATGCGGCTTTTAGCAAGGCACTTTAGCCACCTGCCGAACTCGCTCATCTGCCGTGCCCCCTTCACTTCATCACTATGCAGATAGATCGACGTCGTCGACTCTGAAGCAACCGGTCGTGGCAAGTCGTGGCTTCGGAATTCTTCTTGTAGAGCGGGAATATTCGAAGTCCTGCGGTCGTTTAGCTTGCGGCGATGTCTCGCCAGTGCCGAGGAGGGTAGCTATGTCTCTGATCTCGCGTGGTCTCAAGGCGGCTGTGATTGTGCTCGCCGCCGGTTTCACAATCGGGCATGCCGCTGCTGATGATGCCTATGTCGTCAAACCGCTCGTGTCCAACGTGGCAGGCGCTGCCCCGAAGGTCGACGGTGTTTTGCAGAACGCCTGGGGTATTGCCTTTAGTCCGGCAGGAAGTCCATTCTGGATCAACGACAATGCCACCGGCTGCTCCACGCTGTATGACGGCGAGGGGACCAAGGTGACGACGCTGCAGGTCGCCATTCCGCTGCCAGGCAACGTGATACCGGCTGGCGCTTGTCATCCCGTCCTTCCGAAGTCTCCACCGAATCCCACGCCCGCGGCGCCAACCGGGATTGTATGGAATCCTTCGTCTGCGTTTCTCGTGCCAGGTACCAAGATCCCGGCCATATTCATCTTCGCAACTGAAGATGGCACGATTTCCGCTTGGGCCGGTGGGTTGAATCCGGCGAACAACGCCGTGATCGCGGTCGATAACTCGTCCAATCCCTCCGCCGCCAGCGGGGCTGTCTACAAGGCGCTCGTCTTCGGAGTGAATGCGCAAGGCGGATTCCTGTTTGCGACGAACTTCCGTTCGGGTCGGATCGATGTATTTGGGCCGAACGGTTCAGACGGCCTGTTCACGCCTGCGACGACCGACGGCGGCTTCGTCGACCCGAACATCCCAGCCGGCTATGCGCCGTTTGGCATTGCGAACATCGATGGGGATCTTTTCGTCACCTACGCAAAGCAGAACAAAGAGAAGCACGACGACGATGCAGGACGCGGTCGTGGATTCGTCGATGTATTCGATACCGACGGCCACCTGCTGCGTCGCTTTGCAAGCCGAGGGACGCTCGACTCGCCGTGGGGTATCACGCGCGCATCGTTTGCGTTCGGCCGCTTCAGCGGCAAGATTCTCATTGGCAACTTCGGCGATGGTCGAATCAATGTCTTCGACAATGACGGCGGGTTCGTCGATCAGTTGGAGAATGAGTTCGGCAATCCACTGGCAATCGACGGGCTGTGGACTCTGACACTCGGTGGCGGCCGCAATTCGAGCCCGGACACGCTGTACTTCTCGGCCGGTCCTAACAAGGAGACAAATGGACTTTTCGGGATCATCGCTCCGGCAAGCGGCTCCAGGGAGCGAGTCGCGGACCATTGACGAAGTTCGGGACGAAGGACCTTGCCTCAGCCGGTCGCGGAACTCGCCAGACGTGACCGGCTGCCTCCGGACTGAGCTTTACTCACGGGTCTGGTTATCCACTGGATCGAATGGACTAAACTTCAGTCGTTGCGTCGATGCAGAGGCAGCGGATAGCCGATCAAAGACCAGGACAGCGGCACCGGATACGCAAAACGCGCCACCTGTTAGGCAAAACATGCCATCGGCTGACGGCGCCATCATGCCGACGGCTGTGAATAGTGGCGGTGAGTACTGAAAGAACGGGGTATGGCAGGTTTGCATCATGAAGGGGAAGGTTCTGTTTGCCGTGCTGCTGCTTGGCGCGATTGATTGCGCTGCGGAGCCAGGTTATTACAACACGTGCGCTGCGTATCCGGCTTATCCGTGTGAGTTCTATGCCGGGTGCCCGTCTCGCGGCCAGCCATGTGTATTCCTTGGCGGCGATTTCCGCCGCTTCCACGACTTTGACCATGGCGACGGCTTTCACCATGGGTTCCACGGTCGCAGTACTCAGTTCGAGCAGGGCGGGGGCCACAGCGGCGGTCACGGCGCACGCAACTAGGCACCGGCACAGCAGTCTATCGACGAAAATTCACACGAGCAGAGTGATGCACGCGCTGTCGCAACTGGGCATAGCCCTTGCCATCGTGTGCATGTCGGTGTTGTTTGTCCCGTATCAGGTCGCCGTGCCTCGCAAATCTCTAATGTGCTGATAGACGGTGGCACGTCCCATCCCCAACACATTCGCGACGTAGTTGGCAGCGCTTTTCCCCTTGAACGCCCCTTCGGCCCACAGCGCTTCGACGATCTCGCGACGATGGTCGCGAGTCAGCGAATTCAGGGCCAACTGACGTTCCTGGAGCCATGTGTGAAGGAACGTGTTGATGCGTTCCTGCCAGTCGTCCTTGAACAGCTCTTCGGGCTGCTTCACGACGCCGGCGCCGGAGATCACACGATCGATCACATGTTTGATGTCTTCGAAGACGGCGATGTTGTAGTTCACACACATCACGCCGACAGCGCTACCGGCATCGTCGAACAACACCGTGCTGACGCACCGCATCCGCCTCCCATCCCAATTGATTTTTTCATACGGCCCGACCGTACCGGACTCCGCGGAATGGTCGATCTCTTCCAACGCGGAGTCGTCGCCGAGTTCGCGTTTCGACAGATTATTGGCGATGTAGGCGATCGTTTGACTCTGCAGGTCATGAATGACGATTTCGACGTACGGGAAAAACAACAGCGCAATGCCATCGGCGACACGGCTGTAGCGATCCAGAAGTAGCCGACGTGCGGCCGTTGTCTTGGGCTTTCGCATAGGGATAGATGCTTGCAGCTTTCTGAAAGTCCACTTGGGTGGGCGACGGTATGGAAGGTCCGAAAATGTTCGGCATTTTGCCACGAGCGATGCGGTACTTCTGCTCGATGGCACGACGACCAGCATGTCGGCGAACGGCCTTTGCCATTGTTCCGGCGGCATGGTGCGATCTGGCGCGTCGGCAAGATCGTGGCGATTACTTACATGCCCGCTCGAGCAGTCAGATATTTGAACAGTTCATAGGCAATCGCGACGTCTTCAAGACCCAGCCCGATCGAGCGGAAAAACGCATGCTTTCGATAGGACGGTTTGGTCGCTTCGCCGCACATGAGTTCGGCGAGATCGCCCAGCACGGCTTCGGGACGCCAGCCATGGTGTTGCGAAGCCAGC
Source organism: Paraburkholderia sp. BR10923 (assembly GCF_040948765.1). Taxonomy (NCBI): domain Bacteria; kingdom Pseudomonadati; phylum Pseudomonadota; class Betaproteobacteria; order Burkholderiales; family Burkholderiaceae; genus Paraburkholderia; species Paraburkholderia sp. BR10923. Next base: position 12,452 of record NZ_JBFPKO010000027.1, on the reverse strand, counting down.
TTCATCTCGCCCGCGCTGGCCGGGGTGGTGCGACGGTAGTCGCAATAGACGTCCATGTCGGCGAGCCATGCGGGCGGAATCTCATGAGCGTTCGCCACGTTGGTGCTGATAGACGTGATGAGCGCTGGCTTGCCAAGCATATTTTCGTGCAGCACCGGGGTGCCGGACGAGGTACACAGCGCAACGACGTCGGCGTCGGCGACGCAGTCTTCGATCCTTGCACAGATGGACACTCTTTCATCGAGCGCCGCGAGCTGCGCACGTTTTTCGGTGTCGTTCGCAAGCCCGGGCGAAAACACCCGGATCGATTGCCACGGCCGTGTCGACGCCAGATGGCGCACATGAGCCCGTCCGACCGCCCCTGCGCCGACAATCGCGAGCTGGCGCGCATGATCGGCGGCGAGTTGCTGTACCGCGAGTGCGGTCGCTCCGGCGGTGCGCTCGATCGTCAGCAAGCCTGAATCGCACCACATCAGCGGTTGCCCCGTTTCCATCGACATCAATGCCGTCCACGCGGTAATGATCGGTTTCGCCTGCGTGACGATGTACGGCGACAGCTTCGCGCCGAACACCTTCGCGTCCGCCATCACGCCCAGATATGTGATGAAGTCGCCAGCGTTCTGCGGGAAAAGAGTCAGCGTCTGCGGAGGTTGCACTGCCATGTGGCTTCCCAGCGCGCGAAACATCTGTGCCAGCACGCTGCGCACGTCGAGGCGAGGTAGCGCCTCGCGAACGGTTTGCTGGTCGACGATCAGGGGCATTGTGTTTTCTGACTGGATCATTGAACTGCGCTCCACAACGGTGCCGGTGCTCGGCGGTGAGGTGATTCTAAGTCAAACTGTCCAGTCTGGACATTTATTTTGAAAATTGCTTGCTTTTATATTTGTCCAGAATAGACTGTCAATCCAGAGCGGGTGTGAGGCCGGCGCGTCAGCTGCCTCATGCGATGTCTCGGAGCGGGTCGGTCAACCGTCGCGCATGCCCTCAATCGTCGTCGCCCAAACACCAGGGGACCTCTTATGTTTCGGAAGCTTCAACTTTCACTTATCGTCGCCGCTGCGTTGGTGGGCTCGTTTGGGACCGTCGGCGTGCAGGCTCAGGACACCTTGCGCTTCGGCATCGAGGCAGCCTACCCGCCGTTCGAAAGCAAGTCGCCGAGCGGGCAATTGCAGGGCTTCGACGTCGACGTCGGCAATGCGGTCTGTACGAAGCTGGGCGTGAAGTGCGTATGGGTCGAGAATGCGTTCGATGGACTGATTCCCGCGTTGGAAGCCCGCAAATTCGACGTGATCAATTCCGCGATGAACATCACGGACAAGCGCAAGCAATCGATTGAATTCACGAAGCCGATCTATATCGTGCCGATCGTGATGGTGGCCCGACGAGGCTCCGGCCTGTTGCCCGACGTGAAAAGTCTGCAGGGCAAACGGGTGGGCGTGTTGCAGGGGTCCTCGCAGGAGGATTTCCTCAAAGCTCACTGGGCGAATGCCGGCGTAACGGTGGTCTCGTACCAGGACCAGGATCAGGTCTACGCCGACCTGCTCGGCGGGCGCCTCGACGCTGCCGTTCAGGAAGCGCAAACTGCGCAGGACGGTTTCCTGGGCAAGCCCGCGGGCCACGAGTATGCGATCGTCGGCAAGCCGCTCAGCGATCCGGCAACGCTCGGCGAGGGCACCGGCTGGGGCTTGCGCAAGGCCGACAAGGCGCTGGTCGCGAAAGTCAATGCCGCGCTCGACGCGCTGAAGAAAGACGGCACGTTGAGCAGTCTTTCGCAGAAGTACTTCAACAACGACATCATCGCGAAGTAACGGGTCCACGAGCCGGCGCCAGAGGCTTCGCGCCGGCCTGCTGCGCAAAATGCGGCAGCCCGGCGTCCAGTCCTGACAAAAAAAGCGAAGCGAGTGTATGGATTTCGATGTGATAGTGCTGGGCGCCGGGATTGTCGGCGTATCGTCCGCGCTGCAGTTGCAGGATCGCGGCCGCCGGGTGGCACTGGTGGACCGGCGCGCTCCAGGCGAAGAGACCAGCTTCGGCAACGCGGGTCTGATTGAAAGCTCGTCGGTCGTTCCGTACGGCTTTCCGCGCGATTTCGGCACGTTGCTGCGCTATGCGAAGAATCGTTCGACCGACCTGTACTGGGACTATCGGGCGTTGCCGCACTTTGCGAGTTGGCTGGCGCGCTTCTGGTGGGAATCGTCGCCCGAGCGATTGATGGCGGCCGCGCGCGACATGTTGCCGTTGATCCAGCAAAGCGTTGCGGAACATGATCGGCTCATCGAGCGCGCGCAACTCGGCCATCTCATTCGCGACAGCGGCTGGATCGACGCCTATCGCACCCCGGCGGAATTTTCGCGGCAGGCGGCGGCCGCCGCAATGACTGCCAGGACCTATGGCTTGCGGGTCGCGGTGCTGGATTCGGCGGCGCTGGCCGCGCGAGAGCCGGGCCTCGCCGACGGCTTTTGTGGCGCGTTGCATTGGCAGGATCCGAAGAGCATCGTCAATCCTGGGGCACTGACTAAAGGTTATGCGGGTCTTTTCGAAGCAGGCGGCGGAACGGTGTTGACCGGCGACGCCACCACGCTGACGGCGCAAGCGGGCGCGTGGACGGTTCAGACATCGTCGGGCCGGATCAGCGCAAAAGAAGTCGTGGTGGCGCTCGGTTCATGGTCTGACCGCGTTTTCGCGCCGCTTGGTTACCGCATTCCTTTGCGCGCGAAGCGCGGTTATCACATGCACTACCGTCCTACCCGCCAGATGCTGTCGATGCCGTTCGTCGACGCGGAGCAGGGTTATGTGGTGGCGCCGATGGAAGGGCGCTTGCGGCTGACCACGGGGGTCGAGATCGCGCGGCGTGACGCCAGGCCGACAGGCATCCAGCTCGAACGCGCGGAGCGAATCGCCAGGGCGAGCTTCGGTCTGGGTGAGCGACTCGACGCGAGTCCGTGGCTCGGCCTGCGTCCTTGCACACCCGACATGCGGCCAGTCATTGGGCGCGCGCCGCGTCATCGCGGGTTGTGGTTTGCATTCGGTCACAACCACCATGGCTTGACGCTGGGGCCCGTCACCGGTCGACTGTTGGCGGAGATGATGACCGGGACACCGACTTTTGCTGATGCGCGTCCGTTTCGCGCTGAACGGTTTCGTAGTTAGCGGCGGGAATGGGCCGGCCCTGAAGATTTGGTTAGGTGGCTGCACCAGGTCCGCCCTTCGGTCGACACAGGACAGTTCGATCTTGAGTTCCGGATATTCCGTCATGAAGCCAGGCAGCGCCGGCACAACGATACTGCGCGCCAGCTCGGTCGGAAGATCCACCCGCAGCGAGCTACGGAGCGCTCTTTGCTTGCTGGCGTCGAACATTGCCCGCAGCTCGTCGAGTTCGGCGAGCAGCGCCATAGCGCGCTCGTGAAACGCCCGACCGTCCTCGGTCAGTCGTACACTGCGCGTGCTCCGATGCAGGAGTCGCGCCCCGACTTCGCATTGCAATTGGGTCACGACAGCGGATGCACGGCTTTTGGAGACCCCGAGGCTCTCGGCCGCATGGGTAAAGCTCGCCATGTCGGCGAACTCGGTCCGCGCAATGCGCAGAGCCTCTTTTCTGTAAGGAGGACTATCGCATCGAGGCCGAGCCGGCCCGCCCGTAGTGCTTGGGGCACGGCCGGCTGCGTGCCTCCGGGCGGCGACGCTTCGCGCCGGGCCACGCGCGCTCAACCGCGTTGCAGGCCTCAGGTTCCCACCCGGTTGGAGCGGCCCGCGACACCATAGGCAAAGGCTGCTCCCGCGAATGCAACGCCCACGCCACAGACACCGCGCCACCCCGCGACAGCCCATCCGGCTCCCGAGAGCGCCGCCCCCAGCGCCCCGCCGACCATGAACGCACCGACGAACAGCCCGTTCAGCCGCCCGCGCGCGGCGGGATTCATGAGATTGACGGCGCGGCGGCCGAGCGTCTGATCGATGACGACGCCTGTGTCGATCGCCGCACCGCCGATGACTAGCGCCGCGATCGCGAGCCGGGGGTGGGCCTGCGGGGCGAACCCCAGTCCGCCCGATCCCGCCACGGCGATGAGCACAAGGGCCGCGATGATCAACAGGTGCGCGAACAGAAGCGCGCTGCGACCGTGCCCGCGGTCGCCCGCCTGGCCGGCGAGCGGCGTGACGACCGCGCCGCTCGCACCCGCGAGCGCGAAAAGCGCGATCCCGTGCATGCTGAATCCGAACGGTGCCTGCGCGAGCCGTAGTCCGACCGACGCCCAGAACGCGCTAAATGCCCCCATTGCCAAAGCGGCCGAGATTGCGCGCCGCTGGAGGATGCGTTCACGCGCGAGAAGCGTCCAGAGCGATCGCAGCAAGGCAGCGTAGCGTGTGATTACCGGTGGCGCGCGGTAGGGCAGGCGCCGCATGAGCACACCCGCGAGCAACGCATTGATCAGCGCGGTCGTGCCGTAGAACGCGCGCCAGCCGGCCCAAGCCGTGATGACACTGGCGAGCGGCCGCGACAGCAGGATACCGATCATCAAGCCGCTCATCACGTTGCCCACGGCGCGGCCGCGCTGGGCCTCGGGCGCCATCGACGCGGCCATCGGCACGAGCATCTGGATCACGGTCGATGTCGCGCCCGCGAGGAATAGCGCGGCAAGGCACACCCACGCCGAACGCGCGAACATCGGCACAGCGAGGAGCAATGCGCAGCAGAACAGCGTCCGCACGATCAGGCGGCGGTTCTCGATCAGATCGACCAACGGAACGAGCAGCACGAGCCCAGTGGCGTAGCCGATCTGCGGCAGCATCGAGACGAGGCCGCCGAGCGCATGGGGCAGACTCAGCGCGGTGGCAATCGGGCCGGTGAGCGGCTGCGCGGCGAACAGGTTGATGATGATGAGACCGACTGCGGTGGCGAAAAAAACCGTCATCGGCGTGGTGAGCTGGCCGGCCTGGCGCTCGTCGGCGCGTTCGGCGTGCGGCTGGCCGACGGTACAGGATGAAAGATCTGCGGGGCGGTCCATGACGACGCTCCGGTTGAAGGACTTATGGTCTATGCTAGAAGTCGCATCGTTATGCGACAATTGAAATGTATTGATAATGATTATGCGAGATTGTTTTGAACACGCGTGATCTTCAGGCGTTCGTGGCCGTCGTCGAGTGTGGCTCGATCGTCGGTGCCGCCGAACGGCTCCATCTAACCCAGCCCGGCCTGACGCGCCGCATCCAGAGCCTCGAAAGCACACTGGCTCTCGCGCTGCTCGACCGTCAGGAGAAGCCGCTCAAGCCGACCGCCGCCGGGCGGGAGGTCTACCTGCTGGCGCGTAACGTGCTCGGCGCCGTCGATGAACTGCTGGCCGTCGCGTCCCCAGACAGCGAGCCGGAAGGCGAACTGCGCATCGGCGTGCCGCCGTTCCTCTCCGACCTCGCGCTCGAACAGCCGCTTGACCGCTTGCGCGGCACCTACGCCAAGCTGACGCTGCGTGTTACGGCGGGCTGGTCACCGCGTCTGCTGCAATCGGTCGAACTGGCGCAGGTAGACGCCGCTGTCGTGTTGATGCCCGGTGATATCGCGCTGCCCGAGGCGTTGGTCAGTACGCGGCTCGCTTTCATGCCGACTGCCGTCGTCGCGGCGCGTTCGCTTGGGCTGCCGAAAACGCCCGTCACCCTGGAATACCTCGCGCAGCATCCATGGGTGCTCAACCAGGACGGCTGCGGCATGCGCTCGGCGCTGTCGCGCGCGCTCGCGCGGGCGGGGTTGCCGTTCAACATCGCCGTCGAGGCGTTCGGCTCCGACTTGCAGCTATCGCTTGTCGCGCGCCAACTCGGAATCGGGATCGTCTCGCCGGAAGTGCTTGCGCGCAGCCCGTTTCGCGACGTGTTGCAGGTGATTGATGTCACGGATTTCGAATCAGGCGTCGAGGTCTGGCTCGTTCACCACCCGCTACCGGGACGGCTCGTGCGGCCGATTGCACTCTTGCGCGATTCGCTGGCCGAGGTGCTGCGTGCCCATGGGATGGCGGCGGCGGATTCCTTTGAGCGCGTCGATGGCGTGGCTATCAGCAGGCAACCCGGGAAGAACGGACGCGGTAGCTGGAGCCATTCTCGATAGGGGACCTCGACGCGATTGGTTTTTTCGTGAGTGACCGAGCACCATGAACCGCTTCCTCGTTCTTTTGGGCGTGCTGTGCCTGCTTGCCGGCCTCGGATGGCGCTGGTTCGTGCGTATCCCGTTCGGCCGGCTGCCTGGCGACATCCATATCGTTCGCGGCGGTATCAATTTCCATTTCCCGATCGTCACGTGCATCGTGATTTCGGTCGTGGTGTCAGTGCTCTGGTGGTTGTCGCGACGGTAGGTGTGTGCTGCTCACTTCCCGGTGGGCTGCGGCGCGGGCACTCGCTGAAAGTCGGCATGATTCGGCGGTTGTGCGGCCACATCGACCTGTCCATGAATGCGTGCCTGATGACCATCCGCGAACATGTAGTACGGGAACGGGTGGGGCGGCTCCGAAGCCGCGTCGAGCCTGGCAATCAACTCGGGCGCCAGCACGAAGTCGAGTGCACCGAGCGATTGTTCGAGCTGCGCGGCCTTCGTCGCGCCGACGACGATGCTCGCAACCCCCCGTTTCTGATACAGCCAGTTCAGGGCGACCTGGGCCATCGGCCGATTCGCAGCGTGCGCGACTGCCTCCAGCTCGGCGACGATCGAAAAGTTGCGCGCAGATAGCTTGTCGAATCCGGGCGGCGGCGCGGTACCTAGCGTCTGCAGGCGACCACTGCCCGTTACAGCGGCCTGGTTTTGGGCGTCTTGCGACGGACGGTATTTGCCCGACAGCACGCCCATGCCAAGCGGGCTCCACGCCACGAGCCCCATGCCGAGGTGTGTAGCAAGGTCCGCGAACTCGTGTTCCGCGTTGCGTTCTATCATCGAGTATTCCAACTGCATTGCAGCGACCGGTTCGAAACCGCGCCAGTCCGCGAGCGTCTGCGCCCGACCCGCATACCACGCTGGCACGTCAGAGAGGCCGACGTAACGGATCTTGCCAGCGCTGACGGCGTCGTCCATCGCGCGCATCACTTCGTCGGCGGGCGTCATGCGGTCCCACGTGTGCAGGTAATAGAGATCGATGTAGTCTGTGCCGAGCCGCCTGAGCGAGCCTTCGAGCGCCCGAAGCAGGTTCTTCCGGTGGTTGCCGCCTGCGTTCGGGTTGCCGGGCTGCGCGTTGTACGAGTACTTCGTCGCGATCACGAGCCGCTCGCGCATCGCGCGCGCCGCTGTGAAGCGGCCGACCCATTGCTCGCTCGTGCCTTCCGTGTAAAGGTCAGCCGTGTCAATGAAGTTGCCGCCTGCGTCGACGTATAGATCGAAGAGCCGCTGCGCCGTTGCTTCGTCGGCGCCCCAGCCCCATTCGGTGCCAAACGTCATCGTGCCGAGCGACATCGGGCTCACGCGCAGGCCGGAACGACCGAGCAGGGTATAGCGATCGAGAGACATGATTGTTTCCTCCGGGGCCAGGTAAGCGACGCATTATTGTGCGCGCGTTTCTTGTGTCGCTGTCGACAGCGGCCGCGCGTTACGCTGGCCTCGGTCTTCCCACCGTTTGCGAAGGATCACGATTGCCGAGAAGTTCGACCAGCCGTGCCTCGCATTCGGAAAACGAGTAGCCGCGCCGCTGCGAGATCATGAACGTGAGGGGGCGCATGTGCCATGCGCGCCGTTGGAGTTCGACAAGTGTCCCCTTCAAGAGGTCTTCCTCGACCAGATGGCGCGGCATGTGCCCCCAGCACAAGCTTCCTCTGAGCAGATCGTGCTTCGCGCCGAGGTCATTCACCCGCCACTGGCGTTCACTGGCGACCCCCTGTTGTGTCTTTTCCGCATCGGGCTGATTGTCGGTTACGACGAGCTGGATGTGCCGGCCAAATTCCTCCCGCGGGATTGGCCCCGCGATTGAGGCCAGCGGATGGGATGGCCCGCAGACGGTCACCATTTGCGCGTCACATAGATGCTGCCTTTCTATGGTGCCGGGGCTCAGCTCCGGCACGTCCGTGATCGTCACCGCCAACGCGCACATGCCTTCGCGAACCAAACGCTCGCCGTCCTGCATGGTCGTCATGCGCAGATTGATCGCAACCGTTGGAAAGTCCGCCTGCAAGGTGCGCAGGCATTCGATCAGGTGCGCACGTGGAAAGTAGCTATCCACGGCAACCGAGACCTGTGGGACCCCAGCTTCAGCAATGGCAACCGCACGCATCTTCATTTCCTCGGTGCGCGAGATCACACCGCGAGCATCAGGCAGGAGGCTGCGGCCAGCAGCCGTCAGCGTCGCTTTGCGAGTGTTGCGCTCGAACAGCACCACATCGAAGGCGCTTTCGAGAGCGCTGATCGCGTGACTGATCGCCGACTGTGCACGCCTCAGCTCCCGTGCAGCCCCGGAAAAGCTTCCGTGATCACACACGGCGACGAAGGCCCGAAGTTGATTGATCGTGACGTTGTCAAGCATACGTATCTAAAGAATAGATGAGAAACATCCATATTTAGTCAATTGGCTTCATGAATCAAGAGCAGCAGAATCGTGTTTGTCGCTTTCGTTTCGAAGGATGCATGACATGAACAGACTGAATGGAAAGACCGCCGTGATCACCGGCGGCGCTACCGGTATCGGCCGCGCCGCGGCTCAGCGCTTCATCGAGGAGGGCGCGTTCGTTTTCGTCTTCGGCCGCCGGCAGGAAGCGCTCGACGCCGCTGTGGCCGCCCTCGGGCCCAATGCACGCGCGGTGAAGGGCTCGGTCACCGATCTGGCCGACCTCGACCGGCTCTACGCGGCGGTGAAGGCCGAGCGCGGAACCCCGGACATCGTCTTCGCCAATGCGGGGACGGGAAGCCCGCTTCCGCTCGGACAGATCACCGGCCAGCACATTGACGACACCTTCGACACCAATGTGAAGGGGACAATCTTCGCGGTCCAGAAGGCGCTGCCGCTGATGGGCTCAGGCGGTTCGATCATCCTGACCGGATCGAGCGCTGGCACCACAGGAGCCCCGGGGTTCACGGCCTACAGCGCGAGCAAGGCAGCGGTGCGCAACCTTGCCCGGACTTGGGCGGAAGACCTGAAGGGCACTGGCATCCGGATAAACGTGCTGTCGCCCGGGGCGACGGCGACCGAACTAGCGAAGGAGGCGCTAGGCGAAGAGGGCCAGAAGGCCTACGGAGCGATGACGCCGCTCCAGCGTATGGCCGATCCGGTGGAGATCGGGGCGGTCGCCGCCTTTCTTGCGTCGTCGGACAGCAGCTTCATGACCGCCAGCGAGGTCGCCGTTGACGGCGGCTTGGCACAACTCTGAGGAGAAAAATCAGATGACACAACCTCTAAAGGGCAAAACAGCTCTCGTTACCGGGGCATCACGAGGCATTGGCCGCGCGATCGCCGAACGTCTTGCAAAGGATGGTGCGACAGTCGCGCTAACCTACAACGCCAGCAAATCCAGCGCGGACGAGGCGATCGCGGCCATCGAGAAAGCGGAAGGCACCGCGTTCGCGATCCATGCGGATCTCGTTGATCCGGCGAGCGTCCCGGCCTTGTTCGAGAGACTCGACGACGAGTTCATCAAGCGCAACGGAAGCAAGGCCCTCGACATTCTCGTCAACAACGCTGGCAATTCCGGCTGGGTTGGCTTCAAGGACGCGACGCCGGAGAGTTGGGACACCCTGATGGCGGTCTACGCCCGCGCGCCGTTCTTCATCATTCAGGCCGCTCTCGATCGACTCGCCGATGGTGGACGCATCATCAACATTTCTTCCGCAGCCGCCACGAAGCCCGTGACGGCTGCGCCCGTGTACTCGATGGCGAAAGCGGCCATCAACACCCTGACCCATACGCTCGCAATCGAGCTCGGGCCGCGTGGCATCACAGCGAACGCCGTAGCGCCGGGCTTCACGCGAACGGATGCGAACGCCGAATTTCGGGCGAATCCCGAACTCGTCAAGGCGGTCGAGGCCCAAATCGCGCTGGGCCGCTTTGGCGAGCCTTCAGAAATCGCGGCCGTCGTGGCGTTCCTGGCCTCCGATGAAGGCCATTGGGTGACCGGCCAAACGATTGAAGCGAGCGGCGGCTACAAGCTCTGAGCCCGCCGGGAAACGATGGAGAAACATATGAGTTACGCAATCATTGGCTTCGGCAAGATCGGCCACGCACTTGCCAGGGCGTTCGCTCGCAATGGCATCGAAGTATCCGTTGCAACCACGCGCGACCCGGCAAGCTTTGCTTCCGATGCAGCAGCGATCGGACCTACGATCATTCCCAAAACCCTGGCGGAAGCCGTCAAGGCGGACATCATCTTTTTGGCTGTTCGTTTCGAGTCATACCCGCAGGTCGCGAAGGCGCTGCCCAACTGGAAGGGAAAGATCATCGTCGACGTGATGAACACGTTCTCCCCGCCCGAGGAACTCGACGGTCTCCCGTCGTCAGCTTTCGTCGCGAACGCGTTCACCGGAGCCAGGCTGGTGAAAGGCTTCAATCATCTGGCTGCGGCCGTCCTCGGCCAGGATCCGGCCGTGCAGGGCGGCAGGAGAGTCGTGTTCCTCGCGAGCGATGATGACGGCGCCGCAGCGGAAATTGGTGCGCTTGCGGAAAAACTCGGTTTCGCGCCAATCCAACTTGGCGGGCTTTCGGAGGGTGGACTGCTTGTGCACGCGCGCGGAAATAGCTGGGGACGACTGATCTTCAAGGACTTGATCACGTTCGACTGATGACACTGGTCTGGCAGCGCTCCTGCATGCGAGCGCTGTCGCGTTCTCAGCGATCAAATATGCGGGCGTCGCCTACCTGCTTCTCATTGCATGGAAAACACTCGAGGAAAAAGGACCGTTGAAGATCACGTTCGACAGCCCCGCCCGTACCGACCGGGATGTGATCTTGCACGCGATCCTCGTGAATATTCTCAACCCTAAACTCTCGATCTTCTTCTTCGCGTTCCTGCCGCAATTCATCGATCGCGGCGAAAACCAGCCTGCGCTTCGCATGCTGGAACTATCGCTCGTCTTCATGGCGATGACGTTCGTCGTTTTCATGGCATACGGCGTCTTCGCGGCGAGGGTCCGTGATCGCATTCTTTCGCGCCCCGATGTTCTCAAGTGGATGCGCCGGAGCTTTGCAGCCGCGTTCGTCGGAGTCGGGGTCAAGCTAGCCTTGGTGCAGCGGTAGGCCTCCTATCCCGGCACGGCGTGGACGTTCGGATGCCCGGTATTGGCATGTATTCCGTTCGACGATGAGGAAGACGCGATTCCTTAGGGGCGGATTAGTAAATCCGCCCATATAATCCCCGCAGGATCGCGGCTACAAGGCCATAGCTGTGGTCAAGGTGTTGGCCTTTGGCAGGGTCTCCAGTTGTTGAATGTCGGCCATCAACGCTTGGGCTTGCACACTACTCATTCCCGCCTTTTTCGTGCAATCGAGAAATTTTTGACGGAACTCGATGGGCGACATTGGATTCTTGGGTTCGCCTTTGGCAAATGCCACCGTTTTGGTAAACGTCCGGCCATCTTTCAGAGAAACGTCAAGGCGTGTAGCACCAGGTCCGCCGCCCGGACGTGCCAGGCTTTTGTCTTCCATCGTGTTGATGCGTTTGACGATTGCCAGCAGATCAGGGCGCCGGATCGCTGCCGTAGTGAAATGTTCGAAGCCGACCTTATGGTCCACCAACGCGCACGCCACAACCCAAGGATTGCTGAATTGCGCGTCCACGACAGATGTTAGGTTCTGCTTTTTGCCAAGCGGAAAATCGAGAAGCAGATATTCGCCCGGGCCATTGTAGATGGTGATGCTTTCCACATCGGGAGCTTCAATATTGTTCTCTGCAAACATAGTCAGCGCTGCATCGACCGCCGTATGACTACCACGGCACGACGGCCATGGCTTGAACGAGACCTCGGTCGCGGCAAAAGTACTTCCTAGTCCCTCAAAGAGGAAATCGCGCGAATACTTGTTACCGTGAAACTGATAATAAAAGCCACGGCGACCTTCCAGAATATTTTTGGCTCCTTGGACGCCCCGCTGAGATAGACGCGCAGCCATTACGCCGGCATAGGAAGCGAAGCCAGCGCCCATACGCTTCGTCAATGCACCGTCCAGATGTGCTTGGGAATTACCTGAGGCTTGATGAAATGCAATACCCAGTGCGGATACCAACTGATCGCGCGTCAACCCCATCAGCTTACCTGCGACAAAAGTTGAAGCGAAATATCCATAAAGACTAGTGTTGTGCCAGCCCACAATGAACGCATCGACGCCAGGCTGTGCCGAATTGGCCAATCGACAGGCAAGGTCCACGCCCAAAGCCGTAGCCGTAATTAGGGCTACGCTGAACAAGCAGCTGAATTTGCGACGTGTCGGCGATGTAGAGGTGTTCAGGTCGTGAAGCCGACGGTCATCCTTTGGTTTTTGGCCCTTGCGGGCATTGCACGCGGGCGTTTGCCC
>NZ_JBFPKO010000272.1:0-200 GCF_040948765.1 Paraburkholderia sp. BR10923 | reverse complement strand
AACCACCCGCGACATCACGGTGGCAAAAGACGCTGACGGTTCGGCGATCAACGTGGCAGGCACCGCGGGCAACCGTACGGTGACGGGGGTGGCTGCGGGCGCAGTGCGGGCATCGAGCGTGGACGCGATCAACGGTGGCCAGTTGTACGGCACGGCGTCGAGCACGGCCCGGGCGCTGGGCGGTGGTTCGATCGTGCTTG
>NZ_JBFPKO010000271.1:0-204 GCF_040948765.1 Paraburkholderia sp. BR10923 | reverse complement strand
CCTGCTGAACCAGACGCGCCACTTCTCCACCCTGCGCGCGCACCAGCTCGTTGGCCGGCGTCACATGCACCGCGAGCAGTTGTCCCAACGTGTCCACCGCCATATGTACCTTGCTGCCTTTCTTGCGCTTGTACCCGTCGTAGCCTGCGCGTGCGCCGCTTTCGCACGTCGACAGCAGCGTACGGCCATCGAGGATGACCGCGC
>NZ_JBFPKO010000270.1:0-206 GCF_040948765.1 Paraburkholderia sp. BR10923 | reverse complement strand
CAGACGCAACGCTGGATTCAGGCGGGCTGCTTCGAGGCCATGGTGAGCGATTTGCGTTCGATCATCCGGGTCGCCCAGGACCGCCGTGGTCAACCCAGCGCGGTCATCCTCGATGGCCGTACGCTGCAGTCGACGTGCGAAAGCGGCGCACGCGCAGGCTACGACGGATACAAACGCAAGAAAGGCAGCAAGGTACATATGGCGGT
>NZ_JBFPKO010000026.1:0-104989 GCF_040948765.1 Paraburkholderia sp. BR10923 | reverse complement strand
GATCGAGTTTTCGCGGCAGTCCGAGGGCAGTTTCGAGCGTGCGATCGGGCAGGCGGTCGAACGCGTGAAGAGCGGCGCCGCGCGCATCGCGGCGCCGCGCGACAGCCTCGTGTACGACCCGAGCGTCGACGCGCACGTCGCGGCGCTTTACGAGGTGTTCACGCGAGGATGAGGGCGGCGCTCCGCGCTCGGGCAGCCGCTTCTCGTCGAATCGGAATCAATCGCGCGGCTGCGTCTCGCGCACGAGCGCGGCTGGCGTCGGCGCGGCCGGCGCTTCGCTGCGCAGCTCGCGCTTGCGTGCATCGATCATCGCCAGCAGTGTCGCTACCAGCAGCGCGAGCAGTACCGTCACCATGACCGGCACCAGCACGTCGATCGTGAGGCCGAAGATTACCGTGCTCGACGCGACCGCCAGACCGGAATACGACGCGGCGCGAATCGCCGGGTCGCTCGCATGCCGGTGCCGCCAGAAATACACCGTCATGCCGTAGTAGAACAGCAGCAGGCAGATCACGCCGACCGCGCCCATCTCGGCCAGGGTCGAGAAGAAGTCGCTATGCGCGCGTTCGTTGACGATCTCGGCCTTCACCTCGCCGCGCTTGGCCATCGCGCCGAGCTCGTTGACCAGATGGCCCTTGCCGACGCCCCACAGCGGATGCCGCTCGACGATCATCCGCGATGCGTTCCATAGTTGCAGGCGCAGACCGGTGGCCGTGAAGTCTTCGCCTTTGTGCATCATCGATACATCGTTCGGCACTTCGGCGAAGCGCTTCTGGACCCGTTCGGTCGACAACAGCCCCCCCGCGCCGATCACGATCACGAGCGTCGCGACCAGCAGGCGCTTTTTCCGCGTGAACCAGTGGTACTGCATGCCTAGCAGCACGACGAACACCGGCACCGCGAGCCAGCCGCCGCGCGAGCCCGACAGAAACGACGCATAGCCGCCCGACACCAGCGCGAGCACGCGCGGCACGAGCACGCGCCAGTCGCGCGGATTGTCCCAGCCGAGCGTGAATACCGAGAGGAACGCGAGCAGCAGCGCGGTATCGCCGAACGGAATCGCGTTCGTGTACGAGTTGTTCAGACGGTTCGCATCGGTCCAGCCGCCGGGCGGCTGATTGATGATCGCCCATGCGCCCACCGCGAGCGCGCCGGCCGCACAGCCCCAGCCGATCATGCGCAGATTGCGCGACGGCAATTGGCGCAGCAGCAGGAACACCAGCAGCGCGAACACGAAGCGCGCGACCGAGTCGAGTTCGCGTGGCAGCCAGTAGCCGAGCGCCAGCTGCTGCGCGCCGATCCCGACGACGAACGCGAGCATGCCGATCGTGAACCAGCGATAGGTGCGCAACGCGGAGAAATAGCCCGGCATGCGCCGGTTGACGATGGCCGCGCCGAGCGCGAGCGCGACGAGTACGAAAAAGCAGTAGCCGGTGCCGCCGCGCCACATCAGATTGACCGCGGGCGCGAGAAACAGCAGGGCCGACGTGAGCCAGACCAGACTGGAAGCAAAAATCATAGGTCTACGTTATCGATGAGCACACTACCGTTCCGGTGGTGAAATTGCAGGGGACGCCGGACCATTTGAGGTTTTCAAGACGGCAGAGCGATCCGGATTATAACCATGCGCTACCTTGCGGAATGCTTGCTGCCGCACGCGGTAAGGTACCGTCGGCCCGCGGTATTCGGCGTGGCGGCGGCAGGCGGCGCCTGTCGTGCGCGCAGGCGGGGGGCGGTACAATCGCGCGACATTCATGGCCGGCGCGCGGCGCATGCCGCGCCCCGCGCCCAGCTCAACGGACCGACTCGATGTTCTCAATCATCATCCCGACCTGGAACAACCTGCCTTATCTGCGCCTCGTGATCAAAAGCCTGCGCCGTCATTCGACGTATCCGCACCAGATCATCGTGCACGTCAACGACGGTTCGGACGGCACGCTCGCGTGGGTGCGCGACGAGGGCATCGAGCATACGGCGTCGCCCGGCAATATCGGCATCTGCCACGCGGTCAATATCGCGGCGGCGCGCGCGACGCAGGACTACATCGTCTACATGAACGACGACATGTACTGCTGCCCGGGATGGGATGAAGCGCTCGTCAAGCGTCTCGCGCAGATGCCGGCCGACAGGCTGTTCATGTTGTCGGGCACGATGATCGAGCCGGTCGATTCGGGCAATCCGTGCGTGGTCGTACGCGACTTCGGCCGCGATGCCCAGGTGTTTCGCGCCGACGAGCTGGTCGCTGCCGCGCCCAGTCTCGTGCGTGCCGACTGGCGCGGCGCGACGTGGCCGCCGACGCTCGTGCATCGCGACTGGTGGTTCAAGGTGGGCGGCTACAGCAGCGAGCTGAGCCCCGGCATGAGCAGCGACAACGATTTCTCGATGAAGCTGTGGGACGCGGGCTGCCGCGTGTTCGTCGGCGTCGGCGACAGTCTCGTCTATCACTTCCAGCAGAAGAGCACCGGCAAGATCGTGAAGAACGACGGCCGTCGCCAGTTTCTCAACAAGTGGGGGATGACGCAGGCGACGTTCGACCGCTATTACCTGCGCCGCGGCACCGCCATCGACGGTGCGCTAGCGGTCAGCGAGCCGGAGCGCACCGGCCGGCTGCGCCGGGCGCTGCTGAAGTCGCGCATCAAACGCGCGTTGGGCTGACTGGCGCCGAACCGAAAACGGCGGCTCGACGCGCTGCGGGTGTCGTTGCGGGTGTCGTTGCGGGTGTCAAACGCCGCCCGTCACGAGCGGCAGCACCGTCAGGTCCGGATGCGTGCCGTCGACGATGCTGCGTCCCACGTGCACCGCTTCGTAGAGCGCGTCGTCGACACTCGCGAAGCTCTCCTCGCCATCCGCGTGAAACGGCACCGCATGGCCAGGAAGCTGGGGATTGGCGCCCGGATGACAGACGTAGCCTAGATACGTGTAGCGACTCTTTTGCGTGGCCGCGTCGGCGGCATGCGCCGGGTCGGGCGGGTCCTTTGGAACAGGTGACACGTGTATCTCGAAGCCCTCGTATTGCACCGTTTGCCAACTTGCGGTTTGGTCGGCCATGACCGCCTCCGTCTAGCTCTGTCCTGTCCAAAAGTCTAGGTGATTTGCCGCCAAAACGCGCGGATGCGCGGGCCTGTAGTCGGAAGGTTTTTTGCTTTATTTCTGAAAATCGGCAGTATCCACGATCGCGTCGGCCAGAACGCCCCGTCTGGTTCTCGTCGGATAAAATGCTGCGCTTTGCCTAAATCCGACTTCGCTCATGTGGTTCAAAAACCTTCAGCTGCACCGTCTGCCCGCTCCGTGGTCCGTCACCCCTGAACAGTTGCAGAAGTGGCTCGCGCCGTACGCGTTCGCGCCCGGCCAGAGCGTCGAGATGCAGGCCCAGGGGTGGGCGCCGCCGCGCGACGGCGACTCGCTCGTCTACGCCATGAATGGTCAGATGCTGCTGACGTTCCGTGCCGAGAAGAAGCTGCTGCCCGCGTCGGTGGTCACCCAGATCACGCGCGAGCGCGCGGCCGAGCTCGAGGAGCAGCAGGGCTTCAAGCCGGGCCGCAAGCAGATGCGCGACCTGAAAGAGCAGGTCACCGACGAGTTGCGCCCGCGCGCATTCAGCATCCGCCGCGATACGCGCGTGTGGATCGATTGCACGAATGGCTGGCTCGTGATCGACGCGGCGTCGCAGGCGCTCGCCGACGATGTGCGCGGTCTGCTCGTCAAGTCGATCGACCAGTTGCCGCTGATGACGGTGCGCGTCGCGCAGTCGCCGGTCGCGGCGATGACCGGCTGGCTGCTCGACGGCGACGCGCCGGCGGGTTTTACGCTCGATCAGGACACCGAGCTGCGTTCGCCCGCCGAGGGCAACGCGACGGTCCGCTATGTCGGACATGCACTGGACGCCGAAGACATGCGTCGCCATATCGAGGCAGGTAAGCAATGCATGCGGCTGGCGATGACGTGGAACGATCGCGTGTCGTTCGTGCTGACGCCGTCGCTGACGATCAAGCGCATCGCGCCGCTCGACGTGCTCAAGGAAGCGAGCGATCCGACCGCGCAGAACGACGACGAACGCTTCGATTCGGACGTCGCGCTGATGACGGCCGAACTCGACCGCATGCTGCGCGATCTGATCGATGCACTCGGCGGCGAGCAGGGCGAGCAAGGGTTCGCGCTGCCGCAGGCCGTGGCGGCTTGAGCGTCAGATTCTCGTGCTGTCGAGCGCTTCGACGAGGGTCCAGTAAGGCGTGATCGAGCGCAGACGGATCGGGTAGATCCGCCGCAGCAGCGCGAGCGTCGCGTCGCTATCGGTGAGCTGATAGATGCCCGACACGCGTAGATCGGCGACGTCGGCGGCACAGCGCAACACGCCGGCGTGATAGCGCGCGAGTTCATCGACGAGGTCCGCGATACGCATGTCGTTCGCGTAGAGCAGGCCACGCGTCCACATCGCCTCGCGTGGGTCGAGCGTGAGCGGCGCCGCGATGCCGTCGCGCGTGAACCTGCACCATTGGTCCTGCGTCAGCATCAGCGCCGCGGTCGCTGCCGGCGTCGCCAGCGCGTCGCCGCGAAACGCAGCCACGCGCGTGAAACCATCGCGTTGCTGCACACTGAACTGCGCGCCACGCGCTTCGACGACGCCTTCGGCCGTTTGCACGAGTAAAGGCGCATGAGTCGTTCGGGTGCCAGCGCTGCCGCGGACATCGCTCACGGGCCGCACCATGATTTCCCCTTCAAGCAGATGAACGCGCCGAACGTTCGCTTCGAACGCGACGTCGATCGCGGTCGCGCTGCCCAGCGTGATCTGGGAGCCATCCGCGAGCAGTATGTCATGCAGTTCGCCGGTCGCGGTGCGGAAGTCGGCGGTCCATGTGCGCCATGGCGGGCGGCTCGCGAGCCAGCCCGCGGGCGCGGCGATGGCGAGCCACGACAGCGCCTTCAGCGCGCGTCGCCGTCCCGCCGACACGCCGACAACCCCCGCGTCTTCGCGTAGCGCGGTGCCGGCTTCGCGCCGCAATTCATGATTGGCCTGTCTTTCCGTATTCGACTCGCAAAGCATTTTGATTAAATGTGCTGCATTCTGAACGCAATTGACAGATGTGATTTATCAATTGAATTTTGCAAATCACATTTAACAATCCATGCCTATTGAATTGGCTATTTCCGGTTGAATGTGAACCTGAGTTCACATCGGGGTTACGCACGCACACCCGGTAATTTCAGATCAGGCAGACACATTGTCACCGATACAAAAAAACTGCGCCATGCGTGTGACTTTACTTTTTCATGAATGTTTGGCCGTGAAATACGGCTAATTGTGCCGCAAGCGAACGTAGCCCTTTCGTCATGAATTACAGAGTGCCGGGTTTAGCTGGGCCACGCGGATCATCGCCGTCCTGCGCGCGGGCGAGTTCCCGGTTGCGTTGCAACCTGTCATGCATCATGACTTCCGTTCGAGCATGAACCCCGGTAAAGCTCCGTGCGCTGCCGCACCTTCGATGCAGACGAAAAAACGACAGCCGTATCAAAGGCTTGCGGCTTTTTCCAGGAAGTTATGCACAGATTTGCCAACAAAAACTGTGGGTAACTTTGCGAGTATGGTCGCGTGTCGAAGCGCTGTCAGTCTTCGAGCGCCCACGCGCGCTTGCGGCGCAGCAGCGCCGAGCCGATCGATACCGCGGCGCCGATGCCGCCCATCGTCAGCGATAGCGCGACGATCAGTGGGCCCGTTTGCGTACGAGCGGAGAACACGCCGACCAGCAGGCCGGCGAGCGGCTGCGTCAGATTGTTCAGCAAAATCGCGACGCCGATCGTCTTGCCGTAGTCCTCGGGCGGAATGATCTGCAAACGCGCGCTGCGGATGTACACGTTGAACATCTTGTCGAAGCCGACGATCAGCAGAAAGCCGAGCGCATAGCCCCCCGGCGACGCGCTCGCGCCCGCGATCACGCCGCCCGCGCAGATCATCACGAACGCGACGAGACCGAGCACGCGCGCGGGCCAGCCGGCGCGCGCCACCGTCAGCAGCACCAGCACCGTGGCGACCGCGCCGGCCGTTTGCAAAGCTGCGTAGTAGCGATTGGATTGCGCATGCAAGTCCGTCACCATCGCCGCCGATGTCGCGAGCGTGACACCGATGACGAGGTTCTCCGCGGCCGCGAGCATGATGACCTTTTTCAAACCCGGCAGCGTCCACACGTGCTTGAGCGCGATGCGCAGCGGCGTGCTCCAGCGAGCGGCGCGCGCGAGCGATTGAGCGGACCCGGGCGAGCGCGCGCGAAAACCGCTCAGTCGCTGCCAGACCAACAGCGCCGCGTCGGCGCACAGAAACAGCACGCCGGTCGCGGCGACCACCCATTCCCAACGCCACACACCGAGCAGCAGGGCGGCGAGCATCGGCCCGAGCACAAAGCCGAGCTGGTCGGCCAGTTGCGAATAAGCGAGCACTTTCTGGATCTGCTGCGTGCTGAAGATCTGCGGCAGCATCACCTCGCGCGCGACGAGCCCCTGGCTCGTCAGCACGCCGCACGCGGCCGACAGCGCGATCAGCCAGCCGATGCCGCCGAACAGCGCATACGCGGCGATACCACCGAAGCACGCGAGTGCGCGCACTGCCTGGCTCAGCCGCATCAGACGCAGCGGCGGGAAGCGGTCGCAGAGCGCGCCGAAGAACGGGAACACGAGGTAGCGCGGCAGCGTTTCGATGAAGAACGCGAGGCCCGACCATGAAACCTGGCGCGTCGTTTGATAGACGACGAGCGGCACCAGAAAGAGCAGGATCTGATCGGCGAGACGTGCGATGAACAGCGAGCAGAAGAACGCCTGATGGTTGACGCGCACCGTGGTTGTCTCGCCGTGTTGGGGTGGAGTCCGATCCTATCAAAAGATCGCGCAAGCGAGGGAAGGCGGGGCGCTCGCTGCCGACGCGGTCCTACTCGCCGCGATACGCCTGTTCCAGCGGCGCGATATCGAGCTTGACCATCTTCATCATCTGCGCCATCACGCGGCTTGCCTTCGCGCGATCCGGATCGCGCAGCATCTGCAGCAGAACGTTGGGCGTGATCTGCCACGACACGCCGAAGCGGTCCCGCAGCCAGCCGCAGGCCACCGGCTCGCCGCCGTCGAGCAGCTTCGACCAGTAGCGGTCGACTTCTTCCTGCGAGTCGCAGTGAACCATCAGCGAGATGGCCGGCGTGAATTTATATTGCGGGCCACCGTTCAGCACCATGAACTCCTGGCCTTCGATTTCGAAGGTGACGGCGACGACCTCGCCCGCCGGTCCGGGGCCGGCGTCCGTGGAGTGCAGTGTGGTGGCGATGCGCGAAGCCGGAAACACCGACGTGTAGAACTCCGCGGCCTCTTCCGCATTGCCGTCGAACCACAGGCACGGCGCGATTTTCTGCATGGCGTTGCTCCTTCGGGACGGGTGTCGGTGGGGCCGGGCGTGCGTTCGCCCGACGCCCACCTTCAGCTCACTTCTTCTCTTGGGACGAACAATCCATCGCGGCCATCGCCTTCTGGATTTCCTCGGCGCTAAGGTCGCGCTTGTGCGTCGCGAGCGACCAGCTGTGGCCGAACGGGTCTTTGACCTGGCCATAGCGGTCGCCCCAGAACATATCGGTGACGGGCATCGTGACGGTCGCGCCTGCGTCGACCGCCTGTTTGAAACTTGCGTCGACGTCCGGTACGTAGTGGTGAATCGTGACCGGCGTGCCCTTCAGCGTGTTCGGGCCGAAGCTTTGGTGCTCGGGCCATTCGTCGGTCAGCATCAGCATCGAGTCGCCGATTTTCAGGGTCGCGTGCATCACCTTGCCGTCGGGGCCGGGCAGACGGACCTGTTCGACGGCGTTGAAGGCTTTCGTGTAGAACGCGATCGCATCGGCGGCGTTCTTGCAGATCAGGTACGGCGTGAGTGAGTGCATCCCTTCCGGGATCGGTTTGACTGCGGCGCTGGACATGACGGTGACTCCTTGAAGTAACGGTTCCTCAGTGGAAAGACCGGCTGCGTGAGCTGGGTCTTCAACGTTACGACGAGTTTGTGACCGTTGGATCGACACTCCGGGAAAAATATTTTCGGGCCCGGGCGAGGGCGAGTCGCCGTTGTCATTCACCCCGCCGGATTGTCCTCGTCCGCAGGCGGCGCGGACGACGGCGCCACGCTGCCGGCCGGTGCGCCGAGGATGCTGATCTGGAACGTCCGCGTCGCGGCGAGCGACTGCAGCGTCGCGTCCTCGGCGATGCGCTCGTCGAGCGGCAGGATTACCGAACCACCGATCACCGCGCGCCGGCTGTTGTCGGCCGGACGCAGGCCCCACACGTCCTGATAGACGACCGGGACGGTGGCGCCGTTGCGCGTCGTGGTGCCGAGGTACAGCATCACGTGGCCGCCGATGTAGATCAGCGTGCGCAGCGGCACGCCATGCCGCGCCAGATAGTCGAGCCGCTCGGCGGGCGTCGAGTCCGACAGATCGATCATGCGGCCGGCGCTCATCTGCGTCGACGAATGGCGCGGCAGCCACACGCCGAACGCCGCGAAGATGCTTTGCAGTTCCGACGAACAATCGTTGTAGAGGCCGCTGTTCCCCCAGCCGTACGGCCGGCCGATCAGCGCCTTCAACAGCATCGCGAGATGGCGCGGTGTCGCGGTGAGCGGCATCGGCGTGATCTGCGTGGTGTCGAGCGACGCGGTGCGGATCAGCGCGCGGCCGTCGACGTCGCGCGCGGGAACGAGTAGCTGGAGCGCGCCTGCGTTGGTGCTGGTCGCGGCTGGCGATGCCGAGACACCCGTCAGCAGCGGCAGCATCGTCCCGGCCGGCGCGTTGAAGCGGAATACGTCGCGGCTGTCGTTGACCGCCGCCGACGCGGCGATCACCGCGCCCAGCGACTTGCCGGCCGCCGTGCGCCATTGATCGATGAAACGATCGTCGGCGAACGCCACGCCGTCGCTGCGCACCCAGCCCTGCACGTCGGGCGTCTGCACGTAATGCCATGCACCGTCGACGCTGCCGCCGAGCACATAGAGCGGCGTACCCGGCCGCACCGCCGAAATCTGCAGGTTGTCGAACGGATAGCCTTCGCCGGCCAGGTGACGGTCGTAGAACGACGGATCGGTGGTTGGCAGTTCGCGCACCATCAGGTTGCCGGTCGCGATCGCGCGCCGCTCGGGCTGATACACCGGCGCTTGCGTGAACTGAGCGACGTTGATGTTGCGGGCGATCGCGTCGATCCACGCCTTGTCGTGCGGCCGGAAGTTTTCGCCGTAACCGATGACGCCGCCATGCTTGCCGGTGTTGTCGAACTTGTCGATGCGGCGCTGTTGCAGTGCGGCAATGTCCTCGCCCTGTTCGCGAAACACGCGTGCGCTCACCCAGGCGGGGTTCCATGGCGACGGCGCGTTCTCGCCCGTGCCGAAGTAGCGCGCGAATAGCGCGTCGAAATGTGCGTGCTGCTCGGCGGCGCTGAGAAACGGCCTATCGTAGTCGGGGCTGTTCGGATCGAGCCAGTTATCGACGTTCTGGTCGTAATGGGCGAGCGGAAACAGCGTGACGTTGTCGACGAAAGCGTGCGTGCCATGCGGCGGCGTTGGCGTGCCGCACGCGCCGAGCATCGTGACGGCGGCGCATAGCATGGCGGTGCGGCAGGCACGGCGGGAGAGAACGGCGACTGACATAAGGATTCGGCGTGTGACGTGCAAGGCCACGATGATACGGTGTCGCCGACACCCGCGGCGCATTGGATGTTTAGCGGTGGCGCGCACGGCATCCGCTACACTCGTTTTGTCCGTCCACCCGCGCGTTGCCACGCGCTTCAATCGACAGGGAGCACGCTATGAAAACCAGCGCACGCAATCAGTTCAGCGGTGAAATCACTGACGTCACGCACGGTGCCGTCAACGACGAAGTCACGCTGCGCACGTCGGACGGTCTCGAGATCGTCGCGATCATCACGCACGGCAGCGCGAAATCGCTCGGGCTCGCGGCTGGCAAGCAGGCGTTTGCGCTCGTGAAGGCATCGTCGGTGATCGTGATGGTCGATGTCGCGAAGCACCAGGTGTCGGCGCGCAACTGCGTCGAAGGGACCGTCGCGGCCGTGACGAAGGGCGCGGTCAATTCGGAAGTGACGATCAGTGCAGGTGGCGCACAGATCGCGGCGATCATCACGAACGACAGCGTGGCGCGTCTTGGCCTCGCGAGCGGCAAGACGGCGACGGCGATTTTCAAGGCGTCGAGCGTGATTATTGGGGTCGATCAGTAGCAGGCCCAGGCCTCTGGGACGGTACTCAGCGAGCTCTCACTGATCGCGTAGCGCGCGAACGATGATGCCGTCCCATCCAAACACAATCCTGCGAGCGTCCATCCGGAAAACCGCAAAACAATTGTCGCTATCTACGACAACAGTTGTAGCGGGCAATCCGGTTTCATTTACGCGAAGCCCGAACTGATTCTTCAACGCCGAAAGCGTGTCGATTCGTTTGACGGTAAAACCTGTGTTCGGCTGGCAGGTTTCCCTGTCGAAGCTCATGGATTGCGGCGTAATCGTCATCGTCATGCCGAGAATCCTTTTTGCTTCGGGGATGCCACCAGAAATATCGGCGTAGTCAACTACATCGGTCACGACCCAATTGCCGACGAAATCATTGATTGTCGCGTGTGGTGTTTGTGCGGCGCACACGCTCGCCGAGGCGGTCAGTGTGAGAGCCACGTATGCAAAAATCTTGTGGCCTGTCATTGTGCGGACTGCCGGAAGGGCGCGGATTCTCGTTGGCGGCGGCTCGTTAGTCCCCGGCTTCTCTTCGCAGGACCGATCTTTCGGCCATTGCGATCGCGCGGGGTAATCATCACATTGAGCATCATTTTTTCTGCGACGGCTGTCATGTTTCCGGTATTTGCGGGACCTAGCGCGTCGCGTGTGTTCTGGCGTGACGAGTTATAAGCAAAAGACACGGCAGCATCGAACTGTGCCTGAGTCAATTCGTACTGCGTGACCACGGTTTTAACTGCTGCCTCTGCCTCACGAACCCGATTTCGCAGGATAGTGTTTGCCTCTTCGGGAACAACCGTTCGCGCTAGTTCCTCCGCCGTACACGGACCGAAGTGGGCTAATGTGCCGATGCCCCAGGTGCAATTACCATTCTTTGGTGCATCGTTGTAGTAGCGCATAACGACGCCTTCATTTATACGAAGGGCGGTATAGCCTGCTTCACTCATGGATTTATCTGAATTTGCGTTTGGCATCGAGTATCTTAAAAAAGCAGATCGAATGGAGTGAGTAATATAACAAAATAGAACTCGCAAAAATCAGTTTGAGTTAAAATAATGCGAAATGAGTTATTTATAATATTAAGATAGAATCTGAAAAGGGCAAATTGAGAATTGGAGGGGACGCGAGCATATGCGCGCGGTGTGTGTCGCCGCGTTCGACATCCGCGCGTGGGGATTGCGCTTGCTTTAAACTTTGCCGTTTACCATCCCGCTCTGATTAGAGACCCCGTCATGTTCGAAGTTTCCTCCACCTCGCATCTGCCGAAAGCCGCGCAATATGAAGAACTGGTTGCGCAGGCGCGCGCGCTCTTGGCCGGCGAAACGGACTGGATCGCCAACGCCGCGAACTTCTCGTCGTTCGTCTTTCATTCGTTGAGCGATCTGAACTGGGCCGGCTTTTACTTTCACGACGGCCGCGAACTGGTGGTCGGCCCGTTCCAGGGCAAGCCCGCGTGCGTGCGCATTGCACTCGGCAAGGGCGTCTGCGGTACGGCCGCGCAAACCCGTCAGACCCAGGTCGTGCGCGACGTGCACGAGTTTCCTGGTCACATCGCGTGCGATTCGGCGTCGCAATCGGAAATCGTCGTGCCGCTCGTCGCGCCCGACGGTACGCTGATCGGCGTGTGGGATGTCGATAGCCCGATCATCGCGCGCTTCGACGAGGAGGACGCGAAGGGCATGCAAGCGTTGTGCGCGGTGTTCATCGAGGCAGCGCTGCCGCGCGGCGTGTAACGTCGCGAATCGCGCCGAGCGCGGCGCGCAGAATGAAGCGCAGATCGTCCATCTCAATCTTTGAGACGCTCGAGCGCATCTTCTTTATGCCGTCGAGATCGACGCCCGGTTACAAGTCGCGTACCGCATCTTGCGACCGATGGACAGGAACGCGTCGTGCTGGCTCTGCATCGGTATCGATCAAGCGGACCAAGCCGACGATGGACGACTCCCTCTACCGTTTCTTTCATCTTCAGCCGTCACTGCTCGTCACGCTGACACACGACGTCGTTGATATCGCGATTGCCGTGCTGATCGTCGTGATTGGCTGGTGGTTGTCGAATCGCGTCGGCGCGATGTTAGCGAAGGCGCTCGCACGCACGCACGCGGACCCGACCCTCGCGCCGATGCTCGCGGCGATGGGCACGTGGGCCGTGCGCGTGCTCGCCTTCATCGCGGCGCTCGGTGAAGTCGGCATCGCGACCGCGAGCGTATTGGCCGTGCTCGGCGCGGCTGGCCTCGCGATCGGCCTCGCGCTGCAAGGCACGTTGCAGAACATCGCGGCCGGCATGATGCTGCTGTTGCTGCGACCGTTTCGCGTCGGCGACGTGATCGAAGGCAGCGGCGCCGCGGCTGGCATCGTCCGCGAGGTGGGGCTCTTCACGACGCGGATCGAACGCGGCGACGGCAACATCGTGTTCGTGCCGAATAGCCAGATCTGGAGCAATCCGGTGATCAACTACAGTTGTGGCGGGACGCAGCGCATCGAGGTCGACGTGGAACTCGCGCAGCGCAAGGACGTGGATGCGGCGATCGGGCAACTGCAGAAACTCGTGGCCGACGAGCCGCGTGTGCTGAGCGGTTCGACGCTTGCACCGGTGGTGTCGGTTGCGGATTATCCGGCGGATGGCGGCGCGACGTTAAGGATCGCCGCGTGGGTCAGGTCGCCGGACGCGTCGTTGGCTGGCGGCGATCTGCAACAGAGGGCGCAGTCTGTGCTGGAGCAGGCGGGGTGTGAGGTGGCGGCTTAGGCCTCGAGAGGTTCGGGTTTAGGGTTTCGCGGCATGGCATACGGCCTCGATGCGATTGCCGGCCGGGTCGATCAGAAATGCGGCGTAGTAGCCGGGGTGATAGTGGGGCCTCAAGCCAGGTTGGCCGTCGGATTTGCCGCCGGTCGAGAGTCCCGCTTTGAAGAATGCATCAACGTGCTCGCGGGACGGCGCTTTGAAGCACCAGTGACGTTTGTTTTCTGTTATTTCATTTGGATCGAGATACACGGCCAAATAGGTCGATGAGGTGTCGTCGATCGTGCAACGCTCGCCGTAGCCTAAGGCGGTGGGACGGTCGAAGACTTTGCTCGTGCCGAGAGCTGACATGATGGCGTCGTAGAAAGGGCGGGCTGCCTCGATGTCGGGAACGCCGATCGATACGTGATCGAGAAGCTGCATTAGATGTCTCCCTCTGGAAGTTGCGCTGAGTTTATACCTTTGACTCGTTTCAACAGGGCTTGGCGATGCGCAGGCGTTCGACTATCAGCCGGATATGCCGGCGGGTGTTTTCGCTCGCGGAGGTTCGGATGTGGATCCAGTGGATCGATAGTCGCGACGACTCGAAGGGGGCCACGCTCAGCGAGCAGAAGGGTGATGAGTACGTCCAGAAACTGAGGGCTGGAGCTCGCCTGTTATTTGTTCTCGAGCCGTCGTGTGGTGCTGAAATGGCCGTGCTTTGCGAATCACTTTCGCTAAAGGCGAGAATCTGAATCGGGTGCTGACAAGAACATCGAAAAGCTGATGCGGGCACTGCGCCCAGACCGGTATGAATGATCCGGCCTGATCCGGGGCAATACCTACATCAGCACGATATCGTACTGCTCCTGACTCAAATTCGACTCCACCTGCAACGACACCGGCTTGCCGATGAAATCGATCAGCATCGCCAGATGCTGCGACTCTTCCTCGAGAAACAGATCGATCACCTGCTGCGCAGCGACCACGCGGAACTCGCGCGGATTGAACTGCCGTGACTCGCGCAGAATCTCGCGCAACACGTCATAGCACACCGTGCGCGCGGTCTTCACCTGCCCCTTGCCCTGGCAAACCGGGCACGGTTCGCACAGCACATGCGCGAGCGACTCACGCGTACGCTTGCGTGTCATCTCGACGAGCCCGAGCTGCGAGAAGCCGTTGACGGTCACCCGCGTGCGATCGCGCGACAACGCTTTCTTCAGTTCCCCTAGCACCTGGTCGCGATGCTCGGCGTTTTCCATATCGATGAAATCGATGATGATCACGCCGCCCAGGTTGCGCAGCCGCAATTGCCGCGCGATGGTATGCGCGGCCTCGAGGTTGGTCTTGAAGATCGTGTCGTCGAAGTTGCGCGCGCCGACGTAACCGCCGGTGTTCACATCGATCGTCGTCATCGCCTCGGTCTGGTCGATCACGAGGTAGCCGCCCGACTTCAGGTCCACGCGACGCGACAGCGCGCGCTGAATCTCGGCCTCGATGTTGTACAGATCGAATAGCGGCCGCTCGCCGGTGTAGTGATGCAGCTTCGACGATACCGCCGGCGTGAACTCGGCCGCGAAATCGGCGAGCATCTGATGCGTCTCGCGCGAATCGACCTGGATGCGCGACGTTTCATCGTTGACGAAATCGCGCAGCACGCGCTGCGCGAGATTCAAATCCTGGTAGAGCAGGCTGGTGGGCGGCATGCGCTGCGCCTGCGACAGAATCGTCGCCCACGTCTTGCGCAGATACGCGACATCGGCGGCGAGCTCTTCGCTCGTCGCATCCTCGGCGATCGTGCGCACGATGTAGCCGCCTTTCTCGTCGGCGGGCAGCACGGCGGTCAGTCGCGCACGCACGGCCTCGCGCTCGGCCTCGCTCTCGATCTTCTGCGAGATGCCGATGTGCGGTTCCTGCGGCAGATAAACGAGCGTGCGCCCGGCGATGCTCACTTGCGTGGACAGCCGCGCGCCCTTCGTGCCGATCGGGTCCTTGACGACCTGCACCATCAGCGTCTGACCTTCGAAGACGATCTTTTCGATCGGCTGATGCGGTGCTTGATGTTGCGCTTCGCCGGCAATGCGCGGATGCCAGATGTCGGCGACGTGAAGGAACGCAGCGCGTTCGAGGCCGATGTCGATGAACGCCGATTGCATGCCAGGCAGCACGCGCACGACCTTGCCGAGATAGACATTGCCGACGCGCCCGCGCGACAGCGTTCGTTCGACATGAAGTTCCTGGACGGCGCCCTGTTGAACGAGCGCGACGCGCGTTTCCTGCGGCGTGACATTGATCAGGATTTCTTCATTCATGGTGTTGTTCTAGAAGTCGATGCGCGCTGCACGCAGGAGGGCAGCGGTTTCAAAAAGCGGCAAACCCATGATACCCGAATAGGACCCGTCTATATGCTCGATAAACTCCGCCGCGCGTCCCTGCACGCCATAGGCACCGGCCTTGCCGAGCGGTTCTCCGCTCGCCGCATAGCGACGCAACGCGTCTGCGTGCACTGCAGCAAAACGCACCTTCGACACCGACAACGCCGCTGGCAGCAGCGCGCCGTCGGCATCGATCACGGCGAGCGCGGTCAGCACTTCGTGCGTGCGGCCCGCGAGGCGCGTGAGCATCGCGACCGCATCGTCGGCGTCGATGGGCTTGCCGAGAATCGCGTCGTCGATCGTCACGGTGGTGTCGGCGACGAGGATCGGCCGCACCGCGTGACCAGCGGCCACGAGACGCGCCCGCGCCGCGTGCGCTTTCGCAATGCATACGCGCCGCACGTAGTCGCGCGCGTGTTCGCCGGGCCGTTCGGCTTCGAGCGCTTCGGCGTCTTCATCGGGGCGCGGCAGCAGCAATTCGAAACGCACGCCGAGCTGTTGCAGCAGCTCCTGGCGGCGCGGGCTTTGCGAGGCGAGGTAGACGAACGGATGCAGCGAAGCGGAGGGCGTGAGCATGAACGGGTCTCGATGGAGCGGGGAACGGATGGCGTGGCGGCGGTGAACGCGGATGGGCGTGGAAGAGCGGGCGGGGCGAGCTTGATTCGGCGACGCGATCGATGCGCCGAATCCATTCATGGCATCGATGCGCGGCGCGTCGGGCGCATCATCGCATGAAGTGGCGGCAATGCGTTCAAGAAGCGTATCGATCAGAGCACCCGCGACGTGCCATCAACAACGAACGGTTGCCCAGGCGTCGCCGCGCTGGCTCCGGCACTCACGCGCGATGATACGGGTGATTTTGCGTGATGGTCCACGCACGGTAAAGCTGTTCGGCCAGCAGCACGCGCACCATTGCGTGCGGCAGCGTGAGGCTCGACACGCGCAGCATCATATCGGCGCGTGCTTTCAGCTCGGGATCGAGACCGTCCGCGCCGCCGATCAGAAAGGCCACGTCGCGGCCGTCCTGCTGCCAGCCCGGCAACGCGCCCGCGAGCTGCATCGTGGTCCAGTCCTTGCCGCGTTCGTCGAGCGCGACGATGCGCGCGTTCTTCGGCAACGCGGCTTCGATCTTCTGCCGCTCGGCGGCCATCACGCTTTCGGCCGAACGGCCCGACGAGCGCTGCTCCGGTTTGATCTCGCGCAGCTCGATGCGCAGCTCGGGCGGCATGCGCTTCGCGTATTCGTCGAAGCCGGTCGCGATCCAGTCCGGCATCTTGTGGCCGACGGCGAGGATATGCAGTTTCATTGCGAGGAAACTAGCGATGTGGCCGACACGGCCCGCTTACTTGCGGCGCGCGCTAGTCTTGCGCGCGGGCTTCGCGGCAGGCAAATCCTCGTCTTCCTCGTCGTCGGGCTCGCTTGCACGCGCGCCGCCGAACGGACTCGGCGTGGACAGCTTGATGCGCACCGGCTTGTCGCCCCAGATTTCCTCGAGGTTGTAGTACTGGCGCAGCGCCGGCTGCAGGATGTGGACGATCGCGTCGCCGCAATCGACCAGCACCCATTCGCCGATGTCCTCGCCCTCGGTGCTGACGATCTCGCCGCCGGCTTCCTTCACGCCTTCGCGCACGCTCGACGCGAGCGCCTTGGTTTGCCGGTTCGACGTGCCACTCGCGACGATCACGCGATCGAACAGCGAGGTCAGGTGGCTGGTGTTGAACACTTTGATGTCTTGCGCCTTGACGTCTTCGAGAGCGTCGACGATTACGCGCTGCAGTTTGCGAATATCCATGGAGTTACCGGTGGTACAGATGATGTTGAAGAATATAGTCCCACACCGCGGCGGGGACGTGACTCGTGGCCTGATCCTGGGCGGTGTCGCTCGCACCCGCGTGGACCAGCCGCTGGTTGACCTGCTCGCGCAGCTGCGCGCGAATGTCGGTGGCCGAAACGTTGAACGCGAGCGTCGTGTCGATCAGCAGATGGCCGCAGGGCGTGGCCTGCAGCACCTCGGCTTTCGCGCGGCGCGCGGCGATTTCCCTCGCCACCGCGGGGGCGACCGAGGCGAGGTCGAAGCCGGGCCGCGTGGCCGCGCCGATATGCGCAAGCTCGAACAGGCGCCGCCAGTCGCGCCACGTGTCGAGATGCACCAGTTGATCCGCGCCGATCAGCAGTGTGATCGATGCGTCGTCGCCTTCGCGCTCGCGCCAGCGTTGCAGCGTATCGACCGTGTAGGTCGCGCCTTCGTGCTCGATTTCGTCGGTCGCGACGCGCACCGTCACTCCGGGGATCGCGAGCGACGCAGCCGCCGCGCGCGTCATTGCGAGTCGATGTTCGGCAGGCGATACGTCGGCTTTCTGCCACGGCTGGCCGGCCGGCAGCAGCACCAGTTCGGTCAGCCGCAGCACGTCGGCGAACCGCCGCGCGAGCGCGAGGTGACCGTCGTGGATCGGATCGAAAGTGCCGCCCAGAAGACCGATCCGGCGGGGCAGTGCGACAGGGTGAGCGTTCGGCTTCAGGTGAGGATCCTTTGTCGTGACCGTAAGCGACACGGGCGGCGCGTCACACCCACTCGCGCGGCACGAGGAAATCGCTGTACAAGCGAGCTTCCGGCGTGCCCGGCTCGGGGTGCCAGTTGTAGCGCCAGTTCACCACGGGCGGCATCGACATCAGGATCGATTCGGTGCGTCCGCCGCTCTGCAGCCCAAATAGTGTGCCACGGTCGAAGACCAGATTGAACTCGACGTAGCGCCCGCGCCGGTAGGCCTGGAACGCGCGTTCGGCTTCGCCGTAGGGCGTATTGCGGCGCCGCTCGATGATCGGCAGGTACGCCTTGAGAAAACCTTCGCCGACGCTTTTGAGCATCGCGAACGATTGCTCGAAGCCGGGCGCCGAGAAATCGTCGAAGAAAATCCCGCCGATGCCGCGCGCCTCGTTGCGGTGCTTCAGGAAGAAATACTCGTCGCACCAGCGCTTGAAGCTCGGGTACAGGTCCGCGCCATATGGCGCGAGCGCGTCGCGGCACACCTGATGGAAATGCCGCGCGTCCTCTTCGTAGCCGTAGTAGGGCGTCAGATCCATGCCGCCGCCGAACCAGAACACCGGCTCTTCGCCTTCCCTGGTCGCAATGAGCAGGCGCACATTCATGTGCACGGTCGGGCAGTGCGGATTGTGCGGGTGCAGCACGAGCGACACGCCCATCGCCTCGAAACCGCGCCCGGCCAGTTGCGGCCGCGCGGCGCTCGCCGAGCCCGGCAGCGCGTCGCCGGCGACGTCCGAGAAGCCGATGCCGGCGCGCTCGAAGAACTGGCCGCCTTCGAGAATCCGCGTGACGCCGCCGCCGCGCAGCTTCTCGCCAGGTCCGCGCTGCCATGCGTCGGTCGCGAATGCGGTGCCGTCGAAGGCGCCCAGCGTGTCGGCGATATGCGATTGCAGGCCTTGCAGCCAGTTGCGCACGGCTTGTGCGTCGTAGCTCGAATTGCTCATGAATGCAGGTTCTTCGAAAGAGGGCGACGGCCGCGTTCGCGCCGGGTTGGCTGCCGGGACGCTCGGACCGCGCGTTCGGATGAAAGCGGCTTGCCGCTTCGGTCGATCCGCGGGCTCCGTGCCCGCCTGTCGCGACGAGCGCGAAAAATGCAGTGTAGCGCGCGTCGTGCCGCGCGCCCGCGGCGCGCTGTCGCGTGGGCGCCGCTCGCACGGCGCCCAGCGGTACCGCTTATTTGCCGTCGTGCTTGCGATTGAGCGCGCGATAGCCGATGTCGCGGCGGTACTGCATGCCGTCGAAGGCGATCTGGTTGATCGTGTGATAGGCGGCCGCCTGCGCGGTGCGCACCGAATCCGCCAGACCGACGACGCACAGCACGCGCCCGCCCGAGGTAGTCAGCTTGCCGTCCGTCAGCGTGGTGCCGGCGTGGAACGTGACCGAATCCGCGGTTTCGGGGGGAATGCCGTTGATGCGGTCGCCCTTCCTCGGTGTGTCCGGATAGTTGTGCGCGGCGAGCACGACGCCGAGCGCGGTACGGCGGTCCCATTCGAGCTCGACGGTGTCGAGCGTGCCGGCGATCGCGTGTTCGACCACTTTCGAATAGTCGCCCTTCAGACGCGCCATGATCGGCTGCGTTTCGGGGTCGCCCATCCGGCAGTTGAATTCGAGCGTCTTCGGGTTGCCTTGTGCGTCGATCATCAGGCCCGCGTACAGGAAGCCGGTGTAGCGGATGCCTTCCTTCTCCATGCCGCGCACCGTCGGCAGGATGATTTCGCGCATCACGCGCGCATGCAGCTGCGGCGTGACGATCGGCGCAGGCGAGTAGGCGCCCATGCCGCCCGTGTTCGGGCCCTGGTCGCCGTCGAGCAGACGCTTGTGATCCTGGCTCGAAGCGAGCGCGAGCACGTGCTTGCCGTCGACCATCACGATGAAGCTCGCTTCCTCGCCGGCGAGGAACTCCTCGATCACGACGCGCGCACCGGCGTCGCCGAGCTTGTTGTCCGACAGCATCATGTCGACCGCGGCGTGCGCTTCTTCCAGCGTTTGCGCGACCACCACGCCCTTGCCGGCGGCGAGGCCGTCGGCCTTGATTACGATCGGCGCGCCCTTGGCGTCCAGATACGCGTGCGCGGCGGCGACGTCGGCGAAGGTTTCGTACTCGGCCGTCGGGATGCCGTGGCGCTTCATGAACGCCTTGGCGAAATCTTTCGAGCTTTCGAGCTGAGCGGCTTCTTTGGTCGGCCCGAAGATCTTCAGACCGCGCGAGCGGAACAGGTTGACGATGCCTGCCGCGAGCGGCGCTTCCGGCCCGACCAGCGTGAACGCGATCTGTTCTTTTTCGACGAAATCGGCGAGCGCGGCCGGATCGGTGATGTCGACGTTGAGCAGACGCTCATCCTGAGCGGTGCCGCCGTTGCCGGGCGCGACGTAGACGAGCTGAACCCGCGGCGATTGCGCGAGCTTCCATGCCAGCGCATGTTCGCGACCGCCGGAACCGACGACGAGTAACTTCATGTGAATCCCCGAGACTTAAAAACCATAAACGGCCGAGCGCTGTGCTCGGCCGTGCAATAAACCATCGACAGCAAGGGCAAACGATGCGAAAGCCCGGCGCGCCATTACTCGCCCGCGATCGACGCGTTTGTATAGACTTCCTGCACGTCGTCCAGATTTTCCAGCGCGTCGAGCAGCTTCTGCATTTTCACGGCGTCGTCGCCGGTGAATTCGACTTCGGTCTGCGGCTTCATCGTGACTTCGGCCAGTTCGGCCTTGAAGCCCGCCGTTTCGAGCGCTGTCTTCACCTTCGAAAAATCGTGCGGCGGGCACAGCACTTCGATACTGCCGTCCTCGTTCGTCACGACGTCGTCGGCGCCCGCCTCTAGCGCGGCTTCCATCAGCGAGTCTTCGGCGGTACCGGGCGCGAACAGGAACTGGCCGACGTGATCGAACATGAACGACACCGAGCCGTCCGTGCCCATGTTGCCGCCGTTCTTCGAGAACGCGTGACGCACTTCCGCGACCGTGCGGGTGCGGTTGTCGGTCATCGTGTCGACGATCACCGCCGCGCCGCCGATGCCGTAGCCTTCGTAGCGGATTTCCTCGTAGTTCGCGCCTTCCGCGCCGCCGACACCGCGCTGGATCGCGCGGTTGATGTTGTCCTTCGGCATGTTGGCGTCGTACGCCTTGTCGACCGCGAGCCGCAGACGCGGGTTCGAGTCGATTTCGCCGCCGCCCATACGCGCCGCGACCTGGATTTCCTTGATGAGCCGCGTCCACACCTTGCCGCGCTTGGCATCGGCCGCTGCTTTCTTATGCTTGATGTTGGCCCATTTCGAATGACCCGCCATACTTTTCTCCGTCGCGCGCGCCAGCGGGGCGCACGCATAGTGCAATTGTCGTTGCGATGTCGGCGCCCCGCGGGTTGCGCCTCGCGTGTCGTGTCCCGATCCCAAACCGTCAGGTGAAAGGCTGCCGCCCGCTCGCGCTCGTTGCTCGCGCTTGTTGCTCGGCTTGGCCCGTCGGCGCGGCCACTCCTGCCGCCGATCTCAGCCTGGCCGTTCCCGCGCGTCGTTCCACGCTTGCCCGCCGGCAGGCGTTCGAGCCGGTTCATGCATGAGCCGCGGCCCAAGCGGGGCCGCAGGGCGGCAACGCGATGGAAGCGGGGCAGCTTGCGCGGCCAGGCGCCGCATGACCTGATGCGAAGGCGCGGGGCGCCGGTCGAAATTGCAGACGGTGGTGCGAGTGATCGTGCGAGTCGAGCCGCTCATCGAGCGGATTCGAATTTTATCACGCCGCGAGGGTGCGGCAGAGGGGGCCGCGGCGCGAAACCGGCCGCAAATGCAATGAAATCGAAGTGAAAATGAATGGAGGCGGCGCGGATGTGTCACCGGGACGGCCGGATGCCGTCGAAAGCGGGGGCGGCTTTAGGGCAGGGACACCGCCGAACCACCCCGCCGGCTCCTGCGCGTCAGTTCTTCGTACCGAACAACCGGTCGCCCGCGTCGCCCAGGCCCGGCACGATGTACGCATGCTCGTTCAGATGCGAATCGAGCGACGCGACGAACAGCTTGACGTCCGGGTGCGCGTCCTGGAACACCTGCACGCCTTCGGGCGCGGCGACGAGCGCGAGGAACAGGATGTTCTCGGCGGCCACGTTGCGGCGCTTGAGCACATCGACCGCGTGCACGGCCGAGTAGCCGGTCGCGACCATCGGATCGCAGAGGATGAACACGCGGTCTTCGAGGTCCGGCAGCCGCACCAGGTATTCGACCGGCCGATGATCCTCCGCGCGATACACGCCAATGTGGCCGACCCGCGCCGACGGCACCAGCTCGAGCAGGCCGTCCGACATGCCGACGCCCGCGCGCAGCACCGGCACGATCGCGAGCTTCTTGCCGGCGATCACCGGCGCGTCGATCTCGACGAGCGGCGTGGTGATGCGGCGCGTCGTCATCGGCAGGTTGCGGGTGATTTCGTAGCCCATCAGCAGCGTGATTTCGCGCAGCAGTTCGCGGAACGTGCGCGTCGACGTGTCCCGGTCGCGCATGTGCGACAGCTTGTGCTGGATCAGCGGGTGATCGAGGATGAAAAGATTGGGGAAACGGCTGTCCTGGGTCATGGCGGGCTCGCGCGCGGCGGCAAGGTGGATCGGTTCGGCGCGCCCATCCGTTGGTTTCACCAGCGCCCGAAGCTCGGACGAACGGAGGAAATGCGCGCCACCGCGCAAGTTTACCGAAAGAGTACCGCCCGGCGATACCTGAGATTGAAGCGACGCGGCACAGTCCGCCACCGATTCTTCTAGAATCTGGGGAAACTTCGCTACGAGGGCATCCACATGGACTTGGGAATCGCAGGACGTACCGCGCTGGTTTGCGCGGCGAGCAAAGGTCTGGGACGCGGCTGCGCGGAAGCGCTCGCGGCCGAGGGCGTCAACCTGACGATCGTCGCGCGCACCGCCGAAACGCTCGAAGCGACCGCCGAGGCGATCCGCAAGCAGAGCGGCGTCGAGGTGAAGGCGGTCGCATGCGACATCACCACGCCCGAAGGGCGCGCCGCCGCGCTCGCCGCCTGCCCGCAGCCGGACATTCTCGTCAACAACGCGGGTGGCCCGCCGCCGGGCGATTTCCGCGACTTCACGCACGACGACTGGATCCGCGCGCTCGAAGCCAACATGCTGACCCCGATCGAGCTGATCCGTCAGACCATCGACACGATGAGCGCGCGCGGCTTCGGGCGCATCGTCAACATCACGAGCTCCGCGGTGAAGGCGCCGATCGACGTGCTCGGCCTGTCGAATGGCGCGCGCTCGGGGCTGACCGGTTTCGTCGCGGGTCTCGCGCGCAAGGTCGCGCCGACCGGCGTGACGATCAACAACCTGCTGCCGGGTCTGTTCGATACCGACCGCATCGCGGTCACGATCGAGGCGCAGGCGAAGACGCACAACATTTCCATCGACGAAGCGCGCAAGCAGCGCATGAAGACGATCCCCGCCGGGCGCTTCGGCAATCGCGAAGAATTCGGCCGGGCCTGCGCGTTCCTGTGCAGCACGCATGCCGGCTACATCACCGGGCAGAACTGGCTGATCGACGGCGGCGCGTATCCCGGTACGTACTGAGCTGGTGCGTACTGAGCACGCACGTACCGACGTCACCCGTCACATCACAACAACGATATTCACAACGGTTTGAGGAGTCTTAAGTCATGAGCACCCGCATTGCGCTGATCGCACACGATCACAAGAAGGACGACATCGTCAAACTGGCCGGCGAATACGTCGACACGCTCGCGCGCTGCGAGATCGTGGCGACCGGCACGACCGGCGGACGCATCAGCGACGCGCACGGCCTCACGGTCGAGCGCATGTTGTCGGGCCCGCACGGCGGCGATCTGCAGATCGGCGCGCAGCTCGCCGAAGGGCGCGTCGACATGGTGATTTTCCTGCGCGACCCGATGACGCCGCAGCCGCACGAGCCGGACATCAACGCGCTGGTGCGCGCGTGCGACGTGCACAACATTCCGTGCGCGACGAATATTTCGACCGCGCGCATGGTGCTCGACGTGCTGACGCTGCGCCTGTCCGGCGAGGCGTGAGCGCGCGGCTCCCCGCACCCATACCCCTACAGAACAAGGAGACATGATGGTCAAGGCAATCCGTTTCGACAAAACCGGCGGCCCCGAAGTC
This sequence comes from Paraburkholderia sp. BR10923, assembly GCF_040948765.1. Taxonomy (NCBI): domain Bacteria; kingdom Pseudomonadati; phylum Pseudomonadota; class Betaproteobacteria; order Burkholderiales; family Burkholderiaceae; genus Paraburkholderia; species Paraburkholderia sp. BR10923. The sequence goes on along the minus strand of NZ_JBFPKO010000026.1, from coordinate 80,990 downwards.
ATGAAATGGGTCGACGTCGAGGTGGGCGAGCCCGGTGCGGGCGAGATCCGCATTCGCCAGACGGCGGTCGGCCTCAATTACATCGACGTGTATTTCCGCACCGGCCTGTATCCGCTGCCGCTGCCGGGCGGGCTCGGCATGGAGGCGGCCGGCGAGGTCAGCGCGCTCGGCTCGGGCGTGAGCGGTCTGAAGGTCGGCGATCGCGTCGCGTATGTCGCGCGGCCGCCCGGCGCGTACGCGCAGGAGCGCGTGCTGCCGGCCGCGCAGGTGGTCAAGCTGCCCGATGCGGTCAGCGACGAGCAGGCCGCGTCGGTGATGCTGCAAGGCTTGACCGCGCAGTATCTGCTGCGCCGCACGTATCGGGTGAAGGCCGGCGACACGATCCTGATTCAGGCCGCGGCGGGCGGCGTCGGCCTTCTCGTGTGCCAGTGGGCGAAGGCGCTCGGCGCGACGGTGATCGGCACGGTCGGTTCCGACGAAAAAGCCGAGATCGCGAAAGCGCACGGCTGCGATCACGCGATCGTCTATACGCGCGAAAACTTCACGAAGCGCGTACGCGAGATCACCAACGGCGCGGGCGTGCCGGTCGTCTACGATTCGATCGGCAAGGACACCTTCGAAAAGTCGCTCGACTGTCTCGCGCCGCTCGGCCTGTTCGTGAGCTTCGGCAACGCGTCGGGTCCGCTGCCGCTGATCGACTCGTCGGAATTCGCAGGACGCGGTTCGCTGTTCTTTACGCGCCCGACGCTTTTCACCTACATCGCGAAACGCGCCGATTACGAGGCGATGTCGGCCGAGTTGTTCGACGTGCTGAGCTCGGGCAAGGTGAAGACGAGCATCAATCAGCGCTATGCGCTGCCGGATGTCGGCCAGGCGCATGCGGAGCTCGAAGGGCGCCGCACGACGGGGTCGACGATCCTGCTTCCGTAAAAAATCTTCGCGGCCTCCGGCTGCGCTACCCGACCTTCACCAAGGCCGTTTCATCGCGAGATGAAACGGCCTTTTCCGTTTACGCGATTTTTACGCGCACCGCGCAATCTTTGACCGGCCCTTTAGGCGGATCGGCATACCGTTCTACCTATCCAAAATCCGTAAATGGGGAACACAAATGGATGTGTTGTATGTCGGTGGCCTGGCGCTGTTTGCCGTGCTGACCTTTGCGCTGATTGGCGGCTGCGAGAAGCTGATGCAGTTCCGTCGCGGACAGGGAGTGCGCTGATGACCTGGATGCTGTGGCTGGCCGGCGCGTCCACCGCGCTGCTGTTCATCTATCTCGTGTATGCGCTGCTGCGCGCGGAGGACATTGAATGAACACGAACGATGTCCTGCAGGCGAGTCTTTTTATCGTCGTGCTACTGGCCGCCGCGGTGCCGGTGGCGAGCTATCTTGGCGCCGTGATGGACGGCAGCTCAAGCGTGGTGCGCTTCGGCGCGCCGCTCGAACGGCTGCTTTACCGTATCGCGGGCGTCGATCCATCGCAGGAAATGGGCTGGAAGCACTACGCGATCGCCACGGTCGCGTTCAACGTGTTCGGCGTGGCATTCCTGTACGTGCTGCTGCGTGTGCAAGGATGGCTGCCGGGCAATCCGCAGCAGTTCGGCGCGATGTCGGTCGACAGCGCGTTCAACACCGCGGTCAGCTTCGTGTCGAACACCAACTGGCAGGACTACACGCCCGAGCAGACGGTCAGCTATCTGACGCAGATGCTCGGCCTGACCGTGCAGAACTTCCTGTCGGCGGCGACCGGGATCGTCGTCGTGATCGCGCTGATTCGCGGCTTCGCGCGTCATACCGCGCAGACGATCGGCAACTTCTGGGTCGACATCACGCGCGTGACGATGTACGTGCTGATTCCGATGTCGATGATCATCGCCGCGCTGCTGATGAGCCAGGGTGTAATCCAGAACTTCAAGGCCTATCAGGACGTGCCGACGCTGCAGACCACCACCTACGCCGCGCCGAAGCTCGACGCGCAAGGTAATCCGGTGAAGGACGCAAAGGGCAATCCGGTGACGGTCGATACGCCCGTGAAGACGCAGACCATCGCGATGGGTCCGGTCGCGTCGCAGGAAGCGATCAAGATGCTCGGCACCAACGGCGGCGGCTTCTTCAACGGCAACTCCGCGCATCCGTACGAAAACCCGACGCCGTTCTCGAACTTCGTGCAGATCTTCTCGATCCTGATCATCCCGGCGGCGCTCGCGCTCGTGTTCGGCCGCGTGATCGGCGACCGCCGCCAGGGTGTCGCGGTGCTTGCGGCGATGACGATCGCGTTCGGCGTCTGCGTGATCGGCGAGATCAGCGCCGAGCAAAGCGGCAATCCCGCGTTCACGGCGCTCAAGGTCGATCAGTCGGCGAACGCGCTGCAGGCGGGCGGCAATGCCGAAGGCAAGGAAACGCGCTTCGGTATCGCGCAGTCGGGCATCTTCACGGTCGCGACCACGGCGGCTTCGTGCGGCGCGGTCGCCAATACGCACGATTCGTTGACGCCGATCGGCGGCCTGTACCCGATGCTGTTGATGCAGCTTGGTGAAGTGATCTTCGGCGGTGTCGGTTCCGGCATGTACGGGATGCTCGTGTTCGCGCTGCTCGCGGTGTTCGTCGCGGGGCTGATGATCGGGCGTACTCCTGAATATGTCGGCAAGAAGATCGAGGCCTACGAGATGAAGATGGTGTCGATCGTGGTGCTGCTCACGCCGCTGCTCGTGCTGGTGGGCACCTCGATAGCGGTGCTGACCGACGCGGGCAAGGCCGGCATCGCGAACCCCGGCGCGCATGGCTTCTCCGAAATCCTCTACGCGTTCAGCTCGGCCGCGAACAACAACGGCAGCGCGTTCGCGGGGCTCACGGTGAATACGCCGTTCTACAACTGGCTCACCGCGATCGCGATGTGGTTCGGCCGCTTCGGCACGATCGTGCCGGTGCTCGCGATCGCCGGCTCGCTCGCCGCGAAGAAGCGCATCGGCGTTACCGGCGGCACGCTGCCGACGCACGGCCCGTTGTTCGTCGTGCTGCTGCTCGGCACGGTGCTGCTGGTCGGCGCGCTGACCTACGTCCCGGCGCTCGCGCTCGGTCCCGGCGTCGAGCATCTGATGATGATCGGCGTGCAGTGACGAGTGACGCGGGGCCCCGATCAACGACGCCCAACGACCGAACAGGCGCTTGCACGCGGCAAGCCCGCAAGCGCACAAGGATATTCGAGGATTCAATGACTGAACATAACGCTACGCGGTCCATGTTCGACCCGGCGCTGCTGCGTCCGGCGATCGTGGACTCCTTTAAAAAGCTCACGCCGCGCACGCAGTTTCGCAACCCGGTGATGTTCTGCGTGTACGTCGGCAGCATTCTGACGACCATTCTGTGGATCGCCGCGCTCGGCGGTCAGGCGGAGGCGCCCGCCGGCTTCATTCTCGCGGTCACGCTATGGCTGTGGTTCACGGTGCTGTTCGCGAACTTCGCGGAAGCGCTCGCCGAAGGCCGCTCGAAAGCGCAGGCCGCGTCGCTGCGCAGCGCGAAGAAAGACGTGATGGCCAAGAAGCTCAACGAGCCGCATCCGAAGTCGCCGATCCGCATCACCACCGCATCGGATCTGCGCAAAAGCGACGTCGTGCTGGTCGAAACCGGCGACGTGATTCCGGCCGACGGCGAAGTGATCGACGGTGTCGCATCGGTCGACGAATCGGCGATCACCGGCGAATCGGCGCCGGTGATCCGCGAGTCGGGCGGCGACTTTTCGTCGGTGACGGGCGGCACGCGCGTGCTGTCGGACTGGATCGTCGTGCGCGTCACGGCGAACCCGGGCGAGGCGTTCCTCGACCGCATGATCGCGATGGTCGAAGGCGCGAAGCGTCAGAAGACGCCGAACGAAATCGCGCTGACGATTCTCCTCGTCGCGCTGACGATCGTGATGCTGCTCGCCACCGCGACGCTGCTGCCGTTCTCGATGTTTTCCGTCGAGGCCGCCAAGGCGGGCCACGTGGTGACGATCACCGCGCTCGTCGCGCTGCTCGTGTGCCTGATCCCGACGACGATCGGCGGCCTGCTGTCGGCGATCGGCGTGGCCGGCATGAGCCGCATGATGCAGGCGAACGTGATCGCAACCTCGGGCCGCGCCGTCGAAGCGGCCGGCGACGTCGACGTGCTGCTGCTCGACAAGACCGGCACCATCACGCTCGGCAACCGCCAGGCGTCGCAGTTCCTGCCCGCGCCGGGTTTGAGCGAAGAGGCGCTGGCCGATGCCGCGCAATTATCGTCGCTGGCCGACGAAACGCCGGAAGGCCGCAGCATCGTCGTGCTCGCGAAGCAGCGCTTCAATATCCGTCAGCGCGACATGGCCTCGCTGCACGCGGTGTTTCTCGCGTTCACCGCTCAGACCCGCATGAGCGGGGTCGATCTGTCGCCGCAAGGAACGCCCGCCGGAACCCACGGCCGTGAGATCCGCAAAGGCGCGGCCGATGCGGTCAAGCACTACGTCGAGGCGAACGGCGGCCGTTTCCCGAACGAAGTCAGCAATGTGGTCGCCGAGGTCGCGCGACGCGGCAGCACACCGCTCGTGGTCGCCGAGAAGGGCGAGCAGGGCGCGCGCGTGCTCGGCGTGATCGAGCTGAAGGACGTCGTGAAGGGCGGCATCAAGGAGCGCTTCGCCGAGCTGCGCAAGATGGGCATCAAGACCGTGATGGTGACGGGCGACAACCGTCTGACCGCCGCCGCGATCGCGGCCGAAGCAGGCGTCGACGACTTCCTCGCCGAAGCGACACCGGAGACGAAGCTCGCGACGATCCGCGCGCACCAGGCTGAAGGGCGTCTGGTCGCGATGACCGGCGACGGCACCAACGACGCGCCCGCGCTTGCGCAGGCCGACGTCGCGGTCGCGATGAACACTGGCACGCAGGCGGCGAAAGAGGCCGGCAACATGGTCGACCTCGATTCGAATCCGACCAAGCTGATCGAGATCGTCGAGATCGGCAAACAGATGCTGATGACGCGCGGTTCGCTAACCACGTTCTCGATCGCCAACGACGTCGCCAAGTACTTCGCGATCATCCCGGCCGCGTTCGCATCGACGTATCCGGCGCTGAATGCGCTGAACGTGATGCATCTCGCGACACCGACCTCGGCGATCATGTCGGCGGTGATCTTCAACGCGCTGATCATCGTGCTGCTGATTCCTCTTGCGCTTAAGGGCGTGCGCTACCGCGCGCTAGGCGCCGCGATCCTGCTGCGCCGCAATCTGCTGATCTACGGACTCGGCGGGATCATCGTGCCGTTCATCGGCATCAAGCTGATCGATATGGTGCTGGCCGCGTTCGGCTGGGTATGAGATGGATGAAAAGGGAAAGAGACTCATCATGAAAAATCTGTTCCGTCCGCTGATCGTGATCTTCGCGGTGCTGACCGTGGTCACCGGACTCGCTTATCCCGCGGTGATGACCGCGTTCGGCCAGGCGGCGTTCCACCACCAGGCCAACGGCAGCCTGATCGAGCAGAACGGCAAGGTGGTCGGCTCGCAGCTGATCGGCCAGCAGTTCGACGCGCCTCAGTATTTCTGGGGCCGCCTGTCGGCGACGAGCCCGATGCCGTACAACCCGCAGAACTCCGGCGGCTCGAACCTCGGGCCGAACAACCCGGCGCTGCTCGACGAGATCAAGGGCCGTCTCGACGCGCTGAAGGCCGCGGGCACCGACATGTCGAAGCCGGTGCCGGTCGATCTGGTCACGTCGTCGGGCAGCGGGCTCGATCCGGAGATCAGTCCGGCCGCGGCCGCGTACCAGCTCGAGCGGGTCGCGCAGGCGCGCCACCTCGCGCCGAGCGACGTGCAGGCGCTCGTCGAGCGCTACACGACGGGGCGCCAGTTCGGCGTGCTCGGCGAGCCGCGCGTGAACGTGCTGAAGCTCAATCTCGCGCTCGATGAAATGAAGCGCGGTTGACGCGAAACGCAACGGCAACGCATCAGCCGCGCTTGCGGTTCATCGATAACAGCGGCGTCCGCGTGGCGCCGCGCCGCCATTTGCGGACCGGCGCGGGCCGTGCCAACATGCAGGCACCGCCGCTCGCACGACTATGACAATCACTGAGCATGAACCGCCCCGATCCTGACGAACTGCTCGACAAGCTGCAGCGCGACGAAGAAAAGCGCTTGCGCGGCAGGCTGAAAATTTTCTTCGGCGCGTCGGCTGGCGTCGGCAAGACCTATGCGATGCTGCAGGCCGCGCGCCGCCGCAAGGACGAGGGTATCGACGTGCTGGTCGGCATCGCCGAAACGCACGGGCGCGGCGAAACCGCCGCGTTGCTCGCGGGGCTCGAGGTGCTGCCGCTCGCGCATATCGAGTATCGCGGCCGCAAGCTCGGCGAGTTCGATCTCGACGCCGCGCTCGCGCGCAAGCCGCAACTGATCCTCGTCGACGAACTCGCGCATTCGAACGTGCAGGGCGCGCGCCATCTGAAGCGCTGGCAGGACGTCTACGAACTGCTCGACGCCGGCATCGACGTCTATACGACCGTCAACGTGCAGCACCTGGAGAGCCTGAACGACGTGGTTGGCCAGATCACCGGCATCCGCGTGTGGGAAACCGTGCCCGATCGCGTGTTCGATCATGCCGACGAAGTCACGCTCGTCGATCTGCCGGCCGAGGAACTGCTCGACCGCATGCGCGACGGCAAGGTGTACATGGCGCAGCAGGCCGAGCGCGCGGTGCGCAACTTCTTTCGCAAGGGCAACCTGATCGCGCTGCGCGAACTGGCACTGCGCCGCACCGCCGATCGCGTCGATGCGCAGATGCGCGAGTACCGCGCCGATCGTTCGATCCAGCGCATCTGGCAGGCGCGCGAGCGGCTGCTGGTGTGCGTGGGTCCTGGTCCCGAAGCGCCGGCGCTGGTGCGCTCGGCGGCGCGCCTCGCCGCGAGCCTGAAGGCCGACTGGCTCGCGGTCTATGTCGAAACGCCCGCGTTGCAGCGTCTGCCCGACGCGCGCCGCGCACGCACGCTGAACGCGCTGAAGCTCGCCGCCGAACTCGGCGCCGAAACCGCGACGCTCGCCGCCACCGATGCGCTCGACGCGTTGATCGGTTACGCGCAGGCGCGCAACGTATCGAAGCTGGTGGCGGGCGCATCGTCGCGCACGGGCGTGAGCCGCTGGCTGCGCCGGCCGCTCGGCGAGCGCATCGCCGAGAAGAGCGGCGATCTTGATCTCACGCTGATTCGCGTGTCGTCGGAGCGCGACGGCGGCGAACAGCGCCATCTGTTGAACACGACCGCGAACGCGTGGCGCGAGGCGTTGAGCGCGGCGCGCGAGCGTCGCTCGCCGCCGCGCGCGTATGCGTTCGCGCTCGCGATCGGCGCGGCAATCACGCTGCTGTCGAGCCAGCTGATCGACCGCATCGATCTGACCAACCTGGTAATGCTGTATCTGCTCGGCGTGATCTTCACCGCGGTGAAGCTCGGGCGCGGGCCGGGTGTCGTGCTGTCGTTCGCGAGCGTCGCCGCGTTCGATTTCTTCTTCGTGCCGCCGCGCATGTCACTGTCGGTGTCCGATACGCAGTACCTGCTGACGTTCTTCGGCATGCTGCTGACATCGCTCGTGATCAGCCATCTGACTTCGAGCCTGCGCCGCGAGGCGAGCGTCGCGCGACGCCGCGAGCAGCGCACCGGCGCGATGTACGAGATGGCGCGCGAGCTCGCCGCGGCGCTTGCGACCGAGCAGATCGTCGGCATCGGCACGCGGCACGTGAGCGAGGTGTTCGGCGCGCGTGTCGCGATCCTGCTGCCCGACAGCGCCGATCAGGTCAAACAGAAAATCGAGGACCCCGACCCGGCGATCACGCTCGAAGGCGACGCGCTCGACCTCGACGTCGGCCAGTGGGTCTACGATCAGCAGAAGCCGGCCGGCCACGGCACCGACACGCTGCCGGCCGCCGCGGCGCTGTATCTGCCGCTGAAGGCGCCGATGCGCACGCGCGGCGTGCTCGCGGTCGTCGTGCGTGACGAGCGCGAGCTGACCGTGCCGGAACAGCGGCGCATGCTCGATGCGTTCGCCGCGCAGATCGCGCTCGCGCTCGAACGCGTGCATTACGTCGATATCGCGCGCGATGCGCTCGTCAACATGGAGTCGGAACGGCTTCGCAATTCGCTGCTGTCGGCGATATCGCACGATCTGCGCACGCCGCTGACGACGATCGTCGGGTTTTCATCGATGCTCGCTCAGGGGCAGCGAGGGCAGGGGCCGACCGACCCGCAATCCGCAGCGCGTCGTAACGACGAACTCGTCGATGCAATCCACGAAGAAGCGCTGCGCATGACCGACATCGTCACGAATCTGCTCGACATGGCGCGCCTGCAGGCCGGCAGCTTGCAGCTGAACCAGCAATGGACGCTGCTCGAGGAGACCGTCGGCGCCGCGCTGCGCGCGTGCAAGCGCGTGCTCGCCGATCATCCGGTGCAGGTCACGCTGCCCGCCGATCTGCCGCTGCTGCATCTCGACGCGGTGCTGATGGAGCGGCTGTTCTCGAACCTGTTCGAGAACGCGGCCAAATACACGGCGTCCGGCACGCCGCTCATGATCGGCGCGCAGCAGATCGACGCGGATGGCGCGCCGTTCGTGCGCGTGACGATCGACGACAACGGCCCCGGCCTGCCCGCCGGCATGGAAGCGCGCGTGTTCGAGAAGTTCACGCGCGGCGAGAAGGAATCGGCGAAACCGGGCATCGGCCTTGGCCTCGCGATCTGCCGCGCGATCGTCGAGGCGCACGGCGGTACAATCGGCGCGCTCAACCGGACGGCCGCGGATGGCCACATCGAGGGCGCGCGCTTCTGGTTCACGCTGCCGGTCAAGACGCCGCCCGACGCGCCCGAGACGTTCGATACGCTCGAAGACGAAGGCGCCCCCGCCGCCGCCGCCGACCTCAACCCGCTCACCCGACCCGCCCATGAGTGACCTGAGCATCACCGTCGTTCTGATCGAAGACGAAAAGCAGATACGCCGCTTCGTGCGCACGGCGCTCGAAGGCGAGGGCATCGCCGTGTACGACGCCGAGACCGGCAAGCAAGGGCTCGTCGAAGCGGCGACGCGCAAGCCCGATCTCGTGATCGTCGATCTGGGCCTGCCCGACACCGATGGCCTCGACGTGATCCGAGAGCTGCGTGGCTGGAGCGAGCTGCCGGTAATTGTGCTATCGGCGCGCACCCAGGAAAGCGAAAAGGTCGCCGCGCTCGACGCCGGCGCCGACGACTACCTGACCAAGCCGTTCGGCGTGTCCGAGTTGCTCGCGCGCATCCGCGCGCATCTGCGGCGGCGCAATCACGGCGGCGCGAACGAATCGCCGCAGGTGCGCTTCGGCGCGGTCACCGTCGATCTCGCGCTGCGCCAGGTCACGCGCGACGGCGCCGCGGTCCATCTGACGCCGATCGAATACCGGCTGCTCGCGACGCTCGTGCGCCACGCTGGCCGCGTGCTCACGCACCGGCAGCTGCTGCGCGATGTGTGGGGGCCGTCGCATGTCGAGAGTCACCACTATTTGCGCATCTACATGGCGCACCTGCGCGGCAAGCTCGAGCGCGATCCCGCGCAGCCGGAGCATATCGTCACGGAGACGGGCGTCGGGTATCGGCTGGTGGGCGCGGTGTGAGGTCGTCCGCGAAGCCGCTCCGTTATAATCTCCCGACGTAAGGACGACCTTACGCTTCTATCAATCATCGGGGACGGCCCCATTTTTCATGGAGCTGTTTCGGTGTCCTGGTTTCTTCTGTTGATCGCCGGTTTGCTCGAAGTCGCGTGGGCGGCCGGTCTCAAAACTTCCGAAAGTTTCACCCGTTTCTGGCCGTCCGTCTTCACGGTCGTGACCGCGCTCGGCAGCTTCGCGCTGCTCGCGCTCGCGATGCGGCAACTGCCGCTCGGCACGGCCTATGCGGTGTGGACAGGAATTGGCGCGGTCGGCGCGTTCATTTTCGGCGTCGTGATGATGGGCGAGGCGCTGACGGTCGCGCGCGTCGCCAGTGCGTCGCTGATCGTGATCGGCCTCGTCGGGCTGAAGCTGTCGTCGGGGCACTGACCCTCGGCTACGTCCGCCCGGCGCGCGGCCGCCATTGCCTGTAAGCCACAGCGCGGCCTCGCCGCTCTACGTTCTGCGAATCATCGTAGCTATAATGAGACAGCAACGACGTTGAGATTGCCCGCGGCCTGGCTGGCGCGGCCGGCTTGGCAAGCCTGACGGCTTCGGCGCGGAACCCCGCTGGGTCCCGTCGCGGCGTCCGGCAAGCACAAAGCGCGTGGAGGCGGCCATGCTTGAATCACTTTCGCTTGCAGCGGGCCTTTCATGGGGCAGCGGTCTGCGCCTCTATCTGACGGTCCTTTTGGCCGGCGTATTAGAACGTCTTGGCCTGATTCACTTGCCGAACACATTGTCCGCGCTGTCATCGCCATGGGTGATCGGCGCGGCGGCCGTGCTGACGCTGGCCGAGTTCCTCGCCGACAAGATCCCCGCGTTCGACACGCTGTGGGACGCGATCCACACTTTCATCCGCATTCCGGCCGGCGCCGTGCTGGCCGCCGGCGCGCTCGGCCACGCCGATCCGACGCTGCTGACCGTCGCCGCGCTCGCGGGCGGCACGCTCGCCGGCACTGCGCATCTTGCGAAGGCGGGCACCCGCGCGCTGATCAATCTGTCGCCCGAACCGCTGTCGAACGTCGTCACGTCGACCGCCGAGGACGGCCTCGCGGTTGGCGGGGTACTGCTTGCGCTATTCGTGCCGCTCGCGTTTCTGGTCTTGATGGTAGGCTTTCTGCTACTCGCGGCGTGGGCATTGCCGCGATTGTGGCGTGGCGTGCAGGGCGGTTTTCGCGGCATGGCCACGCACATGGTGTCGCGATTGGCGAGGAGCAGGCACGATTGAGCGAAGCACTACCAGGATCTAAGGCGGGTTCAAGAACGCGCGCCGATACGAGACCGGCGCGCCGGCTCGGCGGCATCGATCTGTTGCGCCAGGCCATGCGGATGACGGCGCGCGACTGGCGCGCGGGCGAACTGACGATGTTGCTGCTCGCGCTCGTGCTGGCGGTCGCGGCGTTGTCGAGCGTCGGGTTTCTGGGCGACCGGCTGCATCAGGGGCTCGAGCGCGATGCGCGGCGCATGATCGCCGCCGACTTCATCGTGCGCGCCGATCATCCTGTCGATCCGCAATTCGCGGCCGAGGCGCACGCCCTGGGCCTGCGCACCGCCACCACGGCGATCTTTCCCAGCATGATCAACTCGACCGGCGCGCAGCCGGCGTCGCGGCTCGCCGCCGTCAAGGCGGTGTCGCCGGGCTATCCGTTGCGCGGCGCGCTGCGCATCGCGGCGGCGCCGGGTGCGGCCGATCATCCGGCGACGTCGATTCCGGCGCCGGGCACCGTGTGGGTCGACCAGGAATTGCTCGACGCACTGAAGCTGAAGGTCGGCGATGCGGTGAAGGTCGGCAATCGCAACTTCACGGTCGGCGCGCTGATCACGCGCGAACTCGATCGCGGCTTCTCGTTCGTCAACTTTTCGCCGCGCCTGATGCTGCGCGCCGACGAAGTGCAATCAACCGGCCTGATCACGTACGGCAGCCGGGTCACGTACCGGTTGCTGGTCGCCGGGTCCGACGACGCTGTCGCGCGCTTCGCGCAGTTCGCGCACGAGCACGTCGACGCCGGCAAGATGCGCGGCGTCGCGCTCGAGTCGCTGCAGGACGGCCAGCCGCAGGTGCGTCAGACGCTCGATCGCGCGGGCCATTTCCTGACGCTCGTGTCGCTGTTGACCGCGCTGCTCGCGGCGGTCGCAATCGCGATGGCCGCGCACCGCTTCATGCGCCGGCATCTCGACGGCTGCGCGGCGATGCGCTGTCTGGGCGTGAGCCACTCCGCGCTACGGGCGTTGTTCACGCTCGAATTCGTCGGGCTCGGCGTGATCGGCGGGGCGCTCGGCGTGGCGCTCGGCTATCTGGGGCATCTCGCGCTGCTGACGTGGCTCGGCGGCCTGATCGACGTGGTGCTGCCGCAGCCGACGCTGTGGCCCGCGCTCGAAGGTGTCGCGGCCGGCCTCGTGCTGCTGCTCGGCTTCGCGCTGCCGCCGCTGGTGCCGCTCACGCGGGTGCCGCCGGTGCGCGTGCTGCGGCGTGAATGGGGCGAGGAGGGCCGCACCGCGTGGGCCGCCTACGCGTTCGGCATCGTGCTGTTCGCGGGGCTGCTGATCCTCGCCGCCGGCGAATTGAAGCTCGGCGGCATCGTCGCGGGTGGATTCGCGGGCGGGTTGCTGGTGTTCGCCGGCATCGCACGGCTCGCGTTGTGGGGCGCGGCGCGCGTGGTGCGCAGCGAGCGCGTCAATGCGGGCATCGGCTGGCGCTATGCGCTCGCGTCGCTCGAGCGGCGCAGCAGCACGAGCGCGCTGCAGATCACCGCGCTCGGCATCGGCCTGATGTGCCTGTTGCTGATCGCGATGACGCGCAACGACCTCGTGCAGGGGTGGCGTAAATCGACGCCGCCCGATGCATCCAACGAGTTCATCATCGACATCCAGCCCGATCAGCGCGACGCGGTCACGCAGTATCTGGACGCGCACGGCATCGCTGGTGTGGACTTGTCGCCGATGGTGCGTGGGCGGCTCGTCGCGATCAACGGCAAGGCAGTCAACCCGGACTCGTTCAAGGGCGCGGACGCGCGGCGTCTGGTGGACCGCGAGTTCAACCTGTCGTACACGACGCAACTGCCCGACGACAACCGGATCGCCGCGGGCAGCTGGTTCGGCGATACGACGAAGCCGCAGATTTCGATCGAGCAGGGTCTCGCGAAGCTGATCAACGTGAAGCCCGGCGATGTGCTGCGCTTCGACGTGACGGGCCTGACTGTCGAGGCGCCGGTGACGAGCGTGCGCAAGCTCGACTGGGGGTCGTTCAAGGTCAACTTCTTCGTGCTGATGCCGCCCGTCTCGTTGCAGGACTTCCCGGCGACGTTCATCACGAGCTTCCATCTGCCCGCGGATAAGCAGTCGACGATCGACGGCCTGATCGCCGCGTATCCCAATCTGACCGCGATCGACACCGGCCCGATCCTCGCGCAGGTGCAGCGCGTGTTGCAGCAGGTGATCGGCGCGGTGCAGTTCCTGTTCGCGTTCACGCTCGCGGCCGGCGTGCTGGTGCTGTACGCGGCGCTTGCCGGCACGCGCGACGAGCGTATGCGAGAATCCGCGCTGCTGCGCGCGCTGGGCGCATCGCATCGTCAGGTGCGGGCGGTGCAGGTGGCCGAGTTCGTCGCGGTCGGTGCGCTGGCCGGCCTGATGGCGGCGGCCGGCGCGCAGATCATCGGCTCGCTGCTGGCCACGCACGTGTTCGAGTTTTATCTGGACTTCGATCCGTGGCTGCTGCCGGCGGGCATTGGCGCCGGTATCGCGTGTGCGGGCGTCGGCGGGTGGCTGAGTCTGCGGCATGTGTTGGCGCGGCCGGCGCTGCAATCGCTGCGCGACGCGTGAGTTTTCTTTGTGATGTTTATTTGCTGTTGAGCAGGGTATGAGCGATTTGAACGACGAAGTGTCCTCGGACAAGCCGACGGCCTTCGAACTGGTGGGCGGCGAGGCGCGTGTGCGCGAACTGGTCGACCGGTTTTACGACCTGATGGATCTCGAGGCGGATTTCGCCGGGATTCGCGCGCTGCATCCGGCATCGCTCGAGGGTTCGCGCGACAAGCTGTTCTGGTTTTTGTGCGGCTGGCTCGGCGGTCCCGATCATTACATCAGCCGCTTTGGCCATCCCCGTTTGCGCGCGCGGCATCTGCCGTTTGCGATCGCGTCGAGCGAGCGCGACCAGTGGTTGAGGTGCATGGCGTGGGCGATGGAGGACATCGGTTTGCCGGAGCCGCTGCGCGAGCGCCTGCTCGGTTCGTTCTTCGAAACCGCCGACTGGATGCGCAACCGCAATGGCTGACACGCCGCCGCACGCCGCCTCGGCACCGTACTCGGTCGAAGCCGACTACGCGGCGCTCGAGCCGCGCGCGCGAGAGATTCTCGACTGCTGGTTCGGCGCGCCGGGCACGCCGGAGCACGGCACGGAGCGCAAGCTCTGGTTCGAGCGCAATGACGCCGTGGATGCGATGCTGCGCGAACGTTTCGGTAACCTGATCGATGCGGCCAACGCGGGTGAGCTCGACGCATGGCAGGCCACGCCGTTGGGCGCGTTGGCGCTCGTGATCGTGCTGGACCAGTTTTCCCGCAACTGCCATCGTGGGACGCCGCGCGCTTTCGCGACCGACAGCAAGGCGCTGCAAACCGCGCAACGAATGGTCGCGAGCGGCGCCGATCGGCTGTTGCCAGGCGTGCAGCATCGCGCGTTCGCGTATCTGCCGTTCGAGCACGATGAATCGCTCGCTAGCCAGCAGGAGTCGCTCCGGCTCTTCAAACAGCTTGCGCAGGAGCCGGGCGGTGAAGGCTACTATCAATATGCGCTGCGCCACGCGAAAGTGATCGAGCGGTTCGGCCGCTTTCCGCATCGCAACGCGTTGCTCGGACGTGAATCGAGCGACGAGGAGATCGCGTTTCTGCGCGAGCCCGGTTCGTCGTTTTGAATCAGCACGGACGCGCGCGAGGCGCTCGGCCGGCGCGACGCGTTGCGCGGCTTTACTCGTCGCCGTGTATCTTGCCCGCCACCGGCGTACGCACGAACACGCGCAATAGCTCATCCGAATCACCCGGCCGCGCGCCGGACCAGAACAGCCGCCATTCGCCGGCCGGCGGCCGCGCGTTGTCGCGGCGGCTTTCCTCGATCAGCCACGTGCAGGCGGTCGTGCGCGGATCTTCGCTCGGCTGATGCACGATGCCCGTGTAGTAGAAGAGCATCGGCGCTTCCGATTCGCCGAGTCCGGAGCTCGCCATGCAGTCGCCGTCGTTCCATTCGATATCCATCTTCGCGCCGAGGTCGCGGAACACCGAGCGGTAGCTTTTTGCGTAGTCGAGCCACGGCAGCAGCAGCGTGCTGAGGAGCCCCCAGACGAGCATCGCGCCCGCGCACCAGCTGAGCGCGCCGCGCCATTTGCCCGCGTACTTGAACGACGGCAGCAGCCACAGCCAGCCGATCGTCAGCACCAGCGCGGCGATGATCAGCGCGGGCGAAATCGGCAGCACCCAGTCGAGCGGTAGCCAGCGGCCGAGCAGATGCAGCGACGCATGGTTGCTCGCCGGGTTCGTCATGGTGGACCAGACCATCCACACGAGTGCGGCCGCGCTGCCGAACAGCACGCGGCTCGTCATATCCCAGCCGGTATGCAGGCGCGCCGGCAAGCGTTCGACGCCCTGCATCGCGACCAGCGCGAGCGGCGCGATGAACGGCAGGATGTAGAGCTCGCGGACCGTCGCCGAAGTTTGCAGCACCGCGAAACCGGTGCCCGCGAACAGCATCGGCAACGCCACGCGCGGATCGCGCCAGCGCCGCCATGCGCCACCGGCGAGCGCGGCCAGCGCGAGCGGCACGACCGGAAAACCGACGCTCAGCACGGTGCGCAGCACGAACAGGTGGCTCTCGTTTTCGGAGCCGAGCTCGGCGACCGAAAAACCGAAGAAGCGCCCGACGTTGTTATCCCACAGCCATACCTTGAAGAGCGCCTCGGAGCGCAGGTAGAAGCAGATCGGCCAGATCAGCGCGAATGGCGCGCAGACGAGCGCGGCGAGGCACAGCGCGCCCGCGAAGCCGCGGCTGCGGCATGCCGGATAGAGCAGCAGCGCCGCGCAGGTGGTGGCGCCGAACACGAGCGGCACGAACAGCCCCTTGGCAAGCAGCGACACGCCGACACCCGCGCCGAACATCGCCGCGCCGCTGAGGATCGCGTGACGCCGCGTGCGGGCATCGAGCGGTTTGATCTGCCGGGCGGCCTGAGCATGCATCGGGAAATACGAGGCCGCGCCCGGGTCGTCACGCAGATGCACGAGCACGAGTTCGAACAATCCGCAAAAGCCGAGCGCGGCGCCGGCCATTAGTGCGACGTCGGTCATCATGTCGTGCACGTGCTTGACGACGACGAGCGTGCCGCCGAACAGCGCGAGCGTGCCGATCACGCGCAGGTCGAACCAGCTCGGCGCAGCGACCGCGCGACGTGCGACCCGCGCGGTGTAGTACACCGTGAGGCCCGCGAACAGCGCGCTCGCGAGCCGTGCCGCATCGTGCAGCGGCAGATAGCGGCCGAACATCCACGCGAAGCCGGTGGCGACCCAGTCGTAGATGGGCGGCTTTTCGACGAAGGGCTGGCCGGCATTGGTCGGCACGACCAAATCGCCGGTATCGAGCATGTGCTGGACGATGCCGAATGTGTAGGTTTCGTCCTGCTTCCATGGCTCGTGGCCGAGAATGCCGGGGACGAGCCACGCGCAGAGGATCGCCAGCGCGACGAACCACAGCAGCGGGCGGATCGCCGCGAGCGCGCGCCAACGCTGCAGGCCGCGCGTGGCGCGGTCGGCGGAAACCGCTGAGCCCGATGCGTGCGCGGTGTCGACGCTGTGGTTCGCGAGCGCCGAATCTGCGGTGTCTCTAATGGCGGGCTGGACCTGCGCGCCGGCAAACGGGTGCGCGGTGCTGGCGGTAAGCGCGGCCTCTTGCGCACGGCCAGCTGGAGCGGCCGAGGTCGCGGCCGTCGCGCTGGCATTGTGCGCGCGCCAGCGCGTGGACTGCTTGTCTTGCATGGATGTCTCTGGTCAGCGTACGCGTCGGCGTTGGCCTCGTACCTATGTTTTGCTTACGTCGCCTGCAAATGCATTCGATCCGGTCGATTGTATCGCTGCATTATTACGGAAGATTACAGTCGCGGGGAGGCGCTCGCATTCGATGAGCGGCTGTGTCGGTTTCACGACAAATCGACGGGAATACGTGGAACGAGAGGAGGTGTGGAGCGCGGAACAAGGCGCGGCCGTAGCGGACCGCGCTCTGCGTTCAAGGCTTGCGTGTCCACTTGCACGCGACGTTCGCTCACCGGCCGCCGGCAACGTCGAACAGCGCGCCCGTCACGTACGACGACGCATCGCTGAGCAGCCATACGATGGCCTCGGCGACTTCGTCGGCGCGGCCGGGGCGGCCGAGCGGCGTGGTCGCGCCCAGTTGTGCGGCGCGTTCCGGCTTGCCGCCGCTCGCGTGGATCTCGGTGTCGATCAGACCCGGACGCACCGCGTTCACGCGCACGCCCTGCGGGCCGAGTTCTTTTGCGAGGCCGATGGTCATCGTGTCGATGGCGCCTTTCGATCCCGCGTAGTCGACGTATTCGTTCGGCGAACCCAGCCGCGCCGCCGCCGACGAAACATTGACGATCGCGCCGCCTGAGCCGCCGCGCTGGGTCGACATACGCCGCGCCGCTTCGCGTGCGCACAGATAGGCGCCGAGCACGTTGACGTCGAACACGCGTTTCAGACGCGCGAAGTCCATATCGGCGAGCTGGCTCGACGGCGCGACGATGCCGGCGTTGTTGACGAGCGCATCGATGCGGCCGAAGGTTTGCTGCAGCGTATCGAACATGCCGGTCACGTCGGCTTCGTTCGCGACATCGCCGGCGATTGGCAGCGCGCGGCCGCCCGCGTGTTCGACTTCGGCGACCGTCTGCTGCGCGGCGGCGAGGTCACGCACGTAGTTCACGCCGACACACCAGCCGCGCGCGCCGAGCAGACGCGCGGTGGCGCGGCCAATGCCGCGGCTGCCGCCGGTGATGAGAACAGCTTTCGTCATCGCAACCTCGTCGTTGGGGTGATGCGTGCGCGGCGGTCCGCCCTCGCGTTCGAGTTTGGCGGAACGGGATTCAGATCGCGTCGCTTTGCACTGCCGCCCATTTGTCGCGTGCGGGCGGCGCGTAACGTTGCAGCTTGCCAATCAACGCGAGCGGATCGGCGTCGATTTGCAGCATGTCGAGATAGGTCTTGCGCAGGAAGCCTTCGTCGACCGTGTGCTGAAGCACGCGGACCAGCGGCTCGTAGAAGCCGCCGGTGTTCAGCAGCGCGACCGGCTTGCCGTGATAGCCGAGCTGCGCCCACGTGAAGACCTCGAACAGCTCCTCGAGCGTGCCCGCGCCGCCCGGCATCGCGACGAACGCATCGGATAGTTCGGCCATCATCTTCTTGCGATGATGCATGTCGGGCACCACGTGCAGCTCAGTCAGGCCGTTATGACCCACCTCCTTGCTGACGAGCAGTTCGGGAATCACGCCGATCGCGCGGCCGCCTTCGGCCATCACGGTGTCGGCGATCACGCCCATGAGTCCCACCTTGCCGCCCCCAAACACGAGCGCGAGATCGGCCTCGACGAGGGCGCGGCCGAACGCGCGCGCCGCCTGCGCATACAACGGTTTGGCTCCCATAGAAGAGCCGCAATAGACACACACCGACTTCATGCTCAACTTTCCTTCGATTCGTTGCGAGGCGCGGCGCCTTCACGCGGCGGCAAGTAGTCGTAGAACTCGCGCTTGGGCAGTGTGCCGGATACGAGGTCGTCGAACAGCTGCCGCGAGCGGCCGCGCAGATAGGGCGCCATCAGCGAGACGATCTGCACGCTGACCTGATGCAGCTCCTCGCGGATCGCTTCCTGCTCGTTGTATTTGCGCGGATTCATCACGAACTGATATGACAGCCAGTACGTGCCGATCACGCCGACGTTGGTCGCGATCACTTGCATTTCCTGCGGCGTCGCGACCATTTCGCCGTCGGCGACGAGTTGCTCGCAGAACTGGCTCGCGAAGCGCACCTTGTGGCTGATGATCTGCTTGAAATGCGTCTCGAGCGTGCGGTTACGCGCGAGGAGGTCGTTCAGGTCGCGGTACAGGAAGCGGTAGCGCCAAGTGAAATCGACCATGTACTGCAGATACGACCACATTTCGTCGATGGTCGCACGATGGTCGTCGGGGAAACGCAGACGCTTCTCGATCTCCTGCTCGAACTGGCTGAAGATGCTGTTGATGATGTCGTCTTTGTTGCGGAAGTGGTAGTACAGGTTGCCTGGGCTGATTTCCATTTCCTCGGCGATCGTCGTCGTCGTGACGTTCGGCTCGCCGATTTCGTTGAACAGCTTCAACGACAGTTCGAGAATCCGTTCGCGCGTGCGGCGGGGAGGTTTGGCTTCCATGTCGTCCGGCCCTGGTTATGCCGGGCTGGGGCGCATGGCGGCGTGCCGCTGCTGCGTGTTCCACCCGGATGCGGTTGGTATATTGAGCTCTCCCGAACCCGCCGACACGCGGCAGGCCCCCCGAAAGGGCAGGATGAGGCGAGGCGCGGATACGTTTGCGCGAGCGCTTTCCTGTGAGACCGTTAAACGATTATAAACCGAGCGTTCTAATACCCAACCGCCTGCGCGGATATTCAACCTGTTGGACATGGCCCAAGCGTGCGCTTCAACCCGCGTGGAGACTCAAAGCCACGCGCGAACCCAGCCGACCACCAGCGGCCCGACGATCACCCCCCACGTCATCACACACATGCCGAGCGCGACCATCACGGCCGCGCTGCCGAGATCCTTCGCGCGGCGGGAGAGCTCGTGACGTTCGAGCGAGATCCGGTCGATCGCCGCTTCGACGCTCGAATTGAGCAGCTCGACGATCAGCACGAGCAGCACCGAGCCAAGCAGCAGCACGCGCGACACGGGATCGACGGGCACCACGAGGCCGCACGGAATCAGGATCGCGGCCAGCGTGAGTTCCTGACGAAACGCGCTTTCCTCGCGAATCGCGACGCGAAAACCGGCCAGCGAGTTTTTCATCGCGTGCCATGCGCGCGTGAGGCCGCGGTTGCCTTTGTAGGGGTTGAAGGGCAGCGGGGCGAGCGGGTCGTCGGGGCTGAGGGGTTCGTTAGGGGCGTCGTGGCTCGAGTCGCGGGTTGTGTCGTGGCTGGCGTCGCGTTGCACGCCGCCCGAGACGCTCGGGCCGCCGTTCCTGGACCTCTCGCCGTTCACCCGATGCACGGTATCCGCATGCCCGCTCACACCCGGCTCGCGGACATCGTCGAACGGTTCGATGCTCGTGGTGTCGGGGCTGGACTCGACGGCGCGCAGCGCGCCGTTCGACGCGCCTTCGGCGCTGGATCGACTGCTTCGCATGGATAGCTCCGCGCGCCGCATCACGCAGCGGCGCTTTCCTCACGATACGCCGTGCCGCGCAGTGGCTTCAAATGCGCGGCGAATTGTGCGGACGCCGCTGCCCACGAAAAGCGCTCGGCCCATGCGCGCGCATGCGATCGCTCGATCTTCAGCGCCTCGAGACAGGCCTCGCGCAGATCCTCGTGCATCGCACCGGCGCCGCCGTCGCCGAGCACGTCGATCGGGCCGGTGACCGGATATGCGGCCACCGGCGTGCCGCATGCGAGCGCTTCGAGCAGCACGAGCCCGAACGTGTCGGTGCGGCTCGGAAACACGAAGACGTCGGCGGCCGCGTAGACCTTCGCGAGTTCGGCCTGCGACAGCACGCCCAGATAGTTGACCTGCGGGTAGCGCGACTTCAGTTCGGCGAGCGCCGGACCTTCGCCCGCGACCCACTTCGAGCCGGGCAGATCGAGCTGCAAGAAAGCCTCGACGTTCTTCTCGACCGCCACGCGTCCCACATACAGGAAGATCGGCCGCGCGGTGTTGAGCACCTTCGAGTCCATCGGCCGGAAGATCTCGAGATCGACGCCGCGCGTCCACAGCACGACATTGGTGAAGCCGAACTTTTCGAGGTCCTGCTTGACGACGGGCGTGGGCGCCATCACCGCGAGCGATGGCTCGTGGAACCAGTGCAGAAACTTGTAGGTCGCCGCGAGCGGGATGCGAAAGCGCGCCTGCACGTACTCGGGAAAGCGCGTGTGATACGCGGTCGTAAACGGCAGCTTGTGCTCGATCGCATATGCGCGCGCGGCCATGCCGAGCGGACCTTCGGTCGCAATGTGCAACGCATCGGGCGCGAAACGGTCGATGCGCTCGCGCAGCCGGCGGCGCGGCAGCAGCGACAGGCGTATCTCCGGATAAGTCGGGCACGGGATGGTGCGGAATTCGAGCGGTGTCAGCAGATCGACCTGATGGCCGAGCGCGGTGAGTTCGCGCCGGGTGTTCTTCAGCGTGCGCACGACGCCGTTGACCTGCGGCTCCCATGCGTCGGTGACGATCATGATCTTCATCGCGTTGTTCATCGCTGCGGGCCCTGTGGAATTGGAGAGTGGAACTGCTCAGGCAGTGGCGCGGGCTTTTTGCGTGCCCTTCTGGGGCGCGCGCAGCGCGGTCCAGAAGACCACCTTGAGTTCGCCTTCATAGGTCTCGACGAGCGCCGACAGACTCTCGACCCAATCGCCATCGTTGCAATAGAGCACACCGTCGATCTCGCGCATTTCGGCCTTGTGGATGTGCCCACAGACGACGCCGTCACAGCCGCGGCGACGCGCTTCGTCGGTCATCACGGTTTCGAACGACGAGATGAAGTTGACCGCGTTCTTGACCTGATGCTTCAGGTATTGCGACAGCGACCAGTACGGGAAGCCGAGCTTGCTGCGAATCCGGTTGAACCAGCGGTTCAGCACGAGGATCATCGTGTACAGCGTGTCGCCGAGATAGGCGAGCCATTTCGCATGCTGGATCACGCCGTCGAACAAATCGCCGTGCACGATCCACAGCCGCTTGCCGGCGAGCGTCGTGTGGAACGCTTCGCCGCGCACGTGGATGTCGCCGAACGCGAGGTCGCAGAACTGGCGCGCGGCTTCGTCGTGATTGCCGGGCACGTAGATGACCTGGGTGCCTTTGCGCGCTTTGCGCAGCACTTTCTGCACGACGTCGTTGTGGGCCTGCGGCCAGTACCAGCCTTTCTTCAACTGCCAGCCGTCGATGATGTCGCCGACCAGGTACAGGTACTCCGATTCGTTGTGGCGCAGGAAGTCGAGCAGATAACCGGCCTGGCAGCCGCTCGAGCCGAGATGGATATCCGAGAGCCAGATCGTGCGATAGCGATGCGGATCGTCGTGGCCGTCATCGGGATGATCGGCGTGGGCGTCGAGTGATGGCGTCGCCGGCAGCGGCAGGCCGTGATGAGTAGAACCCGGGGCGGGCCGGAACGCGACGGGGTCGACGCTCGGACCGGTTTGACGAAACAGGGAAGTCGCGGACGTATTGGGGTCCATGGCTCACGCGTCGAGTGGCGGTGCCCGTATTGGGCCAGGCGCGAGTGACTCTGCCGTGACAGTCACGAGAAGTTCTTATTACGGTGGGGTCCTGGCGGGGCCTGTTTTTTCGTTGTTCTGGCCTTTTTGGCCTTTCCTTGCTGACTTATTGGTCTATTAGCGTTGCCCCTGTGCGGGGCGGCACCTACTTTCTTTGCTGCTGCAAAGAAAGTAGGCAAAGAAGACAGCTCAAACCGCCAGCTCATAAGCGGGTCCCCTGGCTTGGCAGGGGTAGTGGTGCATCTGGAATCCGTGCCCCCGCAGATTCGACGGCAGTGACAAAGCCGTCATTCATCCCACTCCGCACTGCGTGCGTCGCGGACGGGTCAGCCGGGGAAACCGGCGGGTTGCCTCGGCGAGGCGCCGAAACAACGAGGGGTTTTGGAGCGGGGATTCGGCGCGCGCAGCGCCGCCGGAAGAATG
The DNA here is from genome assembly GCF_040948765.1 of Paraburkholderia sp. BR10923. NCBI lineage: Bacteria > Pseudomonadati > Pseudomonadota > Betaproteobacteria > Burkholderiales > Burkholderiaceae > Paraburkholderia > Paraburkholderia sp. BR10923. Next base: position 58,437 of record NZ_JBFPKO010000026.1, on the reverse strand, counting down.
ACTGCCGTGTCACGAACGCGGAATGTGCGGTAGCACGGATTCCAGATGCACCACTACCTCACGCGGACCGAGGGACCCGCTTAAGAGTTAGCGGTATGAGCTGTCTTCTTTGCCTACTTTCTTTGCAGCAGCAAAGAAAGTAGGTGCCGCCCCGCACAGGGGCAACGCTAATAGACCGACAAGTCAGCAAGGAAAGGCCAACACCGCAAGAACAAAGACAAAAAGCCCTAACCCCGCCAAAGGCGGCAACGCATTCAGCACGCGCGCTAGCGCACAACCTGGACCACCCGCGTCCCCGCGAGCCGATCATGCAAAAACTGCCGCTGCGGATCGAACCGCCCACTCGCGGACCAGACCACGAACCAGACGCCCGCAAAAACAAGCGTCTGCGGCACCCGCAAGCCAAGAAGCGGATGCACGGCCAGCGGCGGCAAAAACCACAACCAGGCGAGCACATACCGCGCAATCGCCCGTCCAACGGAAACCGGCCCGCCATCAGCGCCAACAACCCGTAACCGCCAGGTTTTCATCGGCAGCGTCTGGCCACCATGCGTCCAGAACCAGACGAAATACACGCCAACCACGAAGCCAATCCAGCAGGCGAGCAGGTTGTGATGCGCGAGCCCGTTACGCTGCTGCGTCAGCGTGCTGAACAGATAGCCGGCGAGAAACACCACGCCGAACAGAATGACCGCCTCGTAGAGCAGCGCCGCCAGCCGTCGCCGGACGGTGGGCGCCGTGCCGCCGAGCGCGGCGGCGGGCAGGCTGGGAGTGACGAGCGACTGGGACACGTAATGGGCTCGGGATCGGGATCAGGAGCCGTGGAAGATCGCCGGCGCCTCGGCCGGCGACACCGGCACCGGCGTCGCCGGCACGAAGCTGCCCGGCGCCGGAATCGCGGGGGTGGCCGGCAGCGAGGCCGCGGCCGGTGCCGAGGCGCCCGGTGCGGCGCTCGCCGCCGCGGCAGCGCTGGCGCCCGCGCCGTGCTCGCGCGCGTTCAAGAACCGGTCGATGCCCTTGATCTCATTGCGAGCCGACGGCGGCGCGCTGACGACGCTGGGGCGACGCTTGCGCTCACTGGCGGCGAGCCGCTCCTTCGTTTCTTCGGGCAGTTGTTGGTACGCCTTCCACGCGTTCTGGCGCGCTTCGCGCGGCAATTCCTTCGAAACCTGGTAGTTCTCTCGCGCGACGCGGCGCTGATCGGGCGTCATGCGCACCCATTCGCTCATGCGCTCATGCAGACGCTTTTGCGCATCCGGCGACATCTTTGCGTATCGCGACGCGATCTTGATCCACTTTCGCTTGCGTTCGTCGCTGTACGAATCCCACTGCGATGCGAATGGTGCGAGAGCGATATGCTCATCGGCGCTTAGACGCGACCACGCGAGCGGGCTGTTGCTGCCGGGCAGGCTAGGCAAGTCGACGGAAAGTGCGGGGGCGGGCGCGGGCGCGGCGACGTTGACGCCGGGCGACGGATGGCCCGCCGGGGACGGGCTCGGATGAAAGCGCGGATAGGTCGCGACGAACGACACCAGTGCCGCGATCGTGCATCCGAAAACAACGGCCAGGCCGCGCTTGTAACTCACCCGAGGAATCTCCCGCTCAGTGGGCGCGTGAAAGATACGCGTTGAAGCCGTGGTCGAGATAGGCATTGAGCGGCAGGTCGTCGCTAAGCATGGCGGCATCGATATCGGCGAGTTCGGCGGTGCGCTGCTGGTCTTCCCAGTACGCGATGCCGATCAGGCTCACCACCAGCGCGGCGAGCGGCCACGCGAGCGCGAAGCGGCGCAGCGACCAGCGGCGGCGCGGCTCGAAGCCTCTCTGCGGCAACCCGGCCGGCATGCCGGCGAACGCAGGCACGAACACCGGCGCGCTGACGGCTTCGGGCTTCTTGCGCGCCAACGCGGCGCGACGCGCGGCGGCGAGCCGGTCGACGGTGGCGGGAGGGAGGCTGGCGGTGTTTTCGTCGAGCGCGCGGCGCAGTCGACGCGCAAACTCGAGTTCTGTGTTTTCGAGGGAGCTCATAGCGTGATTCCTTTCGCCTTGAGCGCTTGCGCCAGCGTGTGGGTGGCCCGGGAGCAGTGCGTTTTCACACTGCCTTCGGAGCAGCCCATTGCGGCGGCAGTCTCGGCGACATCCATATCCTCCCAATAACGCATGAGAAACGCCTCCCGTTGACGTGCCGGTAATTTCTGGATCTCGTCGTCGATCAACTGCAGGACCTGCTCGCGCTCGAGCTTCTGCTCGTTGCTCTCGGCGCCAGCCGAACCCGCCTCGGCCTCGAAGGTTTCCAGCGGGTCGAATTCGTCGTCGGCGTTGCCGAGCGACGAGAACAGACTAACCCAGGTATTGCGTACTTTGGCACGACGGAAGTAGTCGTGTGTCGCATTCTGCAGAATACGCTGAAACAGGAGGGGCAGTTCGGCGGCCGGGCGGTCGCCGTATTTCTCGGCGAGCTTGATCATCGCGTCCTGCACGATGTCGAGGGACGCATCGTCGTCCCGCACGGCGTAGACCGTCTGCTTGAACGCGCGCCTTTCGACGCCCGCCAGAAAATCGGCGAGTTCCTTGTCTGATGCCATCCGTGTGGGGTCGGCGCAGCAAGCGTGCGCGTAATCGGTCGAAAAATGTCGTAAAACTCGCGGATGCTAACAAATTTTTGCTCAGATTGGGGTGAAACTGCTGAACCTTGCAATTGCATGACAATCACATTCCGTCCGATCGCGTGCTCCTGCGGGTGTCCTAATGGCAATATTTTCTTGACCGCGAGCGCGCCAACAGCTATCGTCGCTGGTTCGCAACATAAGTGAGTTGTCTCAATTGAGGTGTGGCCCAAGAAGCCCGCCTGTCAACTGGACGCGCCGCTTGAACCCGAGCCACAAGCCCGGCAGAGAGCACCCGATCAATTTTTTGCCGAAAATTCGAAAGGTGAATCAATGAATATGCCCAGCGCGGAATTCTCCACGTCGGATACGACCCCCCCTCACGAAGCAGACTCTATCGGCGCCACCGTGCTCATGAAGGCACTGGCCGACGAAGACGTCGAATTCATCTGGGGCTATCCCGGCGGCTCGGTACTCTACATTTACGACGAGCTGTACAAGCAGGACAAGTTCCAGCACGTGCTGGTGCGCCACGAGCAGGCCGCCGTGCATGCTGCCGACGCCTATGCCCGCTCCACCGGCAAGGTCGGCGTTTGTCTCGTGACCTCCGGCCCCGGTGTCACCAATGCCGTGACCGGCATCGCCACCGCCTATATGGATTCGATCCCGATGGTCGTGATCAGCGGCCAGGTGCCGACTGCCGCGATCGGTCAGGACGCATTCCAGGAATGCGACACGGTCGGCATCACGCGTCCCTGCGTGAAGCACAACTTCCTCGTGAAGGACGTGCGCGATCTCGCCGCCACCGTCAAGAAAGCTTTCTACATCGCCCGTACCGGCCGTCCCGGCCCTGTGCTGATCGACATTCCGAAGGACGTGTCGAAGGCGGCGTGCCAATACGAGCCGATCAAGAGCGTGTCGCTGCGCTCATACAACCCGGTCACGAAGGGCCACTCCGGTCAGATCCGCAAGGCGGTGTCGCTGCTGCTGTCGGCGAAGCGCCCCTATATCTATACCGGCGGCGGCATCGTGCTCGCGGACGCGTCGCGTGAGCTGAACCAGTTTGCCGATCTGCTTGGCTATCCGGTCACCAATACGCTGATGGGCCTTGGCGGCTACCGCTCGAGCGACAAGAAATTCCTCGGCATGCTCGGCATGCACGGTACGTACGAAGCCAACATGGCGATGCAGCACTGCGACGTGCTGATCGCCATCGGCGCGCGTTTCGACGACCGCGTGATCGGCGATCCGAATCACTTCGCGTCGCGGCCGCGCAAGATCATCCATATCGACATCGATCCTTCTTCCATTTCCAAGCGCGTCAAGGTCGACATTCCGATCGTCGGCGACGTGAAGGAAGTGCTGAAGGAACTGATCGAGCAGTTGCAGACGGCCGAGCATGGCCCCGACACCGCGGCGCTCGCCGAGTGGTGGAAGGACATCGAAGGCTGGCGCGCGAAAGACTGCCTGAAGTTCGACCGCAAGAGCGACATCATCAAGCCGCAGTACGTGGTCGAAAAGGCGTGGGAGCTGACCGACGGCAACGCGTTCGTGTGCTCCGACGTCGGCCAGCACCAGATGTGGGCCGCGCAGTTCTACAAGTTCAACAAGCCGCGTCGCTGGATCAACTCCGGTGGCCTCGGCACGATGGGCTTCGGCTTGCCTGCCGCGATGGGCGTGAAGATGGCCCATCCGGACGACGACGTGCTGTGCATCACGGGCGAAGGCTCGATCCAGATGTGCATCCAGGAGCTGTCGACCTGCAAGCAGTACGACCTGCCGATCAAGATTATTTCGCTGAACAACCGCTATCTGGGCATGGTGCGCCAGTGGCAGCAGATCGAATACAGCAAGCGCTATTCGCATTCGTACATGGATGCGCTGCCGGACTTCGTGAAGCTCGCCGAAGCGTACGGTCACGTGGGCATGCGCATCGAGCGCACGGCCGATGTGGAACCGGCGCTGAAGGAAGCGCTGCGCCTGAAGGATCGCACGGTGTTTCTCGACTTCCAGACCGATCCGACCGAAAACGTCTGGCCGATGGTTCAGGCCGGCAAGGGCATCACCGAGATGCTCATGGGTTCGGAAGATCTTTAACGACGGGGCGCACGGGTAACTCCAGCGCCGGCTTCGTGATGCGCGCCTTCACAAAAGGCGAAAGCAGACGAAGCGGCGCCGCTCCGCTCGCAGACATCGACACTACATCTGGAAGAAGCGAAACATGAGACACATCATTTCCGTCCTGCTGGAAAACGAACCGGGCGCATTGTCGCGCGTGGTGGGTCTGTTCTCGGCACGCGGCTACAACATTGAAACCTTGACGGTGGCTCCGACCGAAGATCGTTCGCTGTCGCGCATGACCATCGTCTCCGTTGGCTCGGACGACGTGATCGAACAGATCACGAAGCATCTGAACCGCCTGATCGAGGTGGTGAAAGTGGTCGACCTTACCGAGGGCGCCCACATCGAACGCGAGCTGATGCTGATCAAGGTGAGGGCGGTCGGCAAGGAACGTGAGGAGATGAAGCGGATGTCGGACATTTTCCGCGGCCGCATCATCGACGTCACCGAAAAGACCTACACGATCGAACTGACGGGGGCGAGCGACAAGCTCGACGCCTTCATCGAGGGGCTCGACTCCACGGCGATTCTCGAAACGGTCCGCACGGGCAGCTCGGGCATCGGTCGCGGCGAGCGCATTCTGAAGGTCTGACGTCACGATCGAACGGCCGGGCAACGCGGCATCGCCCAACCGGCAATAACAACATTCGCAGTACCTGAATTTTTCTGAATCATCGAATCTAGCCAAGGAACCGACATGAAAGTTTTCTACGACAAGGACGCCGATCTCTCCCTCATCAAAGGCAAGCAGGTCACCATCATCGGCTATGGCTCGCAAGGCCATGCGCACGCGCTGAACCTGAAGGAAAGCGGCGTGAACATCACGGTCGGTCTGCGCAAGGGCGGCGCATCGTGGAGCAAGGCTGAAAACGCTGGCCTGCAAGTCAAGGAAGTCGCGGAAGCGGTGAAGGGCGCGGACGTCGTGATGATGCTGCTGCCGGACGAGCAGATCGCCGACGTATACGCGAAGGAAGTTCACGCGAACATCAAGCAGGGCGCAGCGCTCGCTTTCGCGCACGGCTTCAACGTTCACTACGGCCAGGTGATCCCGCGCGCCGACCTCGACGTGATCATGATCGCCCCGAAGGCACCGGGCCACACGGTTCGCGGCACCTACTCGCAAGGTGGCGGCGTGCCGCACCTGATCGCGGTTGCCCAGGACAAGTCGGGCGCAGCGCGCGACATCGCGCTGTCGTACGCAGCGGCTAACGGCGGCGGCCGTGCGGGCATCATCGAAACGAACTTCCGCGAAGAAACCGAAACCGACCTGTTCGGCGAGCAGGCTGTGCTGTGCGGCGGTACCGTCGACCTGATCAAGGCTGGCTTCGAAACGCTGGTCGAAGCGGGCTACGCGCCGGAAATGGCGTACTTCGAGTGCCTGCACGAACTGAAGCTGATCGTCGACCTGATCTACGAAGGCGGCATCGCGAACATGAACTACTCGATCTCGAACAACGCCGAGTACGGCGAGTACGTGACGGGTCCGCGCATCGTGACCGCTGAAACGAAGAAGGCGATGAAGGCCGTGCTGACCGACATCCAGACCGGCGAATACGCGAAGAGCTTCATCATCGAAAACAAGGCTGGCGCACCGACGCTGCAATCGCGTCGCCGTCTGACGGCCGAGCACCAGATCGAGCAGGTTGGCTCGAAGCTGCGCGCAATGATGCCGTGGATCGCGAAGAACAAGCTCGTCGACCAGTCGAAGAACTAAGCGTCTCGACGTCACGAGGTCCGGCGCGGCGCCTTCAGCGCGGCGGCCGGACCAGTCAAAAAGCCGTCCAAGGGTGCTGAACCCTGGGCGGCTTTTGCTATCCTACGGTTTTACAAAAACACAGAAGCCATCCATGAATTACCCTCATCCGATCATCGCGCGAGAAGGCTGGCCGTTCATCGCCATCGCGGCCGTCGTTGCATTACTGGTTCACGCCTTCGCGGGGTTCGGCTTTGCGTGGCTCTTCTGGCTGATCCTGATCTTCATCGTGCAGTTCTTCCGCGATCCGGCGCGTCCGATTCCGACCCAGGCCAACGCGGTGCTGTGTCCCGCCGACGGTCGCATCGTCGCGGTGGAAACCGCGCATGACCCTTATGCGAATCGCGAAGCGCTGAAGATCAGCGTGTTCATGAACGTGTTCAACGTGCACTCGCAGCGCTCGCCGGTCGACGGCGCGATCTCGAAGGTCGAATACTTTCCCGGCGCGTATCTGAACGCCGCGGTCGATAAAGCCTCGCTCGAAAACGAACGCAACGCGGTCGTGATCGAGACGGCCGGCGGCCAGACGGTCACGTCGGTGCAGATCGCCGGGTTGATCGCACGGCGCATTCTTTGCTACGTCCGTGCCGGCGAGCCGCTGACCCGTGGCCAGCGCTACGGATTCATCCGCTTCGGTTCGCGCGTCGACGTGTATCTGCCGGTGGGCAGCCGCCCGCGCGTATCGATCGGCGAGAAGGTGTCGGCGTCGTCCACGATCCTCGCCGAGCTGTAAAGCGGCATACAGGAGGTTGTCCGAATGGCCGCATTCAAACCGCGTCGACCTCGCAGCAGCGGACCGCTGCCGCGTCCGTTTCGTCGCAACAAGCCGGTGGTCACGGAGTCGCCGGCCGTCGACAGCCGGCGCGCGCAGCGTCAGCAATTCCTCAGAAAGCGCGGCATCTACCTGCTGCCGAACGCGTTCACCACGGCCGCGCTGTTCTGCGGTTTCTTCGCCGTCGTGCAGGCGATGAACGTGCGCTTCGAGATCGCGGCGATCGCGATCTTCGTCGCTATGGTGCTCGATGGCATGGACGGCCGCGTCGCGCGCATGACGCATACGCAAAGCGCGTTCGGCGAGCAGTTCGACAGCCTGTCGGACATGGTGTCGTTCGGGGTTGCGCCCGCGCTCGTGATGTACGAGTGGATACTGAAAGACCTCGGCCGGTGGGGCTGGCTCGCGGCGTTCGTCTATTGCTCCGGCGCGGCGCTGCGGCTCGCGCGTTTCAATACGAACATCGGCGTGGTCGACAAGCGTTTTTTCCAGGGCATGCCGAGCCCGGCCGCGGCGGCGCTGATCGCCGGTTTCGTGTGGCTCGCCACCGACAACCGCGTGCCGCTGAAGCTCGTTTGGCTGCCGTGGGTCGCGTTCGTGCTGACCATCTATGCGGGCGTGACGATGGTGTCGAACGCACCGTTCTACAGCGGCAAGGCGCTCGACGTGCGGCATCGCGTGCCGTTCGGCGTGATCCTGCTGGTGGTGGTCGCGTTCGTGCTGGTGTCGTCCGACCCACCGCTGATGCTGTTCGGTCTGTTCGTGCTGTACGGTCTGTCCGGCTACGTGTTCTGGGCGTATCAGGCGATGCGCGGCCGGGCCAATCCGGCGCGTTCGATGTCGCACGACCGGTGACGATTCGAACTTCGCTGCATCGCAGCGACATACCAAAAACGGCAGCCCACGTGCTGCCGTTTTTCGTTGGCTGATGCTGTTACGAGCCCGCTTCGGAGCGCGCCGCAGGCCGCCCAGGCGTGCATTGCGTGGTGGCTGGAATGCCGCTATAGTCGTCGGATCAGTGCGTTGGCGTGGCCGATTTTGCCGGGTCGGCGAGACCGTTCGCTGCGCCGCGCCATCATGCTTGGTTCTCGTCCTTATGCGTTTTTGCGTTCCGTCCGCGCCGGCCGCGATCATCGCGATCGCCCTACCTTGCCAGCGGTGGCGCCCATCGTCCTATTCCAAAACCAAGTCCCACATCTGAACGACTCCCGAGGAGGCCCGACATGTCCGACAAACTGATCATTTTCGACACCACGCTGCGTGACGGCGAGCAATCGCCCGGCGCGTCGATGACGAAGGAAGAGAAGATCCGCATCGCCAAGCAACTCGAACGGATGAAAGTCGACGTGATCGAAGCGGGTTTCGCGGCCAGCTCGAACGGCGACTTCGACGCGATCCATACGATCGCCGGTCTGGTGAAAGACAGCACGATCTGCTCGCTTGCGCGCGCGAACGACAAGGACATTCAGAAGGCCGCCGACGCACTGAAACCGGCCGATCATTTCCGCATCCACACGTTCATCGCGACGTCGCCGCTTCACATGGAAAAGAAGCTGCGCATGACGCCCGAGCAGGTCTTCGAGCAAGCCAGGCTCGCGGTGCGTTTCGCGCGCAAGTTCACGGACGACGTCGAATTCTCGCCGGAAGACGGCAGCCGCTCGGATATGGACTTCCTGTGCCGTGTGCTGGAAGCGGTGATCGCCGAAGGCGCGACCACGATCAACATCGCGGACACGGTCGGCTACGGCGTGCCGGAGCTCTATGGCCAGCTCGTGAAGACGCTGCGCGAGCGCATTCCGAACTCGCACAAGGCGGTGTTCTCCGTGCATTGCCACAACGACCTCGGCATGGCGGTCGCGAATTCGCTCGCCGGCGTGCAGATCGGCGGCGCGCGCCAGGTCGAATGCACGATCAACGGTCTCGGCGAGCGCGCGGGCAATACGTCGCTCGAAGAAATCGTGATGGCGGTGAAGACCCGCAAGGATTACTTCGGACTCGAAGTCGGTCTCGATACGACTCAAATCGTGCCGGCCTCGAAGCTGGTGTCGCAGATCACTGGTTTCGTCGTGCAGCCGAACAAGGCCGTGGTCGGCGCGAACGCATTCGCGCACGCGTCGGGCATCCATCAGGACGGCGTGCTGAAGGCGCGCGACACCTACGAAATCATGCGTGCGGAAGACGTGGGTTGGACCGCGAACAAGATCGTGCTCGGCAAGCTGTCGGGCCGCAATGCGTTCAAGCAGCGTCTGCGGGAGCTCGGCATCGCGCTCGACAGTGAAGCCGAACTGAATACCGCGTTCGCGCGTTTCAAGGAACTTGCGGATCGCAAGGCGGAGATTTTCGACGAAGACATCATCGCGATCGTCAACGAGGAATCGGCCGAAGCGCACGAGAAGGAACACTACAAATTCCTGTCGATGTCGCAGCATTCGGAAACCGGCGAGCAGCCGCACGCGAAGGTCGTGTTCTCGGTAGAGGGCAAAGAGATCACCGGCGAAGCACGCGGCAACGGCCCGGTCGACGCCACGCTCAACGCGATCGAAACGGAAGTGGGCAGCGGCTCCGAGCTGCTGCTGTACTCGGTCAACGCGATCACGACCGGCACTCAGGCACAAGGCGAAGTGACCGTGCGGTTGTCGAAGAGCGGGCGCATCGTCAACGGCACCGGCACCGATCCGGATATCGTCGCGGCGTCCGCGAAGGCGTATTTCTCGGCGCTCAACAAACTCTATTCGAATGCGGACAAGTTGAATCCGCAGCGCTCGGAGTAACGCGAACATGGCGCGCCGGTAGCGCGCAATCTCGACGGTGAATCGAAGGAGAAGCCCCGCGATGCCTGGCACGCGGGGCTTTTTTTCGCGGTCATCGCGCGGGCGCGATGACCCGATACGCGGGGATTACTCCGCTGTCGTGCGCCGCAGCGACCAGCCGCTCGTTGCGCGCGCCTGCTCGCGGACCTGATATCTGAGGTCGACGGTGATTCCGCGGCGGGGCGCATCCGCGACGAACGCATCCAGCAGTTCGCGCACGTCGTGATCGACGAAATCGGCGCGTGTCGCGTCGACGATGACCGTGGCGCCATCCGGAATCTGCTGCAGATAGTGCTTGAGCGGCACCTTGCCGAGAAACGATACGTCCTTGCGAAACGACAGCAGGTAATGATCGCCATGCTGCGCGAGCACGATCGGGCCGCGCAGGTTTGCGTACAGCGCGAACAGCATGCTGCACAGTATGCCGAGCACGATACCGATCAGCAGATCGGTGACGAGCACGCCGGCGACCGTGACGATAAACGGTGCGAACGGCGCGAATCCCTGTCGCGCGAGCCCGGCGAACAACGACGGCTTGGCGAGTTTGAACCCGGTGAAGATCAGGATCGCGGCAAGGCAGGCGAGCGGGATCAGGTTGATCACGCTGGTGAGCGCGAACACGCTGACGAGAAGCAACACGCCATGAACGATCGCTGAGAGCCGGCTTTTTGCGCCGGCATGCACGTTCGCGGAGCTACGCACGATCACCGCGGTGATCGGCAGGCCACCGATCGCACCCGCGATCAGATTGCCCACGCCCTGCGCCTTCAGTTCGCGATCGGGCGGTGCGCGGCGGCGTTCCGGATCGATCTGTTCGACCGCTTCGAGGCTCAGTAGCGTTTCGAGACTTGCGAGGATGGCGATCGTGATCGCAACGCGCCATATGTCTGGATTGATGAGCTGGGCGAACCGTGGTCCGAAGTCGGCCGACGTGAGCACGGCTTGCAGTGCCGCGAACGATTCGAGCGACGGCAACGCGACCCGCCGTTCGGCGGCCGGTGCCAGCGATGGCGCGACGAGATCGAGAGCGAGCGTCGCGCCGATGCCGAGCAGCACCACCGCGAGCGGCGCCGGCATGATGCGCACGACAGCGAAGCGGCGCAGCGCGCGGGTTTCCCAGCCGGCGAGGATCGCTAGCGACAGCAGCGTGATCAGCACGGCGGTCAGCGAGATTGGGCCGAGCGGCGTTGCGAGCGCCGCCGCCGAGTGGGCGGAATGAGCGGTGCCGGATAGCCCCAGCGCTACGGGAAACTGCTTGAGGATCAACAGCACGCCGATGGCCGCGAGCATCCCCTTGATCACCGGCGACGGCACGTAGGCGGCGAACCGGCCAGCCCTGAGCATGCCGAAGCCGAACTGGATGACGCCCGACAGCAGCACAGCCAGCAGGAAAGCGGAAAAGCCGCCAAGCCGCGCGATGCCGTCGACGACGATCACGACGAGGCCCGCGGCCGGGCCGCTCACACTCAGGCGCGAGCCGCTCAACGCGGCAACCACGAGCCCGCCAATGATGCCCGACACCAGTCCGGCAAATGGGTCGACGCCCGATGCGTGAGCAATGCCGAGGCAAAGCGGCAGCGCCACCAGAAAAACGGCCGTTCCGGCGAGCACGTCGCGCTGGAGCGCGGAGAAGGGGGTTTGAGTATCCATGGAGTCCAGAAGCGAGAGGTGGGGCGGCGGGCGACGAACAGGGGGCTCGATGAGGATTCCGCTGTCGGCTCCGTCCGCGGTTCGAATCGCGGGTGCGACGCGCTTCGCTAGGCCGCGCTGTGCGCGGCGGTCGGGCATGTCATCGCGTCGTCGGCGCTGTAGCCGGAGGTGAGAACCTTGATGCGCCCGTCGTCGAGCGCAAAGATCCAGCCGTGCACGAGCGGCGCCGGATCACTCTCGTGCACGATCGGGCTCGCCCGTAGCTGCCGCACCTGTTCAAGCACGTTCAACTCGGCGAGGCGGTTGACGCGATCCGATTCGGTCGCCGCGCCGTCCAGTTCCGGGTGATGCGTTTGCGCGAGCGCGCAGAGCGGCGCGATACGCCGGTTTACATGGGGCAGCGCGGGGTCCGGGGGCAGCAGCGCGGCGCGCACGCCGCCGCAGCCATAGTGTCCGCAGACGATCACGTGGCCGACTTTGAGCACTCTCACCGCGTATTCGAGGACGCTCGCGACGTTGTCGTCGCCGGGATCAAACAGGTTGGCGATGTTGCGATGGACGAACAGATCGCCGGGCTCGCAATGCGTGATCGTTTCGGCGGGCACTCGGCTGTCCGCACAGCCTATCCACAGAATGTGTGGATTCTGTCCGCGCATGAGGTCGCGAAAGAATGCCGGATTGCGCGTCGCGGTTTCATGGGCCCACGCGACGTTGGCGACCAGCAGGTGTTTGGGGCGGTTCATCGTAGCAGCTCCGTAACAGAGGCAATTGACCTGGCACCGGACCGGAACCGCAGTTGCGCGGTCGATCGTCAGCCGGTGCACGAACGGTGTTTACAATAACCTTTCTTTTGCGAAGTTGTTGACGTGAACAGGATAAAATTCGTCTTTATGCTTAGAGAATAAAAAAGCTGCCTACGGAAGGCAGCTTTATCGAGATAGCGTTCTTCGTTCGAAGATCGCGCTCAGCATTCAGAACAGGCTGCGGCGGTCGGGCTCGTGCAGCGGGTCGGGGGTCTTCTGCGTGAGGCGCAAGATGCCCTGGTCATCGAAGTAGAAGCTGTACAGCATGTACCAGACGTTGTCCTCGAGATAGCGATAGGTCCAGACTTCGCGCCTCATCATCGGGAAGTACGACGTTTCGACCGGACGGCCGAAGTTCACCAGTACGTCGCTGCGCGTCCATTTGCCGATCTCGGCGCGGTAGAACTCGTTGGGTTGCAACACCTGGCGCATGTTGACGATCTTGCCGGCCGCGTCGATGTCGGCGGCGGTGGTGGTTTCGCCCATCGGTTGGGTCGGCCACATCAGGCGCTTGCCGCCGTCGGGCAGGTCGTAGGTTTCGCGCGGCGGTCCGAGCCGCGCGATCACCGTCGATGCATCCGCTCCCTGTTGATACTGCTGCCACGGCTGGGCGCAGCCGGCGAGCGCGAGCACGCTCAGGCAAACGAACGCGGCGCGCCGCAGACTCGCGCCGGCCGGGGTTGTGATAGAGGCCGCCGTGCGGTGATGGCGGTTCGACATGTATTCCTCCGATGGCGTTTGAATAGCGGTTCTTATCATCGAGACCCACCATTTTGACACGCGCCGTGGCGGAAGAATGGCGCCGCCCGAACGTGGGTCGCCTCCAAAGGAGAACGGATGCGCCGGCTTGCCTATTCCGTGCGCGTGGTTCTATGATCCGCGCTTCGAAGATTCAGGCAGGACGACCATGACGGCGGTGTGGCAACGGGCGGCGGCGATTGCGCTGACGGCGATCTCAATTTCGGCGGTGGCCGTTGGCGTGGCTCAGGCGACGAGTTCGGGGGTGAATCCGACCGGCAAACCCTCGGGCACCCCGATCCGGCTCGCGCTGATCGAAGGCATGTCCGGCCCGTTCGCGAACGCGGGCGCGGCGGTCGAGCGCAATCTGCGCTTCGGCGTCGAGCAGGTCAACGCGCGCGGCGGCGTGAAGCTCGCGGACGGCGCGCATCCGTTCGAACTCGTCGTGCTCGACAGCAAGGGCAGCGCGGAGGAAGCGCTGACGCAAATGCGCGCAGCCGCGGATCGCCATATCGGCTACATCCTGCAGGGCAATAGCTCGGCGGTCGCCGCGGCGCTCATCGGCGCGATCGACAAGCAGAACAGCCGCGAGCCGGACAACCGGGAACTGTTCCTGAACTACTCGGCCGACGACCCCGCGCTCACCAACGCGAGCTGCAGCTTCTGGCACTTCCGCTTCGACGCGCACGCGGGCATGCGGATGGCCGCGCTCGCCGAGGTGATTGAGCGCGACAAGACGGTGAAAAAGGTCTACCTGCTGAACCAGGACTACAGCTTCGGCCACGACGTGAGCAGCCTCGCGCGCTCGACGCTCGCGGCGAAGCGCCCCGACATCGCGGTGGTCGGCGACGAATTTCACCCAATCGGTCGAGTGAAGGACTTTGCGCCGTACATCGCGAAGATCCGCGCGAGCGGCGCGGACGCCGTGATCACCGGCAACTGGGGCAACGACCTGACGTTGCTCGTGAAGGCGGCGCGCGAGCAGGGCCTCGACATGAAGTTCTACACGTTTTATGGCAACAGCCTCGGGGCGCCGGCCGCCCTCGGCGACGCGGGCGTGGGTCACGTGATCGCCGTGGCCGAGTGGCATCCGAACGTCGGCGGCGCGCCCTCCGATGCATGGTACGCGGCGTTCCGCGCGCGCTATCCGGCCGCGCAGGACGACTATCCGGTGCTGCGTATGCCACTGCTGCTCGACACACTCGCCGCCGCGATGAACCGCGCCGGCAGCGCCGATCCGACGGCGGTCGCGAAAGCGCTCGAGGCAATCCGCTTCGACAACGGTTTTCACGCATCCTGGATGCGCGCCGACGACCATCAGCTGATCCAGCCCCTTTACGTGATGCAGATGGACAAAGCCGGCACACCCGGCGTGCATTTCGATAACGAAGGTTCCGGCTACGGCTTTCGCACGGTGCTGGCGCTATCAGCCGAGCGCACGGTATTGCCGACGGTCTGTCGGATGCGGCGCCCCTGAGCGACGCGCGATTCGCCTTGCTAGTGCGGGCTTCGCGGCAGAAGTCGGCTGTGCTACAATACGCGTCCCGTTGTTCGGCTGGGTTCTCATTCAGCTAATTCAGCCACGAACGGGGCTCAGTAAATTGTGAAACGGGTATCCCACGGCACGGCCTTTCTTCCGTGACCGCCTGTCCAGTTATCAAGGAAATTGACATGTCCGCAGTTGAAGCAAGCAAGAAGTCCGAAGTCGTCGCGCAATTCGCACGCGCAGCTAACGACACCGGCTCCCCCGAAGTTCAGGTCGCGCTGCTCACGACCCGTATCAACGAACTGACCTCCCACTTCAAGGAGCACACGAAGGATCACCACAGCCGCCGCGGTCTGCTGCGCATGGTGAGCCGCCGTCGCAAGCTGCTCGACTACCTAAAGGGTAAGGACGCGGATCGGTACCGCAGCCTGATCGAGAAGCTGGGTCTGCGTAAGTAATCGGCCAGTCGTTCAGCAAGATGCCTGTGTCAGTTTCGCTGATACAGGCATTTTGTTTTTGCACGGCGCGCTTCGTGTAACGCGCACCGCCTGTGATCCGCGGCGTATGCCGGTTCGCGCGGCGTCCACGGGCAAGCGTAGTAGCAGTAGCAGAGCAGCAGTAGAAAAGCAGTAACAGGAAACAAGGCCGGGCTTCAGGGCAGAGTTTTGTGTCATTCCAGCGGTTCGCGCGCGCGTGCAGCACGTGACTCTCTGGAATGGCATAGCACGACTCTTCCCATGCGGCGCCGGCCCCGGCGTTGCCGCGCCGCTTCCGGTCCGCGCGGCATTACGATGAGGAAAAGCAATGACTATGTTCAATAAGATCGTCAAAGAGTTTAAGTGGGGGCAGCACAACGTTCGCCTCGAAACCGGTGAAATCGCTCGCCAGGCGAGCGGCGCGGTGATCGTCGACGTCGAAGACACCGTGGTGCTCGCCACCGTGGTCGGCGCGAAGACCGCGAAGCCGGGCCAGGACTTCTTCCCCCTCACCGTCGATTACATCGAAAAGACCTACGCCGCCGGCAAGATCCCGGGTGGCTTCTTCCGTCGCGAAGGCCGTCCGTCGGAGGGCGAGACGCTGATCTCGCGACTGATCGACCGTCCGCTGCGCCCGCTCTTCCCGGAAGGCTTCTACAACGAAGTGCAGGTCGTGATTCACGTGCTGTCGCTGAATCCGGAAATCCCCGCCGACATCCCGGCGCTGATCGGCGCATCGGCGGCGCTCGCGGTGTCCGGCCTGCCGTTCAATGGCCCCGTCGGCGCGGCACGCGTGGCCTACATCAACAACGAATACGTGCTGAATCCGACGCGTCCGCAGATGAAGGAATCGGCGCTCGACCTCGTCGTCGCCGGTACGGAACGCGCGGTGCTGATGGTCGAATCGGAAGCGCAGCAGCTGAGCGAAGAGGTGATGCTCGGCGCCGTCGTGTTCGGTCATGAGCAGATGCAGACCGCGATCGACGCGATCCACGAACTAGTCCGCGAAGGCGGCAAGCCCGAGTGGGACTGGCAGCCGGCCGCGAAGAACGAAGCGCTGATCGCGCGCGTCACGGAACTCGCGCAAGCCGATCTGCTCGCCGCTTACCAGATCCGCGACAAGCAGGCTCGCTCGACCAAGCTGAAGGAAGTCTACGCGGCGACCTCGGCGAAGCTCGAAGAAGAAGCGGCGGCAGCCGGTACCGTGGCGGCCGACAAAGCGTCGGTCGGCAACGTGCTGTTCGACATCGAAGCGAAGATCGTCCGTACCCAGATCCTGAACGGCGAGCCGCGTATCGACGGCCGCGACACGCGCACCGTGCGCCCGATCGAAATCCGCACCGGCGTGCTGCCGCGTACCCACGGCTCGGCGCTGTTCACGCGCGGCGAGACGCAGGCGCTGGTGGTCGCGACGCTCGGCACGAAGGGCGACGAGCAGAGCATCGACGCGCTGGAAGGCGAGTACCGCGAACGCTTCATGCTCCACTACAACATGCCTCCGTTCGCGACCGGCGAAACGGGCCGCGTCGGTTCGCCGAAGCGCCGTGAAATCGGTCACGGCCGTCTCGCCAAGCGCGCGCTCGTCGCGTGCCTGCCGAGCGCCGACGAATTCGGCTACTCGATCCGTGTCGTCTCGGAAATCACCGAGTCGAACGGTTCGTCGTCGATGGCTTCGGTGTGCGGCGGCTGCCTCGCGCTGATGGACGCCGGCGTGCCGATGAAGGCTCACGTCGCCGGTATCGCGATGGGCCTGATTCTCGAAGGCAACCGCTTCGCGGTGCTGACCGACATCCTCGGCGACGAAGATCACCTCGGCGACATGGACTTCAAGGTCGCGGGTACGGAACAAGGCGTGACCGCGCTGCAGATGGACATCAAGATCCAGGGCATCACGAAGGAAATCATGCAGGTCGCGCTCGCGCAGGCTAAGGAAGGCCGCATGCACATTCTCGGCAAGATGACCTCGGCCGTGGCAGGCGCGAACACGCAGCTGTCGGAGTTCGCACCGCGCATGATCACGATCAAGATCAACCCGGAAAAGATCCGCGACGTGATCGGCAAGGGCGGCTCGGTGATCCGTGCGCTGACCGAAGAAACCGGCACGACGATCGACATTTCGGACGACGGCGTCGTCACGATCGCGAGCACGAACAGCGAAGGCATGGCCGAAGCGAAGCGTCGTATCGAAGCGATCACGATGGAAGTCGAAGTGGGCCAGGTGTACGAAGGCACCGTGCTCAAGCTGCTCGACTTCGGCGCGATCGTGAACATCCTGCCGGGTAAGGACGGTCTGCTGCATATTTCCGAGATCGCGAACGAGCGCATCAAGGACATCAACGACTATCTGAAGGATGGCCAGCAGGTGAAGGTCAAGGTCATCCAGACGGACGAGAAGGGTCGTGTGCGTCTGTCGGCGAAGGCACTGCTGAACGACGCGCCGCAAGGCGAACCGACGCCGCAGTAAGTCGGTAACGGACAAACGGCCGGCCGTGTCATGCACGCCGGCCGTTTTTCATGCAGGATGGATTGCGTTGCGTATTCGAATCGCAGCGCTACGGCGGACGGCAGCAACGGGTAGGCAACGCAATCCAATCTTGGAGTTGACGCAGATGAAAGCGATCGAAATCACTGAATTCGGTGCCCCGGAAGTCCTCAAGCTGGCGGAGCGTCCGACGCCGCAGCTCAAGGCTGGCGAGGTGCTGATCAAGGTGGCGGCATCCGGCATCAATCGTCCGGACGTGTTTCAGCGCAAGGGCGGCTATGCGCCGCCGCCGGGAGCGTCGGATCTGCCGGGGCTGGAGGTGGCGGGCGAGATCGTCGGCGGCACGCTCGAAGCGAAGAACAATCCGTTCGGTCTGAAGATTGGCGACCGCGTTTGCGCGCTGCTCGCGGGCGGCGGCTATGCCGAGTATGCGGCGGCGCCGCTTCTGCAATGCCTGCCCGTGCCGGCGGGATTGTCGGACGTCGAAGCGGCTTCGCTGCCCGAGACTTTCTTCACGGTGTGGAGCAACGTCTTCAATCGCGCGCAGCTCGGCCAGGGTGAGGGCGGCGCGAACGAAACGCTGCTCGTGCAGGGCGGATCGAGCGGCATCGGCGTGACGGCGATCCAGATTGCGCACGCGCTGGGCTTCCGTGTGTTCGCCACCGCAGGCTCGGACGACAAGTGCCGCGCGTGCGAAGCGCTCGGCGCTGAACGGGCGATCAACTACAGGACTGAAGATTTCGTCGAAGTCATCAAGTCGCTGACCAACGATCGTGGCGTCGACGTGATCCTCGACATGGTCGCGGGCAGCTACGTGCCGCGCGAACTGTCGGCGCTCGCCGACGGTGGCCGCATCGTGCTGATTGCGCTGCTCGGCGGCGCGAAGGCGGAGCTGAACCTGAACGAAGTGCTGCGTCGCCGTCTGACCGTTACCGGTTCGACGCTGCGGCCACGGCCGATCGAGTTCAAGGCACAGATCGCCGCGCAATTGAAAGAGCGCGTATGGCCGCATCTCGAAGCCGGGCGCATCAAGCCGGTCGTGCATCGCGTGTTTCCCGCCGCCCAGGCTGCCGACGCGCATACGCTGATGGAAAGCAGCACCCACGTCGGCAAGATCGTGTTGACGTGGGGTCAGGAGGCTTGACACCATCGGTTTGACCCGATCCACCCCACGCAGTAAAATTGCGCGTTTTGCGCGCGCCGGAGCAGGTCGGACTGGCAAGACAGGACAATACGAGACGATGTCGAATCAACAACGAGCCAAACTGGTAGTCGGTAACTGGAAGATGCATGGGCGGCTCGCCGCGAACGCCGCGTTGTTGCGCGCAGTCGTGCAGGGCGCCAATGAATTGCCGGCCGACGTGCGCGTCGGTGTCTGCGTGCCGAGCCTCTATGTCGCGCAGGCGCAGTCGCTGCTCGAAGGCAGCCCGGTCGTGTGGGGTGTGCAGGACGTGTCCGCGTTCACGCATGGCGCCTATACCGGCGAAGTTGCTGCGCCGATGGTGACGGACTTCGGTGCCACGTTTGCGATCGTCGGGCATTCGGAGCGTCGCGCGTATCACCGCGAAAGCGCCGAGCTGGTCGCGGTGAAAGCGCAGCGTGTGCTCGAGGCGGGTTTGACGCCGATCGTGTGCGTCGGCGAAACGCTCGAAGAACGCGAGGCTGGTTCGACCGAGCAGGTCGTCGGCGGTCAGCTCGACGAAGTGCTCGCGAAGCTGTCGTCTCAGGACGCGGCTCGCCTCGTCGTCGCGTATGAGCCGGTGTGGGCAATTGGCACCGGCAAGAGCGCATCGGCGGCACAGGCGCAGGCCGTGCATGCGTTCCTGCGTGCTCGTCTCGCGGCAAAGGGTGCGGCAGACGTACCGTTGCTGTACGGCGGCAGCGTGAAACCGGACAACGCGGAAGAACTGTTCCGTCAGAACGATATCGACGGCGGCCTGATCGGCGGCGCGTCGTTGAAAGATCAGGATTTCCTGGCGATCTGCAAGGCGGCCGCTGCGACCAGCGTGGCGGGTTAAGCAGGGCGTCTCGACGAGGATGACTCCTTTTCGCGCAACACACAGTGTGCGGCGCGGTTAAATAAAGACTCAGGTGAGTGTGATGCTGTATTTGAAAACATTGATTATCGTCGTTCAGTTGTTGTCCGCGCTCGGGGTCATCGGCCTCGTATTGCTGCAGCACGGCAAAGGTGCCGACATGGGCGCAGCTTTCGGCAGCGGCGCATCGGGTAGCCTGTTCGGTGCGACGGGTTCGGCGAACTTCCTGTCGCGTACCACGGCGGTGCTCGCAGCGCTGTTCTTTGCCACGACCTTGGCGCTCACCTACCTTGGTGCGTATCACGTGAAGCCGTCGGCAGGCGTGCTGGGCGCGGCGGCTACTGCACCGATCGCGGCTTCGCCTGCTTCCGCACCGGCTGCAGGCTCGGCTCCGGTGGCGGCATCGCCCGCAGTGCCGGCTTCGCCTGCGTCGGTTCCGGCAACGGGTGTGCCGAAATAAATTTTCTGTAGGCGTGCTCTTGTGCGTTGAACAATCTGTTTAAACAAGTTACAATTCAAGTCTTGAAGCGATTCGCGGGTTTTACAAGTTGTTTTCCCGGATTGCATATAGTGCCGACGTGGTGAAATTGGTAGACACGCTATCTTGAGGGGGTAGTGGCGAAAGCTGTGCGAGTTCGAGTCTCGCCGTCGGCACCAAATGTTATCTAAATGCCAGCCGCTTGCTTCGCTTCGGCTGGCATTTTCACTTCTGGCGTATGGCTGCAGGGCTTACGTCATGCGTGTTGAGGAAGTGATTTCGCGTCAGGGGTGCTATGCTCCTGACGGCACTCAGAACCAACCGATTGAGGATTGTCTTGAACCTCGCAGCCTATTTCCCCGTTTTGTTGTTCCTTATTGTGGGCACCGGTTTAGGCGTAGCACTGGTCAGTATCGGCAAGCTCCTCGGTCCCAACAAACCCGACACCGAAAAAAACGCACCGTACGAGTGCGGCTTCGAAGCATTCGAAGATGCGCGCATGAAGTTCGATGTGCGTTACTACCTCGTCGCCATTCTCTTCATCATTTTCGATCTTGAAACCGCGTTCCTGTTCCCGTGGGGCGTGGCATTGCGTGACATCGGCTGGGCCGGGTTCACGGCAATGATGATTTTCCTGCTCGAGTTCCTGCTTGGTTTTGCCTACATCTGGAAGAAGGGCGGCCTCGACTGGGAATGATGGATTAATCGCCGGTTTGCGTGGGTGGCCAGGCTTGCCGCCCCGTCTGGAGTGGAAAGCAAATGAGTATCGAAGGGGTCTTGAAAGAAGGGTTTGTCACCACTACGGCAGACAAACTGATCAACTGGACGCGCACCGGCTCGCTGTGGCCGATGACGTTCGGTCTCGCATGCTGCGCGGTCGAGATGATGCATGCGGGCGCCGCCCGTTATGACCTCGACCGTTTCGGTGTCGTGTTCCGTCCGAGTCCGCGTCAGTCGGATGTGATGATCGTCGCCGGTACGCTGTGCAACAAGATGGCGCCCGCTCTGCGCAAGGTCTACGACCAGATGGCGGAGCCGCGTTGGGTGATCTCGATGGGCTCGTGCGCGAACGGTGGCGGCTATTACCACTACTCTTACTCGGTGGTGCGCGGCTGCGACCGGATTGTCCCGGTCGACGTGTACGTGCCGGGTTGTCCGCCCACCGCGGAAGCGCTGGTGTACGGCGTGATCCAGCTGCAAGCCAAGATTCGCCGCACCAACACCATCGCCCGTCAATAAGGCCAAAGCCTCCCCACGATATGGCAAGCAAACTCGAGACCCTGAAAGCGAACCTCGAGGCGGCCTTTGGCGGCCTCCTGACGAGCGTGACCGAGTCGGTCGGTGAATTGACGATCGTCGTCAAGGCTGGCGACTACCTCAACGTGGCAAAGCGCCTGCGCGACGACCGCTCGCTCGGTTTCGAGCAGTGCGTCGACCTGTGCGGCGTCGACTACCAGACCTATGCTGAAGGCGCTTACGACGGCCCGCGTTTTGCAGCAGTGCTGCATCTGCTGTCGGTGCAGAACAACTGGCGTCTGCGTCTGCGCGTTTTCGCGCCGGACGGCGACATGCCGATCCTGCCGTCCGTCGTCGATATCTGGAATTCGGTCAACTGGTACGAGCGCGAAGCGTTCGACCTGTACGGCATCGTCTTCGAAGGTCACCCGGACCTGCGCCGCATTTTGACCGACTACGGTTTTATCGGTCATCCGTTCCGCAAGGATTTCCCTGTCTCCGGCTACGTCGAGATGCGTTACGACCCGGAAGAGAAGCGCGTCGTCTATCAGCCGGTGACGATCGAGCCGCGGGAAATCACGCCGCGCGTGATCCGCGAGGATCGCTATGGCGGTCTGAAACACTAAGGGAACGTCATGGCAGAGATCAAGAACTACACGCTCAACTTCGGTCCGCAGCACCCGGCAGCGCACGGTGTGTTGCGTCTCGTGCTCGAACTCGACGGCGAAGTGATTCAGCGCGCCGATCCGCACATCGGTCTACTGCATCGCGCGACTGAAAAGCTCGCCGAAAGCAAGACGTTTATCCAGTCCGTGCCGTACATGGACCGTCTCGACTACGTGTCGATGATGGCCAACGAGCACGGCTACGTGCTTGCCATCGAGAAGTTGCTCGGCATCGACGTGCCACTGCGCGCGCAATACATTCGTGTACTGTTCGACGAAATCACGCGCGTGTTGAATCACCTGATGTGGATCGGCGCGCACGCGCTCGACGTCGGTGCGATGGCGGTGTTCCTGTATGCGTTCCGTGAGCGCGAAGACCTGATGGACGTGTACGAAGCGGTGTCCGGCGCACGGATGCACGCGGCCTACTACCGTCCGGGTGGCGTCTACCGCGATCTGCCTGACGCAATGCCGCAATACAAGGCGTCGAAGATTCGCAATGCGAAGGCGTTGTCGAAGATGAACGAGAACCGTCAGGGTTCGCTGCTCGACTTCATCGACGACTTCTTCAGCCGTTTCCCGAAGTGCGTGGACGAATACGAAACGCTGCTCACCGACAACCGGATCTGGAAGCAGCGTCTGGTCGGCATCGGTGTGGTCAGCCCGGAGCGGGCGCTGCAACTCGGCATGACCGGCGCGATGCTGCGTGGCTCGGGCGTCGAGTGGGACCTGCGCAAGAAGCAACCGTATGAAGTTTATGACAAGCTCGACTTCGACATTCCGGTCGGCGTGAATGGCGATTGCTACGACCGCTATCTGGTACGCGTCGAAGAAATGCGTCAATCGTGCCGGATCGCGAAACAGTGCATTGAGTGGCTGCGTAAAAATCCCGGCCCTGTGATGACGGACAATCACAAGGTGGCGCCGCCGTCGCGCGTCGGCATGAAGTCGAACATGGAAGATCTGATCCATCACTTCAAGCTGTTCACCGAAGGCTTCCACGTGCCCGAAGGCGAGGCGTACGCCGCAGTCGAACATCCGAAGGGCGAGTTCGGCATCTATCTGATCTCGGACGGCGCCAACAAGCCATACCGTCTGAAGATCCGCGCGCCGGGCTATGCACACCTGTCCTCGCTTGACGAAATGGCCCGCGGCCACATGATCGCCGATGCCGTGACGATCATCGGCACGCAGGACATCGTGTTCGGCGAAGTGGATCGCTAGGACGTATTCATCGACGCGCGTCCGCGGTCGTTGCACCGCCACGCGCGTCAAGCAAAGGAACGCCGGGTCTGTCGCAGTATCACGTGAGCGACAGGTTTTCGTTCGGTAGGAATTGAAAGAGTCGTGTCTGAAAATGATCTCAGCTGAAGGCCTGAAAGAAATCGATCGTGCGGTCGCAAAGTACCCCGCCGATCAGAAACAGTCCGCCGTGATGTCGGCGTTGGCCACTGCTCAAACCGAGCATGGCTGGCTGTCGCCCGAACTCATGCAGTTCGTCGCGGATTATCTCGGCATGCCGGCAATCGCCGTGCAGGAGGTAGCGACCTTCTACACGATGTATGAGACCTCGCCGGTCGGTAAGTTCAAGATCACGCTCTGCACGAACCTGCCGTGCCAGCTCGGCCCTGACGGCGGCTCCGAAAGCGCCGCTGAATACCTGAAGCAGAAGCTCGGCATCGACTTCGGCGAAACCACGCCCGATGGCAAATTCACGCTGAAAGAAGGTGAGTGCATGGGTTCGTGCGGCGACGCGCCGGTGATGCTGGTGAACAACCAACGCATGTGCAGCTTCATGAGCCGCGAGAAGATCGACCAGCTGCTCGAGGAACTTTCGAAATGACGGCTTTACACGATCGTCACATCAAACCGCTGATTCTCGCCGGACTGAACGGCGACAACTGGCATCTCGAAGACTACGTGGCGCGCGGCGGTTATGCCCAGCTGCGTCGCATCCTGGAAGAAAAGATCGCGCCCGAGCAGGTGATCGCCGACGTCAAGGCGTCGGGTCTGCGGGGCCGCGGCGGCGCGGGCTTCCCGACCGGTCTGAAGTGGAGCTTCATGCCGCGCCAGTTCCCGGGCCAGAAGTACCTCGTCTGTAATTCGGACGAGGGCGAGCCGGGTACGTTCAAGGACCGCGACATTCTGCGCTTCAATCCGCATTCGTTGATCGAAGGTATGGCGATCGGCGCGTACGCGATGGGCATCACGGTCGGCTACAACTATATTCACGGCGAAATCTGGGAAGTCTATAAGCGCTTCGAAGAAGCGTTGGAAGAAGCTCGCCGCGCCGGATTCCTCGGCGACAACATCATGGGCTCGTGCTTCTCGTTCCAGCTGCATGCGCACCACGGTTACGGCGCTTATATCTGCGGCGAGGAAACCGCGCTGCTCGAATCGATCGAGGGCAAGAAGGGTCAGCCGCGCTTCAAACCGCCGTTCCCGGCGAGCTTTGGCGTGTACGGCAAGCCCACCACCATCAACAACACCGAAACGTTCGCGGCGGTGCCGTTCCTGCTCGCCATCGGACCGCAGAATTACCTTGAAATCGGCAAGCCGAACAACGGCGGCACGAAGATTTTCTCGGTGTCGGGCGACGTCGAGCGTCCGGGCAATTACGAAATTCCGCTCGGCACGCCGTTCGCGACGCTGATGGAACTCGCCGGCGGCATGCGCGGCGGCAAGAAGATCAAGGCCGTGATTCCTGGCGGTTCATCGGCGCCGGTGATTCCGGGCGAGATGATGATGCAGACCGACATGGATTACGACTCGATCGCGAAGGCTGGCTCGATGCTCGGCTCGGGCGCGGTGATCGTGATGGACGAGACGCGCTGCATGGTGCGCTCGTTGCTGCGCCTGTCGTACTTCTACTACGAAGAGTCGTGCGGTCAATGCACGCCTTGCCGTGAAGGCACGGGCTGGCTGTATCGCGTCGTACATCGTATCGAGCATGGTCTCGGCCGCCAGGAAGATCTGGATCTGCTGAACTCGGTCGCGGAAAACATCATGGGCCGCACGATCTGCGCGCTCGGCGACGCGGCAGCCATGCCGGTTCGGGGCATGCTCAAGCACTACTGGGACGAATTCGAATATCACGTCGCCCACAAGCATTGCCTCGTCGGCGGCCATGCCGGCACGGCGGCGGCGCCCGAAACAGTGGCAGCCTGAGTCGCGCCGACAGATTTGGCTGACGAATAACTACCAGACGAACACCTCAACCGCAGGATTCATCGCCCGAAGCGGGCGATGAACAGGCGAACGATTGAGCGGTAACAGGTTAAGGAAGATTGACCATCATGGTTGAACTGGAAATAGACGGCAAGAAAGTCGAGGTGCCTGAAGGCAGCATGGTGATCCAGGCTGCGCATAAGGTCGACACCTACATTCCTCACTTCTGCTATCACAAGAAGCTGTCGATTGCGGCCAACTGCCGGATGTGTCTGGTCGATGTCGAGAAGATGCCGAAGGCCGTGCCTGCGTGTGCGACCCCGGTGTCGGCCGGCATGATCGTGCGCACCAAGTCGGACAAGGCGGTGAAAGGTCAGCAAGCTGTGATGGAATTCCTGCTGATCAACCATCCGCTCGATTGCCCGATCTGCGACCAGGGCGGCGAGTGCCAGTTGCAGGATCTGGCCGTCGGTTACGGCAAGTCGTCGTCGCGCTATAGCGAAGAAAAGCGCGTGGTGTTCCACAAGAACGTGGGCCCGCTGATCTCGATGGAAGAGATGTCGCGCTGCATTCACTGCACGCGTTGCGTGCGCTTCGGCCAGGAAATCGCCGGCGTGATGGAACTCGGCATGCTGGGCCGCGGCGAGCATTCGGAAATCACCTCGTTCGTCGGCAAGACGGTCGACTCGGAACTGTCGGGCAACATGATCGACCTGTGCCCGGTCGGCGCGCTGACCAGCAAGCCGTTCCGCTACAGCGCCCGTACCTGGGAGCTGTCGCGCCGCAAGTCGGTGAGCCCGCACGATTCCGTTGGCGCGAACCTCATCGTGCAGGTGAAGAACAATCGCGTGATGCGCGTTCTGCCGTTCGAAAACGAAGCGATCAACGAGTGCTGGATTTCGGACAAGGACCGCTTCTCGTACGAAGGTCTCAACAGCCCCGAGCGTCTGACCAAGCCGATGCTCAAGCAGGGCGGCCAGTGGGTCGAAACCGACTGGCAAACCGCGCTCGATTATGTGGTCAAGGGCCTGAAGGGCATCGCGGGCGACCACGGCGCGAACGCGCTTGCGGCGTTGTCGAGCGCGCACAGCACAATCGAAGAACTGTTCCTGCTGAAGCAGATTGCGCAAGCGGTCGGCACGCCGAACGTCGACTTCCGTCTGCGTCAGTCGGACTTCTCGGCCCCCGTTACCGGCGCGCCGTGGCTCGGCGGCACGATCGCCGATCTGTCGAACGTCGATGCGGCGCTCGTGATCGGCTCGGATCTGCGTCGTGATCATCCGCTGTTCGCCGCGCGTCTGCGCCAGGTCGCACGCGGCGGTTCGGCGCTCACGTTGATCCAGGCCACCAACGACGACGCGATGATCCCGCAGGCGCACCGTGTGGTCGCCGCACCGTCGGCATGGCTCGAGGCGTTGGCAGGGATCGCTGGCGCGGTGGGCGAAGCGAAGGGCGTCGCACTGCCGGAAGCATTCGCCGGCACGCAGCCGACGGACGCGCACAAGCAGATCGCGAAATCGCTGACCAACGGCGCACTGCGCGTCGTGCTGCTCGGCAACGACGCGGTCCGTCATACGGACTTCGCGGCGATCCACGCCGCGGCTCAATGGATTGCCGAAGCGACCGGCGCCACGCTCGGTTTCCTGACCGAAGCGGCCAACACGGTCGGCGCGCACCTCGTGAACGCGCTGCCGGGCGAAGGCGGTCTGAATGCACGCGAAGTGTTCGAGCAACCGCGCAAGGGCTATCTGCTTTTGAATCTCGAGCCGGAATTCGACACGGCCAATCCGGCTCAAGCGCTTGCAGCGCTGAAGCAGGCCGAGATGGTCGTCGTGATGTCGCCGTTCCAGACCGGCGCCGACTATGCCGACGTGCTGTTGCCGATTGCACCGTTCACCGAAACGGGTGGCTCGTTCGTCAACGCGGAAGGCACGGTGCAGGCTTTCAACGGCGTCGTGCGTCCGCTCGGCGACACGCGTCCGGCGTGGAAGGTGTTGCGCGTGCTGGGCAGCCTGCTCGGCGCGCCGGGCTTCGAATACGACACGGTCGAAGAAGTGCGCACAGCGGCGCTCGGCGACGGTGACGTCAGTTCGAGGCTGTCGAACCGTACCGGCGTCGCGGTGACGCGCGGCCAGGCCGTGAAGGCGGCGGAAGGCAAGTTCGAGCGTCTCGCGAACGTGCCGATCTATCACGCCGACGCGCTGGTGCGTCGCGCGGAGTCGCTGCATCTGACCGCGGCGGCCCGTACGGCGAATTCGGTAGGCCTGCCGGCTGCGCTGTTCGACAAACTGGGTTTGAAAGAGGGCGACGCGGTGCGCGTTCGTCAGGGCGAGCAAGCGGTGCAGTTGCCGGCCGTGCGCGACGCGAATCTTGCGGAGACGGTCGTCCGCGTATCGGCGGCTACGCCTGCCGGTGCGGCGCTGGGCAGCCTGTTCGGTGAACTGGTGGTGGAGAAGGCGTAAAT
This sequence comes from Paraburkholderia sp. BR10923, assembly GCF_040948765.1. Lineage (NCBI taxonomy): Bacteria > Pseudomonadati > Pseudomonadota > Betaproteobacteria > Burkholderiales > Burkholderiaceae > Paraburkholderia > Paraburkholderia sp. BR10923. Next base: position 30,696 of record NZ_JBFPKO010000026.1, on the reverse strand, counting down.
GAGCTTGTTCGATACGATCAACTCGGGCGGCGCCCAGCTTCTCGGTGTGGCATGGCCTACGGTGTGGGCGCTCGTGCGCATCCTGGTGGTGGCCGTCGTGATCCTGCTGTGCGTCGCTTACCTGATCCTGTGGGAGCGTAAGCTGATCGGCTGGATGCACGTGCGTCTCGGTCCGAACCGCGTCGGCCCCGGCGGCCTGTTGCAGCCGATCGCCGACGTGCTGAAGCTTCTACTCAAGGAAGTGATCCAGCCTGCCCAGGCGAGCCGCTGGATCTACGTCATCGCGCCGATCATGGTGGTGGTGCCGGCGTTCGCGGTGTGGGCGGTGATTCCGTTCCAGGCGGGCGCGGTGCTCGGCGACATCAACGCGGGTCTGCTGTACGCGATGGCGATCTCGTCGATCGGCGTGTATGGCGTGATTCTGGCCGGCTGGGCGTCGAACTCGAAATATGCGTTCCTCGGCGCGATGCGCGCCGCCGCGCAGATGGTCTCGTACGAAATCTCGATGGGCTTCGCGCTGGTGGTCGTGCTGATGACGGCCGGTACGCTGAATCTGTCGGGCATCGTCGGCTCGCAGGAGCAGGGCTTCTTCGCCTCGCACGGCCTGAATTTCCTGTCGTGGAACTGGCTACCGCTGCTGCCGATGTTCGTCGTGTACTTCATTTCGGGCATCGCCGAAACGAACCGTCACCCGTTCGACGTGGTGGAAGGCGAATCGGAAATCGTCGCGGGTCACATGATCGATTACTCGGGCATGGCGTTCGCGCTGTTCTTCCTCGCCGAGTACATCAACATGATCGTGATCTCGGCATTGGCTGCAACACTGTTCCTTGGGGGCTGGAGCGCTCCGTTCGGGTTCCTGTCGTTCATCCCGGGCATCTTCTGGCTCGTCCTCAAGGTTTTCCTGCTGTTGTCGGTGTTCATCTGGGCGCGTGCCACGTTCCCGCGCTACCGCTATGACCAGATCATGCGTCTAGGCTGGAAGGTCTTCATTCCGGTCTGCGTGGTGTGGCTCGTGGTGGTCGGCTTCTGGATCATGTCGCCGTTGAACATCTGGAAATAAAGGGCGGACGAACCCATGACCGCAATCCAAAACTTCTTCAAGACTTTCTTCCTCACGGAACTGCTGAAAGGCCTCGCGCTGACCGGACGCTACACGTTCCAGCGCAAGGTCACCGTGCAGTTCCCGGAAGAAAAGACCCCGATCTCGCCGCGTTTCCGCGGTCTGCATGCGCTGCGCCGGTATGAAAACGGCGAGGAGCGCTGCATCGCCTGCAAGCTGTGCGAAGCAGTGTGCCCGGCACTCGCGATCACGATCGAATCGGAAACGCGCGCGGACAACACGCGCCGCACGACGCGCTACGACATCGACCTGACCAAGTGCATCTTCTGCGGTTTCTGCGAAGAGAGCTGCCCGGTCGACTCGATCGTCGAGACGCACATTCTCGAGTATCACGGCGAGAAGCGCGGCGACCTGTACTTCACGAAGGAAATGCTGCTGGCCGTTGGCGACCGCTACGAAGCACAAATCGCCGCCAACAAGGCAGCCGACGCACCGTATCGTTGAAGCGCTTTCCCGCTGATGCAGTAAATGCGGCAGTAAAAGCATTAACACGGCCTGCTGTCGGGCCGACCGCCGCGGCCTGAACGCCGCGGCACGGCGCACCTGTGTGGCGGTACTGGCGGTTTGCTCCGCTTTTGCCAACCGCGCGTGCCAAAGAACAATGCCTGACGATGGCCTAACGATGAACCGGTAATCATGGAATTCACGACCGTACTGTTCTACATCTTCGCGCTGCTCCTCGTGGTTTCAGGGCTGAAGGTGATCACCTCCCGCAATCCAGTGGCGTGCGCACTGTATCTGGTGCTGGCGTTCTTCAACGCAGCCGCGATCTGGATGCTGCTCGAGGCGGAGTTCCTCGCGATCCTGCTGGTGCTGGTCTACGTCGGCGCGGTGATGGTGCTGTTCCTGTTCGTCGTGATGATGCTGGACATCAATCTCGACGTGCTGCGCAAGGACTTCAAACGCTTCGTGCCGATGGCATCGGCAGTGGGCGCGATCATCGTGATCGAAACCGCACTGATCCTGTGGCACGGCTACGGCGCGACGGCTACCGCACTGCACGACACGGCCTCGGCCGCCGCCGGTATGGGCGACTGGTCGAACACGCGCCTGATCGGCAAGGTCATCTACACCAACTACATCTTCGCGTTCGAAATCGCCGGCCTGATTCTGCTGGTCGCCATCATCGCGGCGATCGCGCTGACCACGAGCCACAAGAAGGACAGCAAGCGTCAGAACGTCAGCGCGCAGGTCAAGGTGCGTGCTCAGGACCGCGTGCGCGTCGTGAAGATGCCGTCGGAGAAAACCGCGGCGACCATCGCGGCGGAACAAGCGGCTGCCGCGGCAGCCGCAGCAGCAGCCGACTCGGCAGCAGCCAAGAACAGCTGAGCGGACAGGAGATAGAAATCATGTTGACCCTTGCCCATTACCTCGTCCTCGGCGCGATCCTGTTTGCGATCAGCGTCGTCGGCATTTTCCTGAACCGCCGCAACGTCATCATCATCCTGATGGCGATCGAACTGATGCTGCTCGCGGTGAACACCAATTTCGTCGCGTTCTCGCACTATCTGGGCGACGTGCACGGCCAGGTTTTCGTCTTCTTCGTGCTGACGGTTGCTGCAGCCGAATCGGCGATCGGTCTCGCAATTCTGGTGACCCTGTTCCGTAGTCTCGACACGATCAATGTCGAGGATCTCGATCAGCTCAAAGGTTAATTTCAGGAAAAGCGGTTATGTCCACGATACTCAATGAAAACCTGCTGTTGGCAATTCCGCTGGCACCGCTCGCCGGTTCCCTGGTTGCAGGGCTGTTCGGCAAGGCGATCGGGCGGGCGGGTGCGCATTCTGTCACGATCCTCGGCGTCGCGATTTCGTTCATCCTGTCGGTCATGGTCTTCTTCCAGGTGATGGACGGCGCGAGCTTCAACGCGACCGTTTATCAATGGATGTCGATCGGCAAGACACAGCTCGAAGTCGGCTTCCTGGTCGACTCGCTGACCGCGATGATGATCGTCGTGGTCAACTTCGTGTCGCTGATGGTGCACATCTACACGATCGGCTACATGGCCGACGACGACGGCTACCAGCGCTTCTTCTCGTACATCTCGCTGTTCACGTTCTCGATGCTGATGCTCGTGATGAGCAACAACTTCCTGCAGCTGTTCTTCGGCTGGGAAGCGGTGGGTCTCGTTTCGTACCTCCTGATCGGCTTCTACTTCAAGCGTGAGAGCGCGATCTACGCGAACATGAAGGCGTTCATCGTGAACCGCGTCGGCGACTTCGGTTTCCTGCTCGGCATCGGTCTGCTGTTCGCGTTCGCCGGTTCGATGAACTACGGCGAAGTCTTCGCAAAGCGTACCGAACTCGCGGCGCTGAACTTCCCGGGTACCGACTGGGGCTTGCTGACGGTGGCCTGCATTTGCCTGTTCATCGGCGCGATGGGTAAGTCGGCGCAGTTCCCTCTGCACGTGTGGCTGCCGGACTCGATGGAAGGTCCGACGCCGATCTCCGCGCTGATTCACGCTGCGACCATGGTGACGGCCGGTATCTTCATGGTTACGCGCATGTCGCCGCTGTTCGAACTGTCCGATACGGCGCTGTCGTTCGTCATGGTCATTGGTGCGATAACCGCGCTGTTCATGGGCTTTCTCGGCATCGTCCAGAACGACATCAAGCGTGTGGTCGCTTATTCCACGCTGTCGCAGCTCGGTTACATGACGGTCGCGCTCGGCGCGTCGGCTTACTCGGTCGCCGTGTTCCACCTGATGACGCACGCGTTCTTCAAGGCGCTGCTGTTCCTCGGCGCGGGTTCGGTGATCATCGGCATGCATCACGATCAGGACATGCGCAACATGGGCGGCCTGCGCAAGTACATGCCGATTACGTGGATCACGTCGCTGATCGGTTCGCTCGCGCTGATCGGCACGCCGTTCTTCTCGGGCTTCTACTCGAAAGACTCGATCATCGACGCGGTGAAGCTGTCGCATCTGCCGGGCTCGGGTTTCGCGTACTTCGCGGTGGTCGCAAGCGTGTTCGTAACCGCGCTGTATTCGTTCCGCATGTATTTCATGGTGTTCCACGGCGAGGAGCGCTTCCGCAATCCGAAGCACCCGGAATCGCCGATGGGCGCGGAAGCCGCGTCGCATGCAAATGGCGCGCACGGCCACGACGACCATGGCCATGGTCACGGCGACCACGCTCACGAACCGCACGAAACGCCGTGGGTCGTGTGGGTGCCGCTCGTGCTGCTGGCGATTCCGTCGATCGTGATCGGCGCGATCGGCGTCGGTCCGATGCTGTTCGGCGACTTCTTCCAGCACGGCGTCGCGTTCGACAAGGTGATCTACATCAGCGAGAACCATCCGGCGCTGCATGAGATGGCCGAAGAATTCCAGGGCTGGGCGTCGATGGGTCTGCACTCGGTGTCGGGCCTGCCGGTATGGCTCGCGCTCGCAGGCGTGGTGGTCGCATGGTTCCTGTATCTGGTCCGTCCGGATCTGCCCGCTGTCATCAAGCGCGCATTCGGCCCGATCTACACGTTGCTCGATAACAAGTACTACATGGACAAGATCAACGAAGTCGTGTTTGCGCGGGGCGCTGTGGCCATTGGCCGTGGTTTGTGGAAGGAAGGCGACGTGGTCGTGATCGACGGCATCGTGAACGGCAGCGCACGCTTTATCGGCTGGTTCGCTAGCGTGATCCGCTTCCTCCAATCCGGTTACATCTACCACTACGCGTTCGCCATGATCATCGGCATGCTGGGGCTCCTGACCCTGTTTGTAACGCTCGGCGGCAAATAAGGCGAGAGACACTCATGCACGCTTATCCGATTCTCAGCATCGCGATCTGGTTGCCGATCTTCTTCGGTCTGCTGGTCCTCGCGATCGGCAACGACGAGAACCCCGCTCCCGCGCGCTGGATCTCGCTGATCGGCTCTGTCCTGAGCTTCCTCGTCACGCTGCCGCTGATCACCAGCTTCGATTCGAGCACCGCCGACCTGCAGTTCGTCGAGCAGGCGAACTGGATCGAGCGCTTCCACATCATGTATCACCTCGGCGTGGACGGCATTTCGATGTGGTTCGTCTCGTTGACCGCGTTGATCACGGTGATCGTCGTGATCGCAGCGTGGGAAGTGATCACGAAGAACGTCGGCCAGTACCTCGCGGCCTTTCTGATCCTTTCGGGCATCATGGTCGGCGTGTTCAGCGCGGCCGACGGCATGCTGTTCTACGTGTTCTTCGAGGCGACGCTGATCCCGATGTACATCATCATCGGCGTGTGGGGCGGGGCGAACCGCGTGTACGCGGCGTTCAAGTTCTTCCTGTACACGCTGGCGGGCTCGCTGCTGATGCTGGTTGCGCTGATCTATCTGTACAACGAGACCGGCTCGTTCGACATCGCCACGTGGCAGCACGCGCAGATCGCGATGACGCCGCAGGTGCTACTGTTTATCGCGTTCTTCCTGGCCTTCGCGGTGAAGGTGCCGATGTGGCCGGTGCACACGTGGTTGCCGGACGCGCACGTGGAAGCGCCGACCGGCGGTTCGGTCGTGCTGGCCGCGATCATGCTGAAGCTCGGTGCGTACGGTTTCCTGCGCTTCTCGCTGCCGATCACGCCTGATGCGAGCCATTTCCTCGCACCGGTCATCATCACGCTGTCGCTGATCGCCGTGATCTACATCGGTCTCGTTGCGATGGTGCAGGCCGACATGAAGAAGCTGGTCGCATATTCGTCGATTGCGCACATGGGCTTTGTCACGCTCGGCTTCTTTATCTTCAATCAGCTCGGCGCGGAAGGCGCGATCGTGCAGATGATCTCGCATGGCTTCGTGTCGGGCGCAATGTTCCTGTGCATCGGCGTGCTTTACGACCGCATGCACTCGCGTCAGATCGCCGATTACGGCGGCGTCGTCAACGTGATGCCGAAGTTCGCGGCGTTCGTGATGCTGTTCGCGATGGCGAATTGCGGCTTGCCGGGCACTTCCGGTTTCGTCGGCGAATTCATGGTGATTCTGGCCTCCGTCCAGTACAACTTCTGGATCGCGAGTGGCGCGGCAGTCACGCTGATTCTCGGCGCGGCCTACACGCTGTGGATGTACAAGCGCGTGTACTTCGGCGCAGTCGCGAACGACCACGTGAAGAACCTGCTCGACATCGACCGTCGCGAATTTTTCATGCTGGCAGTGCTCGCCGCACTGACGCTGTTCATGGGCCTGTATCCGAAGCCCTTTACCGATGTGATGCACGTATCCGTGGAAAACCTCCTCTCCCACGTTGCGCAATCGAAGCTGCCGTTGCCTCAGTAACGACGAGCGGAGGAATTTAAGACCATGCAAAACGCCCCTATGACTGCTCTGTTGCCTGACGCATTGGTGATGTTCGCCATTGTCATCGCGTGGCTCAACGACACGTTCGTCGGCCCGGAGGGTCGCCGTACAACGTATTTCATCGCGTTCTTCTCGACGCTCGTCGCCGGGATCTGGTTCGCGGTGAATGCGTTCGACCCGCAAGTGCATTACTTCTTCGATCACATGTACGTGGTCGATCCGTTCGCCAACGTGATGAAGGCGGTGGTGTCGCTCGGCTACGCGGTGACGATCGTTTATTCGCGTCGCTACCTCGAAGACCGTAGCCTGTTCCGCGGCGACTTCTTCCTGCTCGGCATGTTCTCGCTGCTCGGCCAGATCGTGATGATCTCGGGCAACAACTTCCTGACGCTGTATCTGGGTCTGGAACTGATGTCGCTCTCGCTGTACGCGGTGATCGCGCTGCGTCGCGAAGTGGCGTCGTCGAACGAAGCGGCGATGAAGTACTACGTGCTCGGCGCGCTGGCTTCCGGTTTCCTGCTGTACGGTGTTTCGATGCTGTATGGCGCGACCGGCTCGCTGGACCTGAACGAAGTGTTCAAGGCGATTAACACGAGCCACTACGATCCGACCGTGCTGCTGTTCGGCGTGATCTTCATCGTGGCGGGCGTGGCGTTCAAGATGGGCGCGGTGCCGTTCCATATGTGGGTGCCCGACGTGTACCAGGGCGCACCGACGGCGATGACGCTCATCGTCGGTGGCGGTCCGAAGGTCGCGGCGTTCGCGTGGGGTCTGCGTTTCCTCGTGATGGGCCTGCTGCCGCTGGCGGTCGAATGGCAACAGATGCTGGTGATTCTGGCGGCGCTGTCGCTGATCGTCGGCAACATCACCGGTATCGTGCAGCGCAACGTCAAGCGGATGCTCGCGTATTCGGCGATCTCGAACATGGGCTTCGTGCTGCTCGGCCTGCTCGCCGGCGTGGTCGACCAGAAAACCACGGGCGCCGCGAGCGCGTACGGCTCGGCGATGTTCTACAGCATCGTCTACCTGATCACCACGCTCGGTACCTTTGGCGTCATCATGCTGCTCGCGCGCCGCGACTTCGAAGCGGACACGCTGGAGGACTTCAAGGGCCTCAATCAGCGCAGCGCGGTCTTCGCGTTCGTGATGATGATCATGATGTTCTCGCTCGCGGGTATTCCGCCGGCAGTCGGCTTCTACGCGAAGCTCGCCGTGCTGCAAGCAACGATGAACGCCGGCCTGACCTGGCTTACCGTGCTCGCGGTGATCACGTCGCTGTTCGGCGCGTTCTACTACCTGCGTATCGTCAAGCTGATGTACTTCGACGAGCCGCAAGACAAGTCGGCGATCGTGGCGGACACGAGCACGCGCGCGTTGCTCGCGTTGAACGGCGTCGCCGTGCTGGTGCTCGGTATCGTGCCGGATCCGCTGTTGCGCGCCTGCCTGCAGGCGATCCAGCACACGCTGTTGCTCTGATGTCCGCTGCGGGCTGGTTTATCGTGCTGTTGGCGCTAGTCGGCGCCAACCTGCCGTTCCTGAATCAGCGCCTCTTCGCCGCGGTGCCGTTGAAAGCGGCGAAGAAAAGCGCCTGGCTCCGGATTGCCGAATTGATCGTGCTGTATTTCGTGGTCGGCGCGCTGGGCTTTTTGCTCGAAGCGCGCGCGGGAAATCGCTTCGAGCAGGGCTGGCAGTTTTATGCGATCACGTTCGCCTTGTTCGTCGTGTTCGCTTTTCCCGGCTTTACCTTCCAATATCTCGTCAAACGCCGCTGACGGCGTCTCGCCGTCGCGCGCGCCTGGCTGTTCTGAGGTCCGCACATGGCTGAACTTCCCAATCACGACGCCGCGCTAACCGAGACTTGTATCGACAGCAAGACGGTCCATCAGGGGCCGTTCATGACGGTCAAGTACGATACGGTCCGACTCCCGGACGGCAAACATGCGACGCGCGAATACGTTCAGCATCCGGGCGCCGTCATGGTGATCCCCTTGTTCGATGATGGTCGCGTGCTGCTCGAAAGTCAGTATCGCTATCCGATGGGCAAGGTGATGGTCGAATATCCGGCCGGCAAGCTCGACCCGAACGAGGGCGCGCTGGCGTGCGCGGTGCGGGAACTGCGCGAGGAGACCGGCTATACCGCGCGCGAGTACGTGTACCTGACACGGATCCACCCGATCATTTCTTACTCGACCGAATTCATTGATATCTATCTGGCGCGGGGCTTGACCGCGGGCGAGCGCAAGCTCGACGAAGGTGAGTTTCTCGAACTGTTCACCGCGACCGTGGAGCAAGTGTCCGAGTGGGTGCGCACGGGCAGGATCACCGATGTGAAGACGATCATCGGTACCTTCTGGCTCGAGAAAGTGCTGTCGGGCACGTGGCCGACTGAGGCGCCCGAGACGGTGTAAGTTCGCGTCACCCGGTAGCTGATTTAACCAAGCCCCTGTTGGTCGATGACCGGCAGGGGCTTTGTCATTGGCTCCGCGGTTTCTTTCTGGCTCAACAAAATGCCGTTTCCTATGCCATCTGGCTGGCTCGTCGTGGCTCCGCCGGCCGGCTAGTATGAACCCTCCGATTACCGAGTCCGTCGTCGATTTTGTTTGGGATAACCGACGCTACTCATCGGAGTGATCTGATTCCGGTTCAATCATGGGTTGTCAATTGACAACTCGAAATTGAGCGGCTACATTGGAGGTGTCGATGGTTCGAGGAAGGCACAAGAAGAAAGAGATCGAGGCCGCATTGGCGTACGCGGAACAGCACGGCTGGCGCGTTCAGGACGGCGGAAGAGGTCATGCGTGGGGAAAAATCTATTGCCCGTACCAAGACGCCGAATGTCGGTGCGGAGAGTTCTGTATATCGAGCGTCTGGAGTACGCCGAAGAATCCCGGCAATCACGCCAGACACTTGCGGCGCATTGTCGGCAACTGCGCGGCACGGCGCTAGTGGGTTCGTAGGCAGCAAACAGGAATCGCAATAACCTGGGCTCAACAAAGACAGGAGTAACGTATGGAATATGTGTTCACGTTGAAGTACCGCCTCGCCGCGGAAGACTGCGATGCAGACGCAATCGTCGAGCGGTTGGGCGAAGCGGGGTGCGACGACGCCACGATTGGCGTCGGGCAACCAGGCCGCCTCGCGCTGCTTTTCACCCGTGAAGCCACGAGCGCATTCGAGGCTGTCACCAGCGCGCTCAAGGACGTGAAACGCGCTGTGCCGTCCGCGCAACTGGTCGAGGCAGGACCTGACTTCGTGGGGCTGACCGACGTGGCCGAAATGGCGGGAGTGTCGCGGCAAAACATGCGCAAGCTGATGCTGAACAACGCCATCGACTTTCCGCCCCCGGTCCACGAAGGCAGTGCGTCGGTGTGGCATCTGACCGACGTCCTCGAATGGCTGACCGCGCGCGGCGGGTACGAGATTGAGATTGGTGTCGCGGATGTCGCAAAACTGGCGAAGCAGATCAATCTGACGAAGGAGGCCCGTCAGATTGAACCGCGCGTGAGTCGTCAACTCGGCAATCTCGTGGTGTAGCGGTGCGCCGCAAGCGGGCTGGAGAACCGAGCAAGTGTGGCACCGGTTAGCGCTCGGGCCGCCTTCGGCAGCACATGCCGTAAAGCGTTAAAATCGCGCACCCACGTGATATTCCGTTGCGGCAGCTGGCGGCTGTGCGTCGGTCCTGAGGTTTTACGAACGATCGTTCACAAATATCCATTTTGCGCTAAACTGGCACGCAAGCCCTGATTCCACATGAAGGTCCTCGATTTACAGTGTCCGCATGGCCATCGGTTCGAAGGCTGGTTCGCTTCGGCTGATGACTTCGAGTCGCAGCAGTCCCGCAAGCTTGTCGAATGTCCGATCTGCGGTGCGCACGAGGTGAGCCGTTTGCCGTCGGCACCGCGTCTGAATCTGTCGGGCGCGACCGACTCAAAAGCGCCGGCGGGCATGGAGCAAATGCAGGCGCACATGATTCGCGCGCTGCGCGAGGTACTGGAGAAGACCGAGAACGTGGGCGACCGCTTCGCCGAGGAAGCGCGGCGCATTCACTACAACGAAGCGCCCGCGCGCAGTATTCGTGGTGTCACCACACCCGAGGATGCGCGTGCCTTGGTCGAGGAAGGCATCGAAGTGATGCCGCTGCCGGTCCCGGCTGCGCTGAAGGAACCACTGCAGTAGCGCGGTGGCTCCAGGCGGCTGGGTGGTGGCGGCCAGGAGACACTACGCATGAATCTGGACTATTCCCCCGCTGAAGACGCGTTCCGCGCCGACATCCGCGCCTGGCTCGAAGCGAATCTGCCTCGCGAACTAAGCGACAAGGTTCTCAATCACAAACGTCTTTCCCGCGAAGACTTCGCAAGCTGGCACAGGCTGCTCGGCACGCGAGGCTGGTCGGCGGTCGCGTGGCCGCGCGAATACGGCGGCCCCGGCTGGGACGCGACCCAACGACATATCTGGGAAGAAGAGTGCGCGCGTGTTGGCGCACCTACCGTGCTGCCTTTCGGCGTGTCGATGGTTGCGCCGGTGCTGATGAAGTACGGCAACGAGGCGCAGAAACGCCACTATCTGCCGCGCATTCTCGACGGCACGGACTGGTGGTGTCAGGGCTATTCGGAGCCCGGGTCGGGTTCCGACCTTGCGTCGCTGCGCACTCGCGCCGAGCGTGTCGGTGATCATTACGTGGTCAACGGTCAGAAGACCTGGACCACGCTCGGCCAGCACGCCGACATGATGTTCTGCCTCGTGCGCACCGACAGCGGCGCCAAAAAGCAGGAGGGCATCTCGTTCCTGCTGATCGACATGAAAACGCCGGGCATCACTGTGCGGCCCATCATCACGCTCGACGAAGATCACGAAGTCAATGAAGTGTTCTTCGAGGACGTCAAAGTCCCGCTCGACAATCTGGTCGGCGAAGAAAATCGCGGCTGGACCTATGCGAAATATCTGCTCGGTCACGAGCGTACCGGCATCGCGCGAGTCGGTGCGTCGAAGCGCGAACTGGTGTTTCTCAAACGTGTCGCGCTGAATCAGAAAAAGAACGGCAAGCCGCTGCTGCACGATCCGGTGTTTGCGGCAAAGGTCGCGAGTCTCGAAATCGAGTTGATGGCGCTCGAAGTCACCGTGCAACGCGTGGTGGCGAACGAGGCGGGCGGTCGCGGCCCGGGCCCGGAAGCGTCGATGCTGAAGATCAAGGGCACGGAAGTGCAACAGGGACTCACCGAACTGATGTTCGAAGCGATTGGTCCGCTGGCCGCGCCGTTCGACGTGCCGTTCCTCGAAGGCGAACGCGAGCACAGTCTTGCCGGCGACGACGATGCCGCGCCGCTTGCCGCGTACTACTTCAACTTCCGCAAGACGTCGATTTACGGCGGCTCGAACGAAATTCAAAAGAACATCATCGCGCAGATGATTCTCGGACTTTGAGGAGCGGCGCATGGACTTCACTTTCAACGACGAACAGCAGCAATTTGCCGATGCGCTGCGCCGCTATCTCGAGAAGAGCTACGGCTTCGAAGCGCGCCAGGCGATCGTGCGCTCGGAGGCGGGCACATCGGCCGATCATTGGGCAGCGTTCACCGAGTTGGGGCTGACCGCGTTGCCGGTGCCAGAAGCGCAGGGCGGCTTCAACGGCGGCCCGATCGACATGCTCGTGGTCATGCAGGAACTCGGTCGCGCGCTCGTCGTCGAGCCGTATTGGGCGACCGCGGTCGGCATCGAAGCACTGCGGCTCGCCGGCACCGGCGACGGCGAAGATGCCGCGCTGCTCGAACGGGCGGCCCAGGGCGAAGCCAAACTGGCCGTGGCGTTTCATGAGCCGCATGCCCGCTACGATCTGTTCGACCTCGCGACGACCGCGAGCGCGCAGGGCGTGCAGTACACGCTGAGCGGCAGCAAATCTGTCGTGCTGCACGGTGCGCAGGCGGACCACTGGATCGTGCCGGCGCGCCTCGATGGCGAGATCGCACTCTTCGTCGTCGCGCGCGACGCGACCGGCGTCACGCTTACCGAGTACCGCACCATCGACGGTCAACGCGCCGCAACCCTCGAACTCAACGGCACGCCCGCGCGCCGGCTCTCCGGCGAACATGCGGGGGCGGCAACGCTCGAGCAGATCGCCGACTACGGCACGCTGCTGCTGTGCGCGGAGGCGATCGGCGCGCTCGACGCGCTCAATCACGCCACCGTCGAATATACGAAAACGCGCCAGCAGTTCGGTCAGCCGATCGCGCGTTTCCAGGCGCTGCAGCACCGCATGGTCGAGATGCTGATCCACGCGGAGCAGGCGCGCTCGATCACGTATCTCGCAGCGATGCGCTACGCGAGTGAAGACACGAACGAGCGCCGTCGCGCGATCTCCGCGGCCAAGGTACGGGTCGGCCAGGCCGCGCGTTTCGTCGGTCAACAGTCGGTGCAGTTGCACGGCGGCATGGGTGTCACGAACGAAGTGGCGGCCGCGCACCTATTCAAGCGCCTCGCGATCATCGAGACCACGCTCGGCGACGTCGATCATCATCTCGCGCGGTTTGCCACGCTGCCCGGATTTGCGGTCGCCGAAGTCTGATCGGGCCGTTCCACCGAACCAAGGAGGTGCACTGATGAAAATCAGTTTCGAAGACATGGAAGTGGGCACGAGCCACGAAATCGGCAAGCACACGTTCACGCGCGAGGAGATCGTCGAGTTCGCGCAGAAGTTCGATCCGCAGCCGTTTCATCTCGACGAAGCCGCCGCGGCCGAATCGCCGTTCCGCGGGCTCGTAGCGAGTGGCTGGCACACGTGCTCGGTGATGATGGGCATGCTCGTGCGCAAGGTGCTGGCGGATTCGACGTCGATGGGTTCGCCCGGCATCGACGAGATTCGCTGGTTGAAGCCGGTGCGAGTCGGCGACACGATCACGATGATGAACGTCATCGTCGATAAGCGCGTGTCGCAGAGCAAGCCCGATCGCGGCATCGTGTCGACGCGCTGGGAGGGCATCAATCAGCACGGCGACACCGTGATCACGGTGCGCTCGAACGGCATGTTCGGCCTGCGCAATCCGGGAGCGGCGGCATGACGGCGAGCGCGGCGACGATCGCCGTTTTCGACAGTGCGGATGCTCTGCGCGCGCTCATCGGCGCGGAGCCGCTCGTCAGCGAATGGCTGAGCGTCGATCAGGACAGGGTCAACCGTTTCGCCGAGGCGACCGGCGATCATCAGTGGATTCACATCGATCCCGAGCGGGCCAAACGCGAATCGCCGTTTGGCGGGCCGATCGCGCATGGGTTTCTGACGCTGTCGCTGATTCCGGCTTTGCTCGGCAAGACGCTGAGAATCGAGCAGCGCATGGGCGTGAACTACGGCTTGAACCGCGTGCGTTTCATGTCGCCGGTACTCGTGGGGTCGTCGCTGCGTGGGAAGTTCGCCGTCGAATCGGTGACCGACGTAGACAACAACGGTGTCCAAGTCGCGTGGAACGTGACGCTGGAGCGTCAAGGCGGTGAACGACCGGTGTGCGTCGCGGAGTTCATCACCCGGCATTACTTCTAGCGCTCGCCCTTCGCAGGTGAACTGAAAAAGCGCGAGCCGGCAGGCATGCCGCTCGCGCTTTGTGTTTGTGTCCAGCCGCGTCAGCAAGACGGCGCGCAACTAGTGTTTCGCGTACTGCGTCGCGCCAAACAGAATCTCTTTCGCCTTGTCGTCCATCAGCGGCTCGCGCGCGGATGCGAGCACGTCGACGCCGCGCACGACCGCCGGCCGCGCGGCGATCTCTTCATGCCAGCGCTTCACGTTCGGCAACGAATCGAGATCGACGCCTTGATTGTTCCACGAACGGGTCCACGGAAACGCGGCGATGTCCGCGATCGTATAGTCGTTGCCCGCGAGGTAACGCGTCTTGCCGAGTTGCGTGTCCATCACGCCGTACAGGCGTCGCGCTTCGTTGGTGTAGCGATTGACCGCGTATTCGATCTGCTCGGGCGCATACACGCGGAAGTGATGCGTTTGGCCGAGCATCGGACCAAGCCCGCCCATCTGGAACATCAGCCATTGCAATGCCGCGTAGCGCCCGGCCGGGTCGGTCGGTAGAAACTTGCCGGTCTTCTCGGCCAGATAAATCAGGATCGCACCCGATTCGAATAGCGCGAACGGCCGTCCGTCGGCGGCTTCCGGACCTTCGGAATCGACCAGCGCGGGAATCTTGTTGTTGGGACTGATAGCGAGAAATTCGGGCTTGAACTGGTCACCGGCACCGATATTCACGGCATGCACGTTGTAGGGTAGGCCCGTCTCCTCGAGCATGATATGAACCTTGTGGCCATTCGGGGTCGCCCAGCTATAGACATCGATCATCCTGGCTCCTTGTTCGTCAAAGCGGCGCCGCAAAGAGGGCGCCGCCGTTGTCGAAAATTAGAGCATAGATCGCGCGATGCTGCTTGCAGTGACCTCAACGGCCGCACTCGCTTTGGGCCGAAGCACTCAAACCCGCGTGACCGGCATTTCCACGCGAGCCGCCGCACCCGCATCCATATGACGCGCGAGTTCGAGCTTGGCGATCGCGTTGCGGTGCACTTCATCGGGGCCGTCGGCGAAACGCAGCGTGCGCGCCGACGCATACGCATACGCGAGCGGGAAATCGTCGCTGACACCGCCGCCGCCGTGCGCCTGAATCGCCCAGTCGATCACCTGACACGCCATGTTCGGCGCGACCACCTTGATCATCGCGATCTCGCCGCGCGCGCCCTTGTTGCCGACGGTGTCCATCATATACGCGGTCTTCAACGTGAGCAGACGCGCCTGCTCGATCATGCAGCGCGCTTCGGCGAGACGCTCCTGCGTGACGCCTTGCGACGCAACCGGCTTGCCGAACGCGACACGTTGCAGCGAGCGCTTAGCCATCAGTTCGAGCGCGCGTTCGGCGAGACCGATCAGGCGCATGCAGTGATGGATGCGCCCCGGGCCGAGACGGCCTTGCGCGATTTCGAAGCCGCGGCCTTCGCCGAGCAGCAGGTTGGTGGCGGGCACGCGCACGTTGTCGAGCGTGATCTCCATGTGGCCGTGCGGCGCATCGTCGTAACCGAACACCGTGAGCGGACGATGCACGGTGATGCCGGTGGCGTCGGCGGGCACGAGGATCATCGACTGCTGCTGATGGCGCGGCGCGTCGGGATCGGTCTTGCCCATCACGATATAGATCGCGCAGCGCGGGTCGCCCGCACCCGACGACCACCACTTGTGGCCGTTGATCACGTAGTGGTCGCCATCGCGCACGATGCTGGTCTGGATATTCGTCGCATCCGACGACGCGACCTCCGGCTCCGTCATCAGAAACGCCGAACGGATCTGCCCTTGCAGCAGCGGTTCGAGCCACTCGCGCTTGTTGTCTTCGCTGCCGTAGCGCTCGATCGTCTCCATGTTGCCGGTGTCCGGCGCGTTGCAGTTGAACACTTCGGGCGCCCAGGGCACGCGGCCCATGATCTCGCACAGCGGCGCGTATTCGAGATTCGTCAGGCCGGCGCCGCGCTCCGATTGCGGTAGGAACAGATTCCACAGGCCGGCATCGCGCGCCTTCTGCTTCAGCTGTTCGATCAGTTCGGTGGGTACCCACGCGTTGCCGTTCTGGCGATTGCGCGCGATCTCCGCATAGAACGCCTGCTCGTTCGGGTAAATGTGCTCGTCGAAAAAGGCGAGCAGTTTTTCGCGCAACGCCTGGACCTTCGGGGTGTAATCGAAATTCATCTGGGACCTCGCGGGTAACGGACTGCGAATAATCGGAAGCAGGGCGAGCCCTCGTGCCTAGAGAACCTTCTGCGCGTAATGCCAGGCCAGTTCGGCCATCGGCTTCGCGCGCCGGCCGGCGTCGAGCGCCTGCGCGCTCGACGCGGTACCGTCGACGGCGCGCTTCATGATCCCTTGCAGGATCGCGGCGATGCGGAACATGTTGTAGGCCAGATAGAAATTCCAGTCGCCACGAATCTCGAGGCCAGTGCGTTGGCAATAACGCTCGACGTACCGCGCTTCATCGGGAATGCCGAGCGCGGCCCAATCGAGTCCCGCGATGCCGCGGAACTGTGCCGGGTCGACATGCCACGCCATGCAGTGATACGCGAAGTCGGCGAGCGGATCGCCGAGCGTCGACAGTTCCCAGTCGAGCACCGCGAGCACGCGCGGCTCGTTGCGATCGAAGATCAGGTTGTCGAGCCGGTAGTCGCCGTGCACGACCGACACGCGCTCGTTCGTTTCAGCCGGCATATGCTGCGGCAGCCAGTCGATCAGCCGATGCATCGCGTCGATCGGTTCGGTCTCGGATGCCAGATATTGCTTGCTCCAGCGGCCGATCTGGCGCGCGAAGTAATTGCCTGGCTTGCCGTAGTCGGCGAGGCCGGCGGCGGCGACGTCGACGCTGTGCAACGCCGCGATCACGCGATTCATTTCGTCATAGATTGCGGCGCGCTCGGTCGCCGTCATGCCGGGCAGCGATTGGTCCCACAGCACGCGGCCTTCGACGAACTCCATCACGTAGAACGCGCGGCCGATCACGCTTTCGTCCTCGCACAGTGCGAGCATCCGCGCGACCGGCACGTCGGTGCCGGCGAGCGCGTGCATCACGCGATATTCGCGTTCGATCGCATGCGCGGACGGCAGCAGCTTCGCGGCGGGGCCGGGCTTCGCGCGCATCACGTACGAGCGCTTTGGCGTGATCAGCTTGAACGTGGGATTGGATTGTCCGCCCGCGAATTGCTCGAGCGTGAGCGGTGCCGCGAAGCCGTCGACATGTCCTGCCAGCCACGCGGCGAGCGCGTCGTGGTCGAAACGTTGCCGGTCGTTGACCGGGCGGGTGCCCTCGAAAGCCGAGTAGTCCTGTCTGCCTGCGGGTTCGCCGGTCTGCGTGGCTTGCGCCATGTGTCTCCTCCAGTTCGGTGTCAGCTACGCTGGAATCGGATGAATTGTGCGTAGAGCATTTCCATCGTGGTGTTGCGAACGTCGCGATGCAACGGCGACGGCGGTGAATAGTTGAGCATGCGCAGCACCCAGTCGCGCGGCGCGGCGCCGACGTCGAGCGCATTGATGCAGCCGGTCGCCTGCGACAGATGACCGAAGAAGGTGCGGCCGCCCGCCGTCAGCGCGTGCGACAGGATCGCGCGATTGACGCCGCCGTGCAGCACCAGCAGTACGGTATCCCACGACGTGTCCTCGCGCAGCGCCGCGACGGCCGGCAGCACGCGATCGAACAGCTCGCCGATCGTTTCGCCGTCGAGAAAGCGCATGCTCTCCGGCACGATGCCGTCGAACACGCCGAGAAACGCCGCCTCGATATCGCTCGGCGGAATGCTGCCGAGCCGCCCGCCGCGAATCTCCTGCAACGCGGGCTCGATCTCGGGTTCGACCTGCTGACCCGTTTCGACGAGCACGCGCCGCGCGGTTTCGATCGTGCGCGGCAAGCCGCTGACGATCACGCGGTCGAAGCGCACCTGCTGCTCGGCGAACACGCGGCCCGCCGCGCTCGCCTGCTCGCGGCCGTTCGCGTTCAGCGGCACGGTTTCGGGATCGATCGCGCGGCCGGAGTCGTCGAAGTAGGTGACGTCGCCGTGACGCATCAGGAAGATGCGGCGCCGTTTCGGCAGTTGATAGTCGGGCATGTCGGGCGGCTCTCTCGTCGCTTATCTGTAAATCGGCGCGCGCTTTTCGAGGAACGCGCTGATGCCTTCGAGACCGTCGCGATGATGCAGCGACGCGACGAAGTTATCGCGCTCGGCGACCAGGTGATCCGCGAGCGGCTGCGTGCCGGCCGCGGCGATCAGCCCTTTGATGCGGGAGACCGAATTGGGCGAAATCGCGCCGAGCTCGTCGGCCCACGCGAGCGCGTTATCGAGCGCGGCGCCGGCTTTGGTGAGCCGGTTGACGACGCCGAGTTCGTGCAGACGCGCGGCGCCGATCGGTTTGGCTTCGATCAGTACCTCGGTGGCCAGTTGGCGCGGCAGCGACTGCGCGAGGAACCACGAGCCGCCGCCGTCGGGCGTCAAGCCGACGCGCGCGTACGACATCGCGAACTTGGCGTTGTCCGCCGCGACGATCAGATCGCAGGCGAGCGCGAGCGAAAATCCCGCGCCGGCCGCCGCGCCTTCCACCGCGGCAATGACCGGCTTCGACGACAGGCGCAGCGCCGAGATCCATTGCGCGAGCATGTCGATGCTATCGGCCTGCACGGACGGATCTTTCGCGCGATTTTCGAGCAGCCGGTTCAGGTTGCCGCCCGCGCAGAAGAAGTCGTCGGCGCCGGTGATCACGACGGCGCGAATCGACGGATCGCGCTCGACGGTATCGAATGCCTCGATGCCGGCCGCGTACATATCCGGATGCAGCGCATTGCGCGCACCGGGATTCGAGAGCGTGAGGACCAGCGTGGATTCGCTGCGGGCGGGGCGCGAAGCGAGCAGGGCGGCGCTCATGATTGGGTCTCCGTTTGAATGTCGGCGGCGTCTTGCTGGGTGAGCGAGAGGCCGAGTTGCGCGCGTCTTGCGAGCCACGGCGACGGCCGATAGCGCGGTTCGCCGAGCACGCTGTGCATGTTGCGCAGGATCGTGAGAATGGTGGCGGCGCCGAGCGCATCACCGAGCGCGAGCGGTCCGCGCGGATAGCCGAGACCGAGCATCACGGCAAGGTCGATGTCCTGCGGCGTCGCGATCTGCTTTTGCGCAATATCGCAGCCGATATTGACGATTGTCGCGACCACCCGCTGCGCGACGAAGCCGGTCGAATCGCGGATCACGGTGACGGGGATGCCGTCGGCGGCGAACAGCGCATGCGCGCTGTCGCGCGCGGCGCGTGTCGTGGCCGGCGTGGTCATCAGCGTGCGGCGTTGCGCGCCGACGAGCGGGAAGAGTGCGTCGACGGCGACGACGCGGCTCGCGTCGAGCGCTTCGTCGACCGCGGCGGTGGTCGCGTCGTGGCCGAATGGCGTGACGACGATCAGCGAACCGGCGGCGGGCGTCTCGCCCTCGTCGAGCTTCACGCCCGCTTTGCTGACCAGTTGCACGACGGCCTCATACGCGTCGCGATAGCGCCGGCTGACCCACACGCTTTGCGGCAGCGTGGCCGGCGCGGGTGCTTCGGCGGGAACCTGTTGTTTGCCGTCCACGTAGCGATAAAAACCTTCGCCGCTCTTGCGGCCGAGCAGTCCGCCCGACAGCCGCGTGCCCGTAATCGGCGACGGCGTGTAACGCGGTTCTTCGTAGAACTGGTGATAGATCGACTCCATCACCGGATGCGACACGTCGAGCGCGGTCAAGTCCATCAGTTCGAATGGGCCGAGGCGAAAGCCGGCCTGCTCGCGCATGATGCGATCGATGTCCGCAAAGCTCGCGATACCTTCGCTCGCCACGCGCAAGCCCTCGGTATTCATGCCGCGGCCCGCGTGATTGACGATGAAGCCGGGCATGTCCTTCGCGCGCACCGGCGTGTGGCCCATACGGCGGGCGAGATCCATCAGCGCGTCGCCGGCCTCGGGGTCGCTGCGCAGGCCGTCGATCACTTCGACGACCTTCATGAGCGGCACCGGATTGAAGAAGTGATAGCCGACCACGCGTGACGGATCGGTGCAGCCCGCGGCAATCGCGGTGATCGACAGCGACGACGTATTCGACGCGAGGATGCAGCGGCCGCTGACCACGGTTTCGAGCTCGCGAAACAGTGCCTGCTTCACCTCGAGCTTTTCGACGATCGCCTCGACGATCAGATCGCAGCCGACCAGTTCGCTCACCGCCTGCACGCCGCTGACGTTGGCGAGCGCGGCGAGCGAGCGCGACTGCTCGAGCTTGCCTTTGGCCGTCAATTTGGCGAAAGTCTCCGCGAGATAGTCGCGCGCGGCGCCGACGGCGGCCGCGTTGGTGTCGTAGAGCCGCACACGCAGGCCAGCGAGCGCCGCGATCTGCGCGATCCCGCGGCCCATCGCGCCAGTGCCGACGATGCCGATGGTCTCGATGCTGAATTTGCGAGAGTTCATTGAGATGCCCGACTCCATGGTTATTTTAGAATAGCACGATCGTTCAGTTTCCTGGATGATTCGATGTAAAGTCGCTGCTTCGACCTCGACGCGCGGTCTCACACACCATGACACAAGGAGACACCCGATGATCAAGCTGTGCGGTTTTGCACTTTCCAACTACTACAACAAGGTCAAGTTCGTGCTGCTCGAGCATCGCATCGAGTTCGAGGAGCACCTCGTGAAGCCGAGCCAGGACGAAGCGCTGCTCGAGCATTCGCCGCTCGGCAAGGTGCCATATCTGCAGACCGAGCACGGCGATCTGTGCGAGTCGCAGTGCATCGTCGAGTACCTGGCCGCGCGGTTTCCCGACAAGCGGATCTTCTCCGCCGATCCGTGGCAGGCCGCCAAGGAGCGCGAAATGATCTTCTTCGTCGATGTGCATCTCGAGTTGACGGTGCGCAATCTGTACAAGGAAGCGTTTTTCGGCGGCACGGTCAGCGACGCGACGAAAGGGCGCGTCGAGAAGCTGCTCACGCATCACATCGCCGGCTTCAAGCGGATCGCAAAGTTCGCACCGTATCTGTGCGGCGAGCAATTCAGCGTCGCGGATACCGCCGGTTACGTGAGCCTGCCGCTCGTCGGTATGGCGACACAGACCATTTACGGCCGCGATTTTCTGCTCGAAGCGGGGATCGACTGGAAGAGCTACGTGAAGACGATCAACGCGCGGCCGGCTGCGCAGCGCGTGACCGAGGATCGCAAGGCCTGTGTCGCGGCGTCGCGGGCGTCCTGAGGCGATGACGGCAGTGCGGTGAAGCGCGCATGGGTGTGAAGGGCACATCCGTGCCGCAAAGCGCGATGGCGAGGAACGCAGGTTCGTTCGTGGCATCGCGCAAGGCATCCTAGAGCCGCGTGAGCCGTTCGAGCGCGGTAGCGAGCGTGCCCTCCTGCTTGGCGAAGCAGAAGCGCACGACGCCCGACTCGTGAGCCTCGTGATAGAACGCCGAGACCGGAATCGCCGCGACGCCGATCTCGCCGGTCAGCCATTGCGCGAATTCGGCTTCAGGCAGGTCGCTGATCGCAGAATAGTCGACGCACTGAAAGTACGTGCCCGTGCACGGCAGCAAGCGGAAGCGCGAATTCGCGAGGCCCGCGCGGAAGAAATCGCGCTTGCGCTGATAGAACGCCGGTAGCTCCACATACGGCGCCGGGTCCAACATGTAATCCGCGAGGCCGATCTGCATCGGCGTGTTGACGGTGAACACGTTGAACTGGTGCACCTTGCGGAACTCGGCGCTCAGCGCGGCGGGCGCGGCCACATAGCCGACTTTCCAGCCGGTCACGTGGTAGGTCTTGCCGAAGCTCGACACGACGAAGCTGCGCTGCGCGAGTTCCGGGTAACGCGCGACGCTTTCATGCGGCGCGCCGTCGTAGACCATGTGCTCGTACACCTCGTCGGACAGGATCAGCACGTTGGTGCCGCGCACGATCTCCTCGAGCTTGCGCATATCCTGTTCGCGCCATACCGTGCCGGTCGGATTGTGCGGCGTGTTGATCATGATCAGCCGCGTCTTCGGCGTGATCGCGGCGGCGAGCTTGTCGAACGGGATTGCGTAGTCGGGTGCGTCGAGCGTGACGAAGACCGGCTTGCCGCCCGCCAGTTCGATCGACGGCAGATAGCTGTCGTAGGTCGGTTCGATCACGATCACTTCGTCGCCCGCATGGACCGTGCAAAGAATCGCGGTCAGCAACGCCTGCGTGGCGCCCGCGGTGACGGTAATTTCGCTGTTCGCGTCGTAGCGGCGGCCGTACAGATTCGCGATCTTGTCCGAAATCGCCTGACGCAGCGGCAGCACGCCGGCCATCGGCGGATATTGGTTGTGGCCCTCGCGCATCGCGTTCGCGACCGCCTCGACGATGCGCGGATCGCAGGCGAAGTCGGGAAAGCCCTGACCCAGGTTGACCGCGCCTTTTTCCGCGGCGAGCGCGCTCATCACGGTGAAAATCGTCGTGCCGACGTTCGGCAGGCGAGACGGAAACGTGGGGCTCGTGGGCGTGTCGTGCGGTGCGTTCATGGCGTCGTGGGTAGCGGGGCGATAAGGTGGGCCTGGTTTGTCCGGATTCTCGAACTGTGTTGCGATGGGCGAAGCCTGATTGTAGGGAATCGCGACACGCTGTGCGCGCCGCGGGCGTTACCTACGGGCGGCCGGCTTCACGCGCTGACGGCCTCGCCCCCAGCATTCTGCACGATGCCGACTTCCGCGGCGAACGGTGCCGGCGGGGCGATCCTGAAGCCGAAATCGCGCGCGATGCGTTTCGCGAGCTTCAACACCGCACGGTCTTTCGACACGAGCCAGTCGGCCCGTGCCGCATGCGCGAGCTCGAGAAACTTCTGGTCGTCGCGATCCTTGCATTGGGGCAGTGGCCGGGCGTGATCGGTGGACTCGGTCGGCTCGGATGGCGCAGGCGGCTCGAACAGTTGGGCCAGCCGCGCGACCACCGCGAGCGCAGCCGCTTTGTCGACGTTGCGATGCGCGAACTGTGGATAGTCGAGCACGTAGGCGAGCTCGGCGAGGCAACGCGCGTCGATTAGCGCGGTAAGCGCGCCACTTTCGAGCGCGGCGGCGATCGGCCGCGTGTGCGGGTCGTCGAATACGAGAATATCGATCCACACATTGGAATCGAGTACGACGCGCAACGCGCCGCTTGAGGCGAGGGAACGGGGCATTCGTTACAATCGGGCTTTCGTCTTTGACCGCCAGGCACGGCGTGCCTGCAAGCCTCTATGATAATCGTTCTGTCGCCGGCGAAATCGCTCGACTACGACACCCCGCCGCACGTCAAAAAGCACACGATCCCCGATTTCGTCGATGACGCCGCTGAACTGATCAGCGGCCTGCGCCGTTTGTCGCCGCAACAGATCGCTTCGCTGATGAGTATTTCCGATCAGCTCGCGCACCTCAATTTTCAGCGTTACGCGGACTGGTCGCCGCAATTCGGCACGCACAACGCCAAGCAGGCGGTGCTCGCTTTCAACGGCGACGTGTACGAAGGTTTCGATGCGAAGTCGTTGTCGTCGGCCGATCTCGACTATGCGCAAAATCATGTGCGCGTTCTGTCTGGCCTCTATGGCCTGCTGCGTCCGCTGGATCTGCTGCAGCCGTACCGGCTCGAAATGGGCACGCGCTTCGTCAATCCGCGCGGCAAGGATCTATACGCGTTCTGGGGCGAGCGGATCACGCACGCGTTGAACGCGCAGTTGGAGAAGAATGCGGACACCTCGCGCGTGCTGGTCAATTGCGCGTCGGGCGAATACTTCAAATCGGTCAAGCCGAAGCTGCTCGACGCGCCGGTGGTCACGCCGGTGTTCGAAGACTGGAAGGGCGGCCGCTACAAGATCATCAGCTTCCATGCAAAACGCGCGCGGGGCTTGATGGCGCGCTTCGCGGTGGAAAACCGCCTCGATCGTCCCGAGCAACTGAAGGACTTCGACGCCGAAGGCTACGCGTTCAGCGCCGAAGCTTCGAACGACTCCACTTTCGTATTTCGCCGCCGCGTTGCGGAATGAGCAGGCCGCTGCGCTAAAAAAGCAGCGTGCAATCAGGAAGACTCTGATGACCTTATCGATTACGAGCAATTTCGACGCAGGCGCAATCGATGTGCTGTCCTGCGAGGACGCCGGCAATATTCGCCTGCGCGTGCGGCCCGACAGCCACGCCGAGTTCGCGCAGTGGTTCTATTTCCGCCTGTCGGGCGCGGCGGGCGAGCGCTGCGTGATGAGCTTCGAGAACGCCGCCGCGTGCGCGTTCGCGGAGGGCTGGCGCGACTATCGGGCAGTCGCGAGCTATGACCGCGTGAACTGGTTTCGCGTGCCGACCTCGTACGACGGCCGCGTGCTGACGATCGACCATACGCCCGATTTCGACAGCATCTATTACGCGTACTTCGAACCGTACAGCGAGGAGCGACATGCCGAGTTTCTCGGCGCCGTGCAGCAGATGCCGCACGCGTCGCTGACCGAGCTCGGCAAGACGGTCGAAGGGCGGCCGATTTCGCTGCTCACGCTCGGCACGCCGCCCGCGGACGATGCCGCCAACGCCGCGCCCAAAAAGAACATCTGGCTGATCGCTCGCCAGCATCCGGGCGAGACGATGGCCGAGTGGTTTATCGAAGGGTTGGTGAAGCGCCTCGTGGGCTGGGGAGACTGGGCGGGCGACCCGGTCGCGCGCAAGCTGTACGATCACGCGGTGTTTCACATCGTGCCGAACATGAATCCGGACGGCAGCGTGCGCGGCAATCTGCGCACCAACGCGGCCGGCGCGAACCTGAATCGCGAATGGATGGAGCCGGACGCCGCGCGCAGTCCCGAGGTGCTGGTGGTGCGCGACGCGATCCACGCGACAGGCTGCGACCTGTTCTTCGATATTCACGGCGACGAGGCTTTGCCGTATGTGTTCGTCGCGGGCTCCGAAATGCTGCCGGGCTTCACCGAGCGGCAGGGGCGCGAGCAGAAGGCGTTCATCGACGCGTTCAAGCACGCGAGTCCGGATTTTCAGGACAAGTATGGCTATGCGGCGAGCAAGTATCGCGAGGATGCGTTGAAGCTTGCGTCAAAGTACATTGGCAATGAATTCGGCTGTCTGTCGTTGACGTTGGAAATGCCGTTCAAGGACAACGCGAATCTGCCCGACGAACGCGTGGGCTGGAACGGTGAGCGCAGCGCGTCGCTTGGCGCCGCAATGTTGCAGGCGATTTTGCGTCACATGGAGACGTTCGCCTGAATAAGCGGACGGCTGGACACAAAAAAGAGGCACGCACGGAAAAAGTGCGTGCCTCTTTTTTATTGGGGCGACTGATCGGACGCTGGCGCGGCTCGATCAGCGCCAGATGCGGTTAGCTCTTCTTCTTCGAGCTCTTGTTTGCCGATTTGCTCGACGTCGTGCGCGACGATTGGCCCGAGCCTGACTTCGACGACTTCTTCGGCGTCTTGCCGCCGACCGCGTGCTTGCCTTTGCCGCTTTTGTGCTTGCCCGATCCCTCGCTGCGCGCGCGGTTCGGCGGTACCGGGTCGTTCCAGCTGAACGCGAGCATTTGCGATCCCACGTAGCCGCAGCGGAATTTCAGATCGGCGGGCTCGCCCGAGTTGTTCTGGCGCACACCGACGCCTTCGACGGTGACGATACTGTCCACCTTGACGCGCTGCTTGCCTTCGTCGAACGAGTCATTCCACGGCGTGACGGACGAGTGCGCGCTGTCGAACGAACTGGACGGAAATTCGACGTGGTCGAACGCGGTCGACGTGCTCGCGACGAAGTCGCCATGCGCGGCGCAGTCCGCGACGAGCGGATCCGCGTGCATTTCGGTGATAAATCTTTTGACGAGGTCGTTGTGCTGTTCGAGCTGATCAGCGAATGCGGGAGCCGCGCAGATGAGCGAGAGACTCGCTGCGCAGGCTGCCAACCGGCCGATCGCCCGCAGCAACCGGCTCGGTACATTGGTGCGATCCATCTAGTTCTTTAGACGCAAATGGGAGATGAGGCAAATAAGATGCCCCGCGCAAGGGTTGAGTTCAATCTTGCTGCAAATATTCTGTCTTGTCCTGATTGGCGTGCCCGGAAAGTCTCCAGCGACGAGGCGCTGATTGTCACAGATCCGCCGCACGCGACGCCAAAGCGCGCATTCTCAGGTGCGCGGGCCGCCCAGGCGATAGCGCCGCACGTCGTAGGTGGTAACCCACGCCGGACGATAGACCGCGATCAACGCGGTCGCCATGCCGGTGAACCATGCTTCGCCGGTGGCGAGCAGCAGCACGCTGAGCGCGTAGCCGACCGGCACCACGGTCATCGAACCGCCGGACACCGCGACATGGAGGCCGAGCGCAGCCGCGGCGGTGAAGGACACGGCGATGGCGGGCGAAACGAAACCCTGGCCGAAGATGAACATGAAAAGGTTGCGCGGCAGCCACGCGGTGCAGATGCGCTGGAGCAAGGTCGACACGGCGACGGGCAGGGCGCCGTACACGAGGAACGTCAGCGCGATGCCTTGCCACGGCGCATCGAAGACGATGGCGGCGAGGCCCGTGACCAGCGCCATCGCGATCAGGGCGAGTCCCCAGTCGAATAGCGTGACGACGAGCGTGGCGCCGAGAAGGTGCATCACGGTGCCGTCGTCGAGCCAGGCGTTGCTCGCCCACAGCACCGACACCGCGACGATTATTGCGAGCCAGACATGCTGGAGCGTGCCGTCCTGAAGTCTTTTGAAAGGATTTTTCCACAGCGCGAGCGCGATCACCATCGCGGTGGCAATCCAGCCACCGACAGCGACCCAGAACGGAAGCGGTGTGTAGAGGAAACCCATGAGTCTCATATTACTCGTTGGACGACAAAAGGTGTGAGCGGATTCCATGCCAGCCCGCCCTCGACGCTGCGCGCATGCCGCTGCGGACATGCGGATGTTCTAACCGTACGCGCGGCGCGACCCGCGTCATGCGGAGTCCGGCCTGACCGACTTCCGCGCGGGCTTGCCGTGTGGGGTCTCACCGTACGAAGTGGCGGGCTCCGCGGCCATCGGCAGCGCGCTGCTGGTGTCGCTGCCGGGCAACGGGTACTGGAAGCGCGCGCGTTGGCGTCGCCGGAGCGGAACCGGGCCAGGCTGCCCGCGTATGACCGGCTGCGCGCCGTGCTCGCCGTTGTTGCGCAGCACTTGCAAATGATTCGTGAGCCAGCCGTTGTAAAGCGCGACCGCGGCGGCGCGATTGGGTGCGCCGAGTTGCTGGAATATGCTCGTCAGGTGGATCTTGACCGTGCCTTCGCTAATGCCGAGCGTGCGGGCGATCATCTTGTTGGTGCTGCCCATGTGCACGCAGCGCATGATCTGCTCTTGCCGCGGCGACAGCCCGCTCGAGAGTTTGTTGCGGCGGGGCGGCGGACTTTCTTCATCGAACGTGCGGATCGTGGTGTCGGTCGGCAGCGGCGGATCGATCGCCAGCGCGCCGGGCGGCACGTAGTGACCGCCGAGCAGCACCATTTCCAATGCGCGCACGATCAGGCAGGGATCGGTGTCGCGTGGAACGACGCCGAGCACACCCTCGTCCATCAGCGCACGCACGAGCGCGGGCAAGGTCCCGTCGGTGAGCACGCTGATGCGCAGGTCGGGGAAGTGGCTGAGCAGCGCGCGAACTTGTGCAACCGACATCCAGTCCTCCCAGTCGATCACGACGAGATCCGGCCGATAACGCTTGAAAGGACGTTCGAGCAGACGCCATTCGTCGGCCTCGGTGAAGCGCGCCAGCCGGTCGATCTGCCGCAGCAAGGCTTTGAGTCCATCACGTCGTTCTGCATTTGAATTGAGAATCGCGAAGCGCATGCATGTCTCCAGATGTATCGGGCGAAATGGCGCGACGCATCTGTGGGATTCGTAAAGCTGACCCGAGCACGGCGATGCGTCACCGTGCCTATGATGACAAATTCCCTCCGTTTTGACGGCTGTCCAAAAGGCATAAGAAAAGCGGACATTCAACGAAAAAAGCCCCGTATAGACGGGGTTTTTTCGCGATAAGGTGGGGATGCGGACGCGGGATTAGTGGAAATGTGGTTGCGCGGGCTCGGCGTCCTCGGGCATTTCCGCGTGGACGATTTCGCCTAGCGGGTCCGCATACAGCGGCACGCCGCAGTCGTCGCAATATTCCGGCTCGAAGCGGCCCGCGTGGCGGCGCACATCCGTGATGCCGGTTTCCTTCAGCAGCGCGACGATTTCCTCCAGCGGCTCGTCCGAGCCGGTGACTTCTTCCGGCTCCTCGTCGATGCCCGCCTCGCCGTTTTCGCGGCCGTAGAGCGGCCACACGACACCGTAGATCACATCGTTGCTGCCCTTGCGCGTGAAGCCGACGCGGTACTCATCGATGCGCCGTTCACCGAAGCCGGCGACCACCGCGCGCAGATCCTGCGGCGCCGCGCCAATGGTGTCGAAAAGATAACGCACGGCGGTCCGCACAGTGTGCGGACGCACGCTTTCGTCGGCGTCGCGGCAGGCCGAGTAGTAAGCATCCGGCAGCAGACATTCGAATTCACAGCCCGGCAGCACGACCGATAGGTTCGCGCCGCCTTGCGTGGCCCATTGCTCGAGACATTGGCCGCGCTCGATCCGCGTGCCGTGCTCTTCTTCCTGCCACCGAAACGTCGCTTCGCCGACGGGCGCGGCGACTACGGCAAGCAGAAAGCGCGGGTCCGCCAGAATCGGCGAGGTCTCCGGCAGTTCGCCGAAATTGAGCTTCGCGTTGCCGCCGCTGACCGCGGCTTGCGCAAGTTGCTGGGCGATGCGCCAGGTTTCGACGTGATGGCGCGGCAACTGGTCGATGCTGTACAGGAACGGAGCCATTGCCACTCGCGTGTTCGCGGCGAGCACGTGCGCTTGCAGGTGCGCGCGCAGGGCGTCGGCGGCGTCGGACTTGAGCGGGCCGGACGGGATCACGTAGCGGGTCCAGGCGAGCACGGGAGCTGCGATCAGCAGCGCTTCGTAAGACACGCCTTCGTGTTCGATGACGAACGATTCGCTATGCGTTTCCGCCATGTCGGCCAGCGCGCCGTAGGCATCCGGATGGTTTTGCTGCAGATGGTCGAGCGCGGCGTCCAGCGTAGTCTGGTTGGCGTTGCGCACGACTTTGGCCAGCAGCGCGTCGAGCTTCGCTTCCCAGAAGCGATCTTCGGTACGGCTGCCCGACGCGAAAAGCGCGAGCGAGAGACCGACGAGCTTGTCGGCGTCGGGAGGGAGACGTTTGGCGATTCGCGAGCGCATAAATCCAGAAAAATTGGGGGCACGGAACCTTATATTCTAGTCTTTTCCAGGCAGCTATATGGCTTGGTCGGCAATCTTCGGGCAGATTCGAACTCTTTCATCTAAAAAAATGCATTCGCCGCTGGCACGTCGCACGCGACTCGTAACGCCCTGGCGGGATGGGATACGACACCCCGGACGCCCGACTCGCTTCTATACTTACGGCGTTTAGCGGGCGCCTGACGGGCGTGTGTCATTTCATCGCCACGTCTGGCGCAACAGGAGATCCATTGTGAAATCGGACCAATTAATCGAGCGACTAGCCGCCGTATTCGCGTTGATTGTGCTCGTGGGTGGGTCGCTGCTAGTGCTGGCGCCATTTACGACCGCGCTGCTGTGGGGCGCTATCCTCAGCTACAGCTCCTGGGGACTCTACCGGCGACTCACTGGCGTGGTTGGTGGCCGGCGCAAGCTGGCCGCGGCCTTGATCGTGCTGATCATTCTAGTCGTGGTGCTCGGGCCGTTCGTCTATGCGGGTTTCGCGTTCGGCACGCATGTTCACGAGATCGTCGCGCTAGTGGAAAGACTGTTCGAGTCGGGGTTGCCCGATCTGCCGCCGTGGGTACAGCGGATTCCGCTGGTTGGTTCGAGCATCGAAGCTTTTTGGGAGCGCTTGACAAGCAGCAATTCTGAGCTGATTGCGCAGTTGCGCACACTCGCCGCGCCGGCTGGCAAGTGGATTCTGGCGGCGGCGCTGGCGGTGACGCATGGGCTGGGGCTGCTCGCGCTGAGCATCGTGCTTGCGTTCTTCTTTTATACCGGGGGCGAGGGGGCGGGTGCATGGCTGAACGCTGGCATGCGTCGAGTTGCCGGTGAGCGCGCCGAGTATCTGCTGGCGCTGGCGGGCAGCACCGTGAAGGGTGTGGTCTACGGGATTCTTGGTACGGCCCTGGTGCAGGGGGTTCTCGCGGGATTCGGTTTCTGGATGGCGGGCGTGCCGGCGCCGGCGTTGCTCGGGCTCGTGACGTTTTTTCTGTCGGTGATACCGGGCGGTCCGGTCGTTGTCTGGTTGCCGGCAGCGATCTGGCTCTATCAGGGCGGGTCGACTGGATGGGCGATTTTTCTGGTTGTATGGGGTCTGCTTGTAGTCGGCATGGCGGACAACGTCATCAAGCCGATCCTGATTGGCAAGAACAGTGACATGCCCCTGATTCTGGTCATGCTTGGCATCCTCGGCGGCGCGTTTGCGTTTGGGTTTCTTGGTGTTTTCATCGGCCCAACGTTGTTGGCGGTCGCTCATACCGTGCTGCATGATTGGACGATCGGCGCATCCGGGGCGCAGACGGTGGCGCCAGAAGTCAAAACGCCAGCGATAGACGATCCGGGCCGAGTGGGGAAGACCCCTTAAGGAAAACCCCAGGATATCACTTGCAAGTTCTGGCCGCGGCGATTAGAATTCCGCTCTTTCGTGCTCCGGACGCCGGGGCGCGGAGAGGCGGGAAGCCTTTGTTGGCGAGGGCTTCAGCGGCGTGGGCAGGTTAAGCAAGTGATAAAAACCTGTTGACGATCCGGTGAAAG
>NZ_JBFPKO010000269.1:0-206 GCF_040948765.1 Paraburkholderia sp. BR10923 | reverse complement strand
ATAATTCGTTTTCGGCGACGACGCCGTTCATGGTGTCGAAGCGGAAGCCGCGGAGCGGTTGAGCAATGCGACAAGTACAAGGACGTAAAAACGCCGCAGCTTTCTGAGGATCATGCGCAGGTTGTGGCCGGCACCACATAGCACTGCGTTGATCGCATCCCCGAGCGCGCCCTTGAGCCAGTTCCGGTCGAGTTTGCCGTCGGCCT
>NZ_JBFPKO010000268.1:0-207 GCF_040948765.1 Paraburkholderia sp. BR10923 | reverse complement strand
CCGCCGCGCATACGCATCGTCCTGCGGCGCAGGCAGCGCCCGCCGGTCCAGCTTGCCGATGACCGTCAGCGGCAGCGCCCCCAGCGGCACGAACGCCGCCGGCACCATGTAGTCCGGCAGCTGCCCCGCCAGATGCGCGCGCAGCGTCGCCGCAAGCTGCGCTTCCTGCGCCTCCTGTGCGGCCACCACATAGGCCACCAGCTGCGG
>NZ_JBFPKO010000267.1:0-208 GCF_040948765.1 Paraburkholderia sp. BR10923 | reverse complement strand
CGACCGCCATATGTACCTTGCTGCCTTTCTTGCGTTTGTATCCGTCGTAGCCTGCGCGTGCGCCGCTTTCGCACGTCGACTGCAGCGTACGGCCATCGAGGATGACCGCGCTGGGTTGACCACGGCGATCCTGGGCGACCCGGATGATCGAGCGCAAATCGCTCACCATGGCCTCGAAGCAGCCCGCCTGAATCCAGCGTTGCGTCTG
>NZ_JBFPKO010000266.1:0-209 GCF_040948765.1 Paraburkholderia sp. BR10923 | reverse complement strand
TCGGCGCGCTGATCGAGCCATCCGCAAGCACGATCGAACCACCGCCCAGCGCCCGGGCCGTGCTCGACGCCGTGCCGTACAGCTGGCCACCGTTGACCGCGTCCACGCTCGATGCCCGCACTGCGCCCGCAGCCACCCCCGTCACCGTACGGTTGCCCGCGGTGCCTGCCACGTTGATCGCCGAACCGTCAGCGTCTTTTGCCACCGTG
>NZ_JBFPKO010000265.1:0-214 GCF_040948765.1 Paraburkholderia sp. BR10923 | reverse complement strand
TCATATGGACAATGATGTTGCCGTTACTCAGGAAGTCATTTTCCTGCGTCAGATGGCCGTTCGTGAAAAACCGGTCCTGCGTCTTGGAGCCGTTGGCGGCGAACGTCGCGTACTCGGTGAGCTGGCCGTTCGGGCCGAACAGCGAGACATTCTGCGTGCCGTCCACATGGAACTCGTACTTGGTGGTGTTACCACCCTCCACGAAGTCGTAACG
>NZ_JBFPKO010000264.1:0-219 GCF_040948765.1 Paraburkholderia sp. BR10923 | reverse complement strand
AGTATCTCAGCCGAGATCTCCCGCTTGCCGAAAGGAAGGTATGTGACCTGCTGAACGTATCTCCTGAAACAGCACAAAAAATGGTGCAATTCGAAACCGGCTATAGGAGCCAACTTCATGAAGAAGACGCCTACGCTTGCGCGGAAGTGGTTCAGGCCTACTGGCGCAATCCTGGTGATCCTCTCGTTCGCAATCCCGGTACATGCACAGCCCAGTACG
>NZ_JBFPKO010000263.1:0-219 GCF_040948765.1 Paraburkholderia sp. BR10923 | reverse complement strand
AAGCGTTGGGGGTTTCCGGCGGAAATCGTGTTGTTGGAATTGCAGAGACCTGGCATATTGCTGGGTATAGCCTGCAAATTCTGGCGAGGTTTAGATGGGTCCGAAGGCGCCTGTAACGGAGAAGGATCTGTTCCGGCATCCACTGCGCGAACAGATCAATCTCAAGCATCCACTGGTACGGCTGGCCGAGCTGATCAATTGGGAGCGGCTCAGTGCATG
>NZ_JBFPKO010000262.1:0-220 GCF_040948765.1 Paraburkholderia sp. BR10923 | reverse complement strand
TGGCACGACGGTGTACAGCGTGGCCGAAGCCGTGACGAACCTCGACGGTCGCACGACGCAGAACACGGGCGACATTGCGCAGAACGCGACCAACATCGCGAGCGTGCAGAATCAGTTGTCCGAAGGTACGGTGGGTCTGGTACAGCAGGACGCGAACACGCGCGACATCACGGTAGCGAAGGACATGGACGGCACGGTGGTGAACGTGGCGGGCGCGGCG
>NZ_JBFPKO010000261.1:0-220 GCF_040948765.1 Paraburkholderia sp. BR10923 | reverse complement strand
CAGGTACCGCGCCAGATCCCCCGTGCGATACAGCCGATCGCCCTCCACAAAGGGACTGGCGATGAACCGCTCGGCTGTCAGCTCGGGGCGGTTCAGATAGCCCCGCGCGACCCCCGCCCCGCCAATGCAGAGCTCGCCCACCACCCCGAACGGCACCGGCTCGCCATGACCGTCCAGCACATACACCCGCGTGTTCGCAATCGGACGGCCGATCGGAACG
>NZ_JBFPKO010000260.1:0-221 GCF_040948765.1 Paraburkholderia sp. BR10923 | reverse complement strand
ACCTTCGGACAACTGATTCTGCACGCTCGCGATGTTGGTCGCGTTCTGCGCAATGTCGCCCGTGTTCTGCGTCGTGCGACCGTCGAGGTTCGTCACGGCTTCGGCCACGCTGTACACCGTCGTGCCATTCACGCTGAACTTCGGCGCGCTGATCGAGCCATCCGCAAGCACGATCGAACCACCGCCCAGCGCCCGGGCCGTGCTCGACGCCGTGCCGTACA
>NZ_JBFPKO010000025.1:0-124059 GCF_040948765.1 Paraburkholderia sp. BR10923 | reverse complement strand
TCCAGCACCTCGCGGGCATGAAGGACTCGAAGGTCATCGTCGCGATCAACAAGGACGAAGAAGCGCCGATCTTCAGCGTGGCCGACTACGGCCTCGTCGGCGATCTGTTCACCATCGTGCCGGAACTTATAAGCGATCTCGAGACACTGGCGTGATAGCACACGTTGCGACGAACCTCTCGATCAAAGTGGCGTTCGTTGAACACTGAGTTGCGTTTCAATATGCCTCGCGACTTCCGGCATACCGGGAGCCGCGACCGACCTCAAACAGCCACAGCCGCGCTGCCAACGTCCTTCATGGTCACGCCGGTGGCAGCTTCGCACGCCACGCGAACCGCCTGGGGCTGCCCCGGATGGAACAGGAAATGATGCAGTAGCTTGCTCCACTTGGGATGACGCTCATACTCGCTGCGAGGCAGGCTGTTCGTGAAGAAATCCCGCCAGTCGCCGCAGGGCAGCGGAATGCCCTGAGGTCCGGCAGACTCCCGCAGGACGCCCTTCGGGTCACGCCCCTGCGCAACGGCTTCCATGTCCCGGAAGTACTGACGGCGAATCATCACAATGCCGGCGTCGCTGGCAGCCAGGTTTTCACGGGTACGGTCTGCTATACGCCCCTGTCCGCACCACGCGATGATGTCCTGGTTGATCACATGCGAGCTGATCCATTTGCCGCTCTGCGGATCCGTGACCGGCGCATGCCAGGTTGGAATGCTCTGCTGGACATAGGGCTCGGACTCGCGGGGCACGCGAACGTACGACCACGTCACATTGAGCGTGTTTTCGTCGTCGATGGGCACCCGCCACTCGAAATGGTCCCCGAGAAAAAAGCCATTGGGCCAGAGACACACACGACCAGCCGTCCAGAGCGGATGCGACTCGTCGGTATCCTCGGTCACGCGCCGGTAGATGAAGCCGTGCTCGAACTCGTCGAATGCCATCTTGAGATGCGCCGGCGCATAGTCGCGCTCGCCGCGCTGCCGGCGTCCCCAGTTGGCGTGCATCCACTCGAAATGAAGCGGATCGATCGAATTTTCCTGGGTTTGCAGCCAATTGCAGGGCACGCTTGCGAACGCAACCTGCACGAAGCCGTTGCGCCAGTGGAACGGTTCCCAATCCGGCAACTGAGGAGCCGGTTTAGGACCGAGATAGGCCCACAGCAGGCCAGCGCACGCACGGACCTCGTAGGCCTTGAGCTTGATCCGCTCACGCATGGTGCCTTGCGGTGCCACCAGATCCTGGTAAGGCTGCGCCACGCACTGCCCGCCATAGTTGTATTGCCAGCCGTGATAGTTGCAGCGCAGGCCATGGTCTTCGACAAAGCCGTAGGCCAGGTCTGCGCCGCGATGCGCGCAGTAGCGCTCCATCAGGCCGTAGTGTCCGCTCAGGTCCTTGTAAAGCACCAGATCTTCGCCAAGCAGGCGCACCGGCTTGATCGTCTCTCGCTCGAGTTCGTCGATACCGGCGATCGGATGCCAGTGTCGCCGCATTAGCTCGCCCATCGGCGTGCCTAGGCCAACCTGAGTCAGTTGGCGATTCTGTTCTTCGGTAAGCATGATGATCG
The DNA here is from genome assembly GCF_040948765.1 of Paraburkholderia sp. BR10923. Taxonomy (NCBI): domain Bacteria; kingdom Pseudomonadati; phylum Pseudomonadota; class Betaproteobacteria; order Burkholderiales; family Burkholderiaceae; genus Paraburkholderia; species Paraburkholderia sp. BR10923. Next base: position 122,499 of record NZ_JBFPKO010000025.1, on the reverse strand, counting down.
TGTTCGTAGTTGGGAGTCGATGAGGTCAGCGTCAATGCCGTTTGGCGACGTGGCGCACGGCGAGGAAGTAGTGGAACGCAGCCCACACGAGGACAATGCTCATCGAGAGCATCGCGTAGCGCAGACCGGCCGACGAAGCGTCTGCACAAGCATGCGCGAGCGGCGAGTCTGCCACCGCCCCAATCGCACCATGAGCGCCATGCGGGGACCGGCAGACTTTCGAGTAGTCGCCGGCCGTGAACAGATGGGCGGCAATGCGGTCGCTAAGGAAACCAATGAACGTCGGACCGCCGCCTTGGCCGATGAAGTTCATCATCAGGAACACGAAGGCCGAGGTCGTGGCGCGCATGCGTGGCGCAACGAGGCCGTGAATCGCCGCGAAAGTCGGTCCGTTCCAGGAGCTCAACAGGATCGTGGCGAGAAACAGCAACGCCGCCGCGAGATGCCAGTCGGACTGCATGAACGCGAGGGATACCGGCACGAAGCCAAGCAGCGTGCCCCAGGCCGGTACCCAGGCATACCAGCGCTTGTCGCTTGAGCCGGCCCTGTCGGCAATCCATCCGCCGAGCGTCGTGCCGATCGCGCCACCGACACCGATCGTGAGACCAAACATCATTCCGGCCTGCGCGGCATTGAGGCCGAATTCGCGTGTTAGATACGCCGGAATGAACAGATTGATGCCGTACTGGGCGAACGCGCCGATCACTGTGCCCAGCAGGAGTTGCACGAACAACGGACTGCGCAAGAGGATGGCCGCGATAGCGCCCAGCGAGGCATTGCGCTGCGCATCAGCGGCGGTAATCCGGTCCATGGCGCCGCGTTCGGGCTCGCGCAAGCTCAGGAAAGCAATGACGGCCAGGATGAGCCCCGGTGCGCCGACGACCCAGAAAGCCGGCCGCCAGCCGAAATGTTGTGCAATCATTCCGCCTCCGATCGCGCCCCCGATCGCACCAAGCGGAGGACCGAGCGCATAGATCGCGAGGGCAGTGGCGCGGCGTCCCTCGGGGAACTCGTCCGAGATCAGCGAATGAGCGGTGGGCGTGCTGCCAGCCTCGCCGATACCGACGCCAAGCCGGTACAGAAGCAACTGCGCGAAATTGCCCGCGGTGCCGCACAGCACGGTCATCACCGACCATGCCGCAATCGACAGGGATATCAGCGTGACCCGGCTCATCCGGTCGGCGAGCCGGGCCATCGGGATGCCCAGCGTCGCGTAGAACAGCGAGAATGCGAGGCCGCCGAGCACCCCGATCTGCAGGTCGCTCAGGTTCATGTCGACCTTCATCGACTGCCCCACGACGGCGATGAAAATACGATCGATGAAGCTCGATGCGTAGATCAGGCTGAGCAGCAACAAGAGCCATGCACGATACCGCGAGCTTCTCTTGACCTCAACCGCGGACAGTACGTTTCCGACGTTTTCCATAAAACTCTGCCTCCTCCTGGCCTTGATGGATCGCGGCAACCGCGCGACCCTGACCTTTTCTGGATGTCTGCGCACCAATGACATGGCTGGTCCGGTGCATTGCACTCGCCGATCGCAGCGAGCTGGCATGCAGCTTAGTCCGCCTATAATCCGTGGAACACAACAATCACATATGTGATTCAAAATCATCGTTATGGACTCCATTCCTAAGGTCAAATCAGCCCACCGGGTTCTCGAAGTGCTCGAATATTTCGCGGAAACGCGAAGCCCCGCGACGATCAAGGAGATTTCGCAATCGCTTGGCTATCCGCAATCGAGTACCTCGGTCCTAATGAATAGCCTGACGGAAGCGGGCTATTTCGATCACGAAGCGCGGACCGGGCTGTATGTGCCCAACCTGCGGATTGCGCTCGCAACGGCCTGGATTCAGGAGGAGATGTACAGCGCGCAAAGCCTGTTGCGCCTGATGAGGAGCGTGCTCGATCGCTGCGGTCACACGGTCATGATCGGCGCGCAGCACGGAATCCATGTGCGTTATCTGCACGTGCTGCAAGCAACCCGCGCCGGCAGCTTCACGAGTTCGAGCGGTGCGCTGCGTCCCCTGTTTCACAGCGCCGCCGGCAAGATGTTGCTGACCACGAGAACAGATAGGGAGGTCGCGAACCTGCTACGCAAGGTCAACGCGCTCGAGCGCAATCCCGACTTGCACCTTGCACTGGAGGACGTACGCAAAAGCATCGCGCAGACGCTCCGCGACGGCTTTGCTCTTTCCACGGGCGTGTCCATGCCCGGAGCCGCTGCACTGGCAATGCTTCTGCCCATGAAGCGCGGCTACGACGCGATGACACTGAGTTTGGGCGGCCCAATCGATGAAATCAAACGCGATCGCACCATGCTGCTTGACATGATGAACGAACTCGTCGACCCGTTTCGCATGCGCTCGTAATCGCGTCGGCTCTCGGGCAAATTTCAGCAGCGCGCAAAAAGTTGGCGCTGTCTGCCGGTGGGGGCAAGCTAGCGCCGACCGTCGAACGGTCATTAACGACAGCGTCCGGCGCCGGCTATTGCCCGCACACCGGGCTAACGGTCACGGTGTCCGAAATCGGCGTCATAGTGGGCGGAGCATAGTAGATATAGGCACTGGCGACGCAGGCCGGCTGCCCGTCGGTTGTAACGGAACAGGTGTTCCGGATGCTATTGCCGTACGCGTCGGTGGCCGTGAATGCCGGGTCCGGAACCATGTTGTCATAAGGCAGCACTTTGTAGTTCTGGCGCATGTCCCACACGATGGTGTGCCAGGACTGATAGGTTTGGGCGTGGTAGCCGCCGCCGCGCCCCGATGCGCCGCAGCGGGTCCACGCGTAGACCTCGCCGCGGATATACCCGTTCGCGTCGAATCCCGTGACATAGCTGGTCACATTTACACCGCCGCACGAGACCCCGAGCAGCGTCGGGTATGCCTCTGGCAACGGCAGGGTGACCTGAGCCTGCACAGCGGCACTCGCCAGCAGTCCCAGCAAACCGATCATCTTCATGTCGTTTCTCCCGGCTGGTTGAAGTGTCGTGGCAGGTGGGTCGAACTGACGGATAGAGCACATCAGGACTTGTGCCCGAGAGGCTGACGGTGCTTTGCGGAAGGCCAACAGGCAATAGGCAATACGCAATTCGAGAGCCGGTTAAAGCATGTTTGCCACCTGTTCTGTCCTTGTTATAGGTGAATTCAGGTAGTGCAACCGGCAACCTGGCGCCTTGCGCCTAGGACCGGCGCCTGAAAACTGGCGTTGCTCGCCGTTCTAACGCAGGCGCCGGACATCGATACACGCGTATTGCGAACAGCAAGGAGTTCGCTGCCGTCGCTTCGGGTGACATCGCGAAACGCTGTGTCGTTTCCGTGACCCCGCAACCCGCATCGCAACCCCATCGAGTTCTTCTACAGATATCTTGTACGGGAAGTGATTTCGCACTGGCGGCGCTTGAACCTTCAAATCTAGCGGGCAACGCGGTCAAGGGTCAACCTCATCGCATCCCGGGTGTGGGATCCAACACGAAGATATCCACTGGGCATCGCGAGCGCCGCTTCGCCTTGTGCGGTCGCAGCTCATGGCGGGTATATGAGCCCCGCTTGCAGCAGACCTTCCCGCCCCCCGCTGGGTTCGCCCCTACCGCAAGTGTAGGGAGTTGACCCATCCCAGACGCCTGCACGCGTCTGCAGAATCAATCTACGGGTTCAGGTCGTCGGTACCCGGTGAGTGCCCCACCGTAGAGCATGACCTCCAGCGCGGTTCGCGCTGGCTGCCCCCTGGACGGAGGTCATATGTTCAGTATTCCAATCTGTCGGAACGGCTTTGCAGCGTTGCTGTTATTGCTATTCTCGTTGCCGTCATTTGCTCAGTCGTTCCGCGTGCAATGTCCACCGACAACGACGCTTCATCCGACCGCGCTGCCGGCTGGTGCGGGCGAACCGGCCTACGTCGGCCCGTCCGTGACCGGACCGAACTCGACCCCGACGAAGAACGTCAACGGCGCGATCAAGTGCCAGCAGATTTCGGGCGGCGATGGTTACGCGACGATGGGCGACGGCACGCAAACCTACATGTTCTCGTTCGGCCCGTTATCCGGTCTCGCCGATATTCGCAACGGACTGCCCGGCACCGAGTTCCCCTCGGTGTTCAATGTCCAGGGCGATGCGAAAACCAATCCGAACTACAACGGCGCGGTCGGCATCGCGCCCGACCCGGATTCGGTGCCGGCCGGTCAGATGACGGGTCACGTCGACCCGCGGCCGATCATGGACATCGGCGTGATGAACGGCAACATTCCCGCGCCGATGATGGCCATCGACGAGGACGACGAGTTCTTCCTGACGCTCACCAACGTCGGGATGATCATGCGCCCGGACCTGTTCGAGCAGCACACGGTGCACTTCCACGGCTATCCGAACGCGTCCGCGTTCTTCGACGGCGTGCCGGATGCGTCGGTGGCGATCAACATCGGTGCGAGCTTCACGTACTACTACCTCGCACCGGATGCCGGCACCTACTTCTGGCACTGCCACATCACGCCGCCGGAGCATCTGCAGATGGGGATGGTCGGGCAGATCTACGTGCGGCCGAGGCAGAACCGCGTCACGACGGGGACGCTCTACGCCTCGCTGCAGCAGCAACAACTCGATCCGCGCACGGCATGCGGCAGCGACATTCTGTGCTCGACGCCGCTGCCGCCGCAAAACAGCGTGATGCACGTGAAGAACAAGAGCGGCACGCCGACGCTTTACGCCTACAACGACGGCGACGGTTCGACTGCGTACGACGTCGAGTATCCAGTCCAGATTCACGGTTTCGATCCGAACTTCCACTTCATCGGCATGACATTCAATCCGGAGCCGTTCGTCGATATGAAGGACAAGCACTTCATGTTGAACGGCCGCAGCTATCCGGACACGGTCACGCCAGGACCGATGCAGACGCCGGTCGCGGATGGATCGAAGCACTATTCGCAACCGCTGCCCGCGCTGATCAACATTCCGGCCGGCGGCCGCGCGCTGCTCAGAATCTCCGACCTCGACGTCACGGAGTTTCAGACGCTCGCTTCGCTCGGCATTCCAATGCACGTGATTGGCATGAATGCACGGCTGCTTCGTGACCTGGCCGGCAACGACATGACCTACAACACGAACTCGGTCACCCTGGGCGGCGGCGAGTCGATCGACGTGATTCTCGACGCGAGCGATACGACCAAATACGCGCCGGGCTCGGTCTATTACCTGTACACGCCGAACCTCGATCACCTGTCCAACGACGCCGAGAACTTCGGCGGGTTGATGACCGAGGTCCACATCTGCCACTCGGTGGACCCGACCACGAAGTCCTGCTCCTAGGAGAACAACCGTGGGTAACTTCATCAACGCAAGGTGGATCGCCCTGCGTGCGGACCCCGCATGCATCGCGCGTTTGACACGCTTCGCGCGATTCGGCGCCGTGTTGCTGGCGGCACTGTTCTGCCTGCATGCGCAGGCTGCCGCGCCGGGTATCACCGGAACGACGTTCGATCTGAGCGCCGAGGCGAACCGTGTCAGTCAGCCGGACGGCGCGAGCATTTACGCGTGGGGTTACGGGTGCCGGACGGCGCCCGCGGGATTTTCGCCAGCGGGCATTGCGGGCGCGAACTGTCCCAGCATGCAGGTTCCGGGGCCGACACTGATCGTCAAACAGGGCGACGTCGTGACGGTCAAGCTCACCAACAATCTGCCGGCCGCCGCGGGCAATACCTCGATCCTGTTTCCGGGCTTCCAGGTATGCGCGGCGGTGCTGAACCCGGACGGCACCTGTCCGGCGACGCAGACCGGCGTGCCAGGTGTGTTGACACGCGAGGCGACCCACGGCAACACGGTCACCTATAGCTTCGTGGCGGCGACGCCGGGAACGCACAGCTACTACAGCGGCACGCAGGGCGATCTGCAGATCGAAATGGGCTTGTCCGGCGCGCTGATCGTCTTGCCGACTTCCGCGCCCGGGGCCCTCGCGGTGCCGACGGGCTGCCGCGCCGTATCCTCGACGCTGCCCGACGGCCAGCCCGATTACCGGAATGCTGCGGCGGCCTATAACCATAGCGCGACCTGCTACGACCGCGAGTATCTGTTCCAGTTTGCCGAAATGGATCCGCGCATCCACTCGCAGGCGGAACAGCAAGCGGCCAAAGCGTGCACCCAGTCCACCGGTTGCATGACCGTCGAAACCGAGCCCTATCACCCGGCCTATTTCCTGATCAACGGGCGCTCCATGCCTGATGACATGGACCCGAACTACGCGCCGCAATATCCGAATCAGCCGTACAACGGCAATCCGCACATGCATCCCGGCGAGCTGGTGCTGCTGCGGGTGATCGGCACGGGGCGCTGGCAGCATCCGTTCCACGAACACGGCAATCACGTGCGCGTGCTGGCGCGCGACGGCAACCTGCTGCTCAGCAAGACGGATGCGACCAAGCTCGCCGGTCCCTTGCTGTTCACGACCACGACCACGCCAGGACTCGCGATGGACGGCATTTTCTACTGGACCGGCAAGGGCCTGAATTGGGACGTGTACGGGCACAAGCCGGGCGACGGCAGCGTCTGTATTCCTGATGCGAACGGCTACTACACCGCTGACCCGAAAGCGCCGAATTACTACGAGTGGTGCGCCGATCACAACAAGGCGCTGGAAGCTCATCCATTTGGCAACGTAGGCAGCGGCGGTCCGGTCACCTTGCCGGATGCGCGTGTGCTGACCAACGGCGCCTGGTTCGGTGGCAGTCCCTACCTCGGGCCCGACGCCACCGTTCGTGCGACCGCTTACAACGGGACGACGCCGCCCAGCGGCACGGTCGTGAATCCACCGTCCGCCGAAGCCGGCTTCGCCTACATGTGGCACTCACACAATGAACGCGAGATCACCACGAACAACATCTTCCCAGGCGGAATGATGATGATGATGCTCGTGGATCCACAAGCTTTCACGATCAACGAAGGAAATTAGAGGCGGGGAGAAACGCGATGAGATCCACCCAGTTCAAAGGGACGCTCCTCGGTCTGATCAAGGCGGGCGTCGCCGCAACGATCCTGCTCACGGCGAGCGGCATGGCCTCGGCCACAAGTGTCAATCTGACGGCGCAGGCCTCGACGGTTGCACTCCCCGACGGACAGGTCGTGCCGATGTGGGGATACACCTGTTCAGCGCCGGCGACGGCGCCCGCTACCTGCGCGGCGACGAATCCTGGCGCGGGCGCGAACTGGTCGCCTGTCTTGATCACGGTACCGCCCGGCCCGCTGACCATCAATCTCAAGAACAGTCTGCCGGGCTCGATACCGACTTCGCTTGTCGTGGTCGGCCAACTCGGTGTCGGCCAAGGCACGACGGCGACGAGCACAACAAGCCCCGTGCATGCGACGCAAACCGCGACCACCTGGCCGATCGCCAGCAGTGCGAGCGGCGCGAGTTTCACGCCGCCCGCCCAGCCGCCGCGTGTGCAGTCGTTCGCGAACGAAGTGACGAATGGCCAGACGACCACCCTTGCCTGGAACAATCTCAACCCCGGCACTTACCTGATCGAGTCGGGCACGCATCCGTCCATTCAGGGGCCCATGGGCCTGTATGGCGTGCTGGTGGTCACAACGCCGGCCAACGGCACCACGCGCGCGCTGGCCTATCCGGGCGTCAGCTATGACGCGGACGTACCGCTCGTGCTGAGCGAAATCGACCCGGTGCAGAATGCCGCAGTGGCCTCGGCGGTGACGACATCCGGCTTCAGCGAAACCAGAGTCTGGTCCGGTCAGCCGGGCGGTTGCGGCAATCCGTCGTCGTCTACGTACGGCACCTGCTATCCGCCGGCGGTGAACTACGACCCGCGCTATTACCTGATCAACGGCATCGCGTTCGACCGCAACAACGCGGCCGGTTCGACCTTTGCGGCTGCCGCGCCGGCCTCGACGGGGCTCGTGCTGCTGCGCTTCGTCAATGCCGGGCTGCGCATGCACGTACCGTCCGTCGTGGGCGCGCAAACCGGCAATCCGCCGGTGTCCGGATTCTCGCTGCTGGCGGAAGACGGCAACGTTTTGCCGGGCAATCAGCGGGTTCAGTCGGAGGTGTTCCTCGCTGCCGGCAAAACCTATGACGTGCTGATGAATGCGCCTGCAACGGGCGCACTCGCGTTGCCTGTGTTCGATCGCGAGCTGAGCCTGTCCACCAATAATCAACGCGATGGCGGCATGCAGGGGTATATCAGCGTGAACGGTGGCGCAACGCCGGTGTCGACGGCTGCCAACACCGGCGCCGTAGCCAACCCGGACAAGTATTTCCTCGTGCCCGGCAACACGTTGAGCGTGATGGATCCCGCCCGCGGCGTGATCGCCAACGATGTGGGCGTCTCCGGCGTGCAGGTCAAGACCCCGCCGAAAGGCGGCGTGCTCACGCTGAATCAGAACGGCACCTTCACGTATGTGCCGAACAGCGGCACGACGTCGGACAGCTTCGTCTATCAGGCGAACGGCAATCCCGCGCTGACGGCCACTGTGACGCTGGCGCCATGCACGGCGAGTGCTCATTGCCTGTCCGGCGCACCCACCGCCCTAAACGACACGTACACCAGCAATGTCGCTTCGCTCCTGCACATCGGCGCTCCGGGCGTGCTCGCCAACGACACGGACCCGTCTGGCCTGCCGCTCACCGCGGTCCTGACGAGCACAGACCCGGGCGGCACCGTCACGCTGAACGCCGATGGTTCGTTCAACGCCGTCCCGTCGACGCCGCCGGTGGGCAACGCGACGGCCAAGGTCACGTTCCACTACAAGGCGGTCAATTCACAGAACACGGCTAGCGCAGCCGCAACGGTCACCGTGACGTTCAACGGCGGCAGCGGCCTCGCCGTGGCGGTGAAGGACGCGCCGACCGGCACTGCGATCAAGGACTATCGCTGGATTATCGAGGAGGACCGCACGTTCCAGATCGACCCCGCCTGTCAGGTGAACGGCGCCGGGCGCCCGAGTACCTGCCCGCCGCTGCCTGTGCCGAGTCTCGGCACCAGTTTCCATACCAGCTATATGCCGGTCATCGCGTCGGGCTGCATGGGAACCATATCGTGCGAGTCGGGGCAGACGGTGTTCGATCCGGCCACCAACTCGCACGTGCCGGCCGTGTGCGACGTCGGCGACGGAGCATGCCGCACGACCGCCGCGCAACAGACTCCGGTCGATCCGTCGCAAGTGGCGCTTGATCCAACGAAGCACTATTACATTTCGATCCTGCCGGGCGACGCGGGCAACACGTTCGCGCAAGGCTCCGGCGCGCCGGTAACTGGATCGAACGGCAAGCAACGGCAATTCGACATCTCGAAGGACTGCCCGTCCGGCCCGAGCGGCGCGGACTTCACGCCCGGTACCGGCAAGTGTGGTCACGCGATGGGCGGCGCGCCGATCGCACCGGCGCAAACGGCGGTGAACGTGCTGTTGCAACAGACCCCGTTGCAGACCGCGAAAATTTCCGTGTTCGTGTTTGAAGACGACGCGCCGGTCAACGGTGAAGTAGACGTGAGCGGCGGTACGGACGCTTTCGGCACGGCGCGCGAACCGGGCCTCGGCGGCTTCGAAATCAAGCTCTTCGACGACGCGGGCGGCACGGGCGACGCGACCGGGCAGATGAGCTACGACATGTTCAACATGCCGCTGTCCAACTCGCTGGCGGGAATGAAGGACCCGGCCACCGGTCTCGACGCTTGCCCGATCTCGAAGACGACCCATGACGGCATCGTCGGCATGATCCCGACTTGCCCGAAATTCGAGTCCGACGGCAAGACGCTGTCGCCGCTGGTGGGCCAGGCGATCATCGCCAATCTGATGCCGGGGCGCTACGGTGTGGCCGCGTACCCCGCGGCCGACCGCATCGGACGCGGCGAAGAGTGGCTGCAGACCAACACGCTCGACGGCCAGAAAGCGCACGATGCGTTCATCAAGGTCGGCGGTCCGGCGTACTTCCAGGAATTCGGGCCGGCGGGTTTTCACGTGACGATCGGCTTTGCAAATCCGAAGATCATCAATGCGCGACTGCCTGCTCTTTGCAAAGGCGTGACCTGCAACAACGGCATCAAAGGCAAGATTACCAACCTGCACTACAGCCGGCCGCCTAACGAAAACCTCTATGGCGCCGGCTCGCGCGACTCGCTCAGTTTCACGCAGTGTTATGTGAGCGTCGGCGATCCGGACGGCGAGGATGTTGCGTTCACCAAGTGCGCGGCCGATGGCACGTTCAGCATAAGCGGCTTGCCCGACGGCACGTACAGAATCACGGTGTTCGATCAGTGGAACGATCAGATCGTCGACGGACTGGCGACGGCCGCAGCGGTGAAGGGCGGACAGACGGCGAACGTCGGCGAGCTGTCGGTGCTTCAATGGCACACCAATCTGTACACGCGAACCTACCTCGATACCACTGGCAATGGCGTGTCGGATGCCAGCAAGCCCGGTATCGCGCTCGTGCCAACCACGATCCGGTTCCGTGACGGCAGCTATTCGAACTTCAATACCACCGACCTGAACGGCTATGCGTCGTTCAACGAAGTATTCCCGCTGTTCAACTGGTACATCGCGGAGACCGATACGACGCGCTACAAGCAGACCGGCGTCCATGCGGTCTACGATGCGGGCGGTCCGCCGGATGGCACGCCCGGCGGCGGGACCTCGACCATTGCGGCTCACTACGCCAACACGAAGGAATCCGCGACGGCGCACCTGCCAACCAACCTGCGCTTTCCGGGATCGGTGTATTGCAACGACGCGGACTGCAGCGATCGCTCAGGCACCAATCCATCGACGGGACGGATCGATCCGCCGTGGGTGACGACCATGGGCTGGCAAGGCTTCTCCGGTCAGAGCTCGTTTCTCGAATTCGGCAAGACGCCGTTCGGCGCGACCGAAAACGGCGGCATTCGTGGCGAGGTGGTCTATGCGTCGACACGACCGTTCGACGACCCGGCCCAGCTCGTTCACACGAGCTGGACGCCGAACGTGCCGAACGTCACGGTGAACCTCTATCAGGAGACCATTGCCGCGGACGGCACCCAGAGCCTCGCGCTCGTGGATACGACGAAGACCAGCAGTTGGGACGACTGGGCGCAGGGCTTCCGCTCGGACGGCGTGCCGAACATGAACTGTCCGGGCCAGGAAACCACGGACCCGTTCTTCTTCACGCTGCAAAACTCGAAGCAATGGCTCGATCCCCAGCAGCGCGCGTTGCCGGCGAGTTCGCAATTCAAGTGCTATGACGGCATGCACGCGTTCAACCAGTTGCAGCCCGCGCCGTATGACGGGATGTACCAGTTCCCGAGCGTGAAGGGCCGCCACCCGACCACCGGCAAGCCGACCGGCACGAACTGCACGATCTGCGTGGCGAATCCGTCCGGCGACGGCACGACGATGCTGCCCGCGGGCAAGTACGTGGTCGAAGTCATCGTGCCGCCGGGTTATGAACTCGTGAAGGAGGAGGACAAGAACATCCTGATCGGCGATAACTACATCGCGCCGGTGACGCAACAGTTCGGCAGTCTCGGCAACATCTTCATCCTGCCCGACCAGGCGGCGGTGAATTCGAGCTACAACGCGAACAATGCGCAGAACCCGACCACGGATCTCGGTATGACGACTCGCAACGAAGAGGTCACGGGCATCATTCAACCGTCCTGGCCGTGCGTCGGTGCGCTGCGGATCGTGCCGGACTTCATCAGCCTGTTCCCCGGTTCGCAGGAAGTCGCACCGTTCGCGGGCGCGTCGCGGCACCTGTGCGACCGCAAGGAAGTCACGCTGACCAACCAGATGTCGGCGGTCGCGAAGTTCTGGATATTCAGCTCCACGCACGTCGCCGCTCACTTCACGGGCTTCATGCTGGATGACTTCTCGTCGGAGTTCGACCCGTACTCGCCGCAGTTCGGTGAAAAGTTCGCGGTGCCGAACGTACCGGTTTCGCTGAAGGACTTCGCTGGCAATGAAGTGTCCCGTGTGTATGCGGATCAGTGGGGCATCTTCAACGGGCTGCAATATTCGACGTGGGAAGTGAATCCGCCGAACCCGACGGGTTACGCGCCGAACATGATGGTGGCCTGCATGAACGATCCCGACAAGCCCGATCCGGCGCACCCCGGCCAGACGATCCACGACTCGCTCTATAACCCGGCGTACAGCCAGTTCTGCTACGAGATTCCGTTCATGCCCGGCCAGACGCAGTACATGGATACCCCGGTCGTGCCGGTCCAGGCCTTCGCGGACGGCTACAACCAGCCTGACTGCGCGTATCCCGACGGAACTCCGGCCGTCTCGACGGTGACCGGCGACACGATCGGCGGCAGTGGGGCAGGTCCGTGGGTCAGTGCGGCCGGCCATACGCTGACGATAAAAGCGCTCGGCGATCAGACCGTAGTCAACCATGCCTATAGCGGGCCGGCTCAGACCAAGGCGCCGTTCAACCAGAAGTTCGTCACGCGTCACTATGGCTTCGGGGCCGCGCAGGGCACTGGCACGGTCACGATCGGCGGTGCCGCCGCGACGGTGACCTCGTGGAGCGACATGCAGATCACAGTGACGGTGCCTACGCTGAGCAAGACGCAGTCGAGCTGCACGATCCAGCAGATGGGCGTAACCACGGCGACGAGCTGCGGTGAACTGGTGATCACGGCCGGCAACGGCAAGAAGTCGATCGATACCGTCACTGTCACGATCGGCGGCAAGGCACCTACCTATGTGGCTGGCGAGAACGGCACGAGCAACGCCATCCAGACCGCCATCGACAAAGCAACCCCGGGCGACATGATCATCGTCGGCCCCGGCGTCTACAAGGAGATGCTGTTGATGTGGAAGCCGGTTCGTTTGCAAGGCGTCGGCGCGAGCTCCGTGACGGTCAACGCGAATCCCCACCCGTCCGGCAAGATGGACCCGTGGCGCAGGCAGGTCGACTGCCTGTTCGGCGTGGCGCTCAACGGTGGCCTGATCAGCTCCACTAACTCGTACGACCCGACCGGCACGTACTCGTGCAGCAGCGCGATGCAACGGCAAGTGGATGCGATTCCGCTGGAACCGACGATAGGCTGGGACAACACACTCAACGGCAATCTCGGTGAACTGCTGATCGAACCCACGCTGATGGGTGCCTACGAAGGCGCCGCCATCACGGTGCTCGCCAAGGGCGTGGCCGACGTGAACGGGCAGGCAGACGCGAACTGCACGGCGAACGGCATCTGCACCCCGCTGACCAGCAGTAAAAAGGATTGCGCCCAGTACCCCAGCAACTTCCTGTGCAATCCGTCGCGGGTGGACGGCATGACCTTCACGAATAGTTCGCAAGGCGGCGGCGGGATCTTCCTGCACGGCTGGAACCACTACACGGAGGTGTCGAACAACCGCGTGTCGAGCAACGCCGGTACGCTCACGGGCGGCATCACGGTCGGCCAGGTCGAAGTGCCGGACGGCACGATCTCGGCGAACGGCGTCACGGAGCTGCCGTTCGGGTACAACACATTCGTGAACGTGCACCACAACGCGGTGACCTCGAACGCGTCGTATGGCGATGAAATCAACTCGACGACGCCTTCGTCCGCGGCCGGCGTGACGTTCTGCTCGGGCGCCGACAACTATCACTTCAACTACAACTTTGTGTGCGGCAATATCAGCAGCGGCGACGGCGGCGGCATCGCTCACTTCGGGTTCAGCTACAACGGCGACATCTCGCACAACTGGGTGATCTTCAACCAGAGCAACAACCCGACGTTGCCGACGTACGGCGGCGGCATCATCGCCCAGGGCGTGCCGCCGGACGGCACCTTCTGTGAAAACTCGGCGGTCGACATCGACTGTGCGCCGCAGCTTTCCGACGGCGTCGGCCCGGGTCTCGTGATCGACGGCAACCTGATTGTCGGCAATACCGCGGAAAGCGGTAAAGGCGGCGGTCTGCGCTTGCAGAACATCAACGGCACGGACGTGCAGCGCGATCCGAAACACTCCGACACGTGGTACGCCGTTAGCGTGATCAACAACATCATCGCGAACAACGTGGCGGGCTGGGCGGGTGGCGGCGTGTCGCTGCAGGACGCGGTGCGGGTGAGCTTCGTCAATAACACGGTGATCTCGAACGATTCGACCTCGTCGGCCGGCGTGCTGTTCAACACGGCGCTGGCTGCGCAGGCGAACGTCGGGCCGCCGAACTGCACGACGGTGGGCGCCGAAACGACCTGCAGCCCGATCACGACGTCCGTATTCCAACCGTCTGGTCTCGAGGTCGCGCGGCATACGTCGAACTTCATCACTGCGTTCACGAGCCCGAACGTGAAGTGTCCTGCGAACCTGCCGAACTGCACGACGTTCTCCAACCCGGTGTTGACGAACAACGTGTTCTGGCAAAACCGCTCGTTCTATATCACCGTGTCTGGACTCAATCCGAACATTCCGGGCCTGCAGAACACGGTCACACTGAACCCAACGCTGAACCAGAAGGGCCAGAAGACCGGATATTGCGATCCGCATGCGATGTATTGGGACATCGGCGCGTATGGCGATGTGAAGCCGTCGAGTCATGAATCGGGGGTGACGCTGGCCCCGCAGTATTCGATCCTGACCGATGCGGTCGATTACCCGAATGCGCACAACAGCGGCGCGAACCCAGCCGTGGTCAGCCAATACTGCAACGGCTCGCGTGTGCCGCCTGAAGGTGGCGGGAACGGCTTTGCGGTGCCGCCGGGGATTGCCGACACGGTGCTGCCGAATCCGCTCTTCAGCCTGCTGCCCTCGGCCACGCCGGATGAAGGCAACAACTGGATCAACATGTCGTACGGGCCGCTGTCGCTGTTCAACGCGACGATCCCGTCGGGCACCGCCGGCTACGGCGTGCCGCTCGGCAACTATGCGATCCAGTCGAATTCGCCGGCGGTCAACGCAGCCACGGCGATTGGTGCGCCGAACCACGACTTCTTCGGCACGGCGCGCCCGCAAAACGGGGGGGTCGATATCGGCGCGGTCGAGTTGCCGCGCACGGGTGGACTTGCCGGTCTCGCCGGGCTGGTGACAGGAAGCAATCTGTCGTTCGGCCCCGCAGGGCTCGACCAGTTGCTGAACGTCATCAGCGACGCGCTTCAGGTGCAAAGTACCCTGACGGGAGCCTTGCCATGAAACACGCATTGTCGTCGGCGTGGCGCGGAGCATCGCTGCTATCGGGTGTCTGTCTGGCCGCGGCCATGCTGGATGCAGCCGCGGCGCAGCAGAACCCGGCGGCGGCAGCGACTTCGCCAAAGGCGTCGCCGTATATGCCGGTGAAAGTGCCGCAGCACGCGCAGCAGCTGTATCAAATGATGCATGGCGTCGACAACCTGAGCGTGCGGCGCACCGCCTCCGGCAATCTGCTGCGCTTCAGCTATCGCGTCACCGACCCGGCGGTCGCGCAGTTGCTTGGCGACAAGAACTCGACGCCGTATCTGTATGGCGAGAGAAGTCATGCATTGCTCGAAGTGCCGGTGATGGACACGATCGGCCAGCTTCGGCAGACCGGTCCGCAGGAGGTCGGCCAGCAATACTGGGTGGTGTTCTCCAACAAAGGCAATCTGATCAGGGCAGGCGATCGCGTCAACGTGCTGATCGGCACGTTTCATATCGATGGACTGGTGGTCGAATGATCGCGCCAGCGATCCGCGAACAAAGGGAGGGGTGAGCCATGAAGCGGTTGTTTTCGACGACGGTTCCGATGGCGGCCTTACTGGCCGCGGCCCTGATGCCGGCCGCGGCGTCGGCGGCCGACCTGAGCGCGGCGCAGATCGTGGAGCGCAACGTCGCTGCGCGCGGCGGTCTGAAGGCGTGGCACGCCGTCAACACGATAACGATGACAGGACAGATCGACGTGGGCGGCACCAAACCAGTCAAGCTGCCGTTCACGATGACGATGAAGCGGCCGCACAAGAGCCGCTTTGAACTTCGTTTCGACAATCAGACCGCGTATCAGGTCTACGACGGTTCGCAAGGCTGGAAAGTCCAGCCGTTCCTCGGACGCAATGACGCCGAGCCTTATACCTCTGCCGAGGCGAAATCGGCCGCGAACACCGCCGATCTCGACGGCCCGCTGATCGACTACGCGAGCAAGGGCAGCCAGGTCGCAGTGCAGGGCATGGATACCGTGGAGGGCCACCGCGCCTACAGGCTCTTGCTGACGACGAAAGATCACACCGAGCGTCATGTGTGGATCGACGCGACGAACTTTCTCGAGCTGAAAATGGATGGCGACCCGCGCAAGCTCGACGGGCGCATGCACAACGTCGCCGTCTACTTCCGCGATTACCACGCGGAAAACGGCCTGGTCGTGCCGCATACGCTCGAGACAATAGTCGCGGGCGTGAAGCAGACCCATCAGATGACGATTCAGCACGTGACGGTGAATCAAGCCGCCGACGATTCGCTGTTCGCCAAGCCGCAACTCGCCATGGTCAAGGTGCCGGCTCGCTAGCGACGGCAGCACACCTGGAGAAGGTCATGAAACGGATTGCCTGGTGGTGGGTGCTTGTGGCGATCGCCGCCGCGTTCGTGCTGGCGCAAATGCCGGCCGCGAGGTCGGACGACCGCCTTGGCACGGAGGAAATCGTCGCGAGGAACGCCGAGGCTCGCGGCGGCGCGGATGCCTGGCGCAAGATCATGTCGATGGAGTGGGTCGGGCACGTGGACAGTCCGAATGCACCCGCGTCGAATCTGCCGTTCATGCTCACGTTGAAACGTCCCGACCTTACTCGCTTCGAGGTCACGGCGGCCAATCAGATGATCGTGCACGTATTCGACGGCAAGGAAGGCTGGAAAGTGCGCCCGTCGGGAAGCGCCGGTCCGGATGTGCGCCCCTATACGAGCGATGAAGTGAAGTTCGCGCGCGACGCGCAGGTCATCGACGGCCCGTTGCTCGATCACGCCGCGAAGGGCATCGACGTCGCACTCGAAGGCACCGACAAGATCGAAGGACGCGATACCTATCGTCTGTCGCTGCGCTTGCCCTCCGGTGCGACGCGCCACGTGTGGGTCGACGCGCAGAATTTCCTCGATGTGAAGTCCGACCGCGAGGCGCGCGGTCCTTCGGGCCAGCCCGCGATCGTCGAGGTGATGTATCGCGACTTCAGGGACGTGGATGGCGTGCGGATTCCGTTCGTCATCGAAAGCGGCCCGGTCGGGACGGATAGGAAAGACCGGCTGGTGATCGAGAAGGTCACGCTCAATCCGCCCCTCGACAGATTGACGTTCGCCAAACCTGTTTGGCAGGGGCGGCACGCTTCCGTCACCATCGGCGCCGATACCTCGCCGGCGAGCGGCTCGCCGGTCCGGCCGGTTCCTTAGTCATGCGCCGCGCCGGGTTCTTTGGGGTAGCGGCCGCGCTTGCCGCGCTGCTGCTGGCCGGCGTGCAACAAGCGCGCGGCGCGCCTCCCATCGATGCCGGCGAGTCGATCTACCAGCGCGGCATTGCCGGCTCCGGTGAAGCGGTTCAAGCGAGCCACGATGGCGGCGTGCGCATGCAAGGCGCCGCCGTCGCATGCATGAATTGCCACCGGCGCAGCGGGCTCGGCGCGCGCGAAGGCAACAGCACCATTCCACCGATCAGCGGGCAGTATCTGTTCCACCCGCGGGTTCAGAATCCCGAGGAGCTGGAGATACCCTACGTCGACGGCATGCGGGCCAATCGCGAGCCGTACACGGACGCGACGATCGCCCGTGCGATCCGCGAAGGCGTCGACTCCGAGGGCAAGCCACTCAGCAATCTGATGCCGCAGTTCGCGCTGAACGACGCGGACATGGCGGCGTTGATCGGCTATCTGAAGCGGCTCGACCGGCGCAGGGCGCCGGGCGTCACGGATACCGTGCTGCACTTCGCGACGATCATCACACCGGACGCGGATCCGGTGAAACGGCGCGGCATGCTCGACGTGCTGGAACACTATTTCGCCGACAAGAACGCTTCGCCGCTCGGCGCAACGCCGCCGCTGCGCACCTCGCGCAAGATGATGTTCATGGTCAACCGACGCTGGGAGTTGCATGTGTGGGAACTGCACGGCCCACCCGAGACCTGGCACGAGCAGTTGAAGGCGTATCTGACGCAGCAACCCGTACTTGCGGTGTTGTCGGGAATCGGCGGCAAGAACTGGGCGCCCGTTCACGACTTCTGCGAGCAGGAAGCGGTGCCGTGCCTCTTTCCCAACGTCGACGTGCCAGTCGAGACCGACCAGGACTTTTACTCGATGTATTTCTCGAAGGGCGTTCTGCTCGAGGCCGGGCTGATCGCGAAGCGTATTCTCGACGCGAATAGCGGCTCACCGGCTGGCATGGTGAAGACCGTACGCCAGGTTTATCGCGCGGGCGACAGTGGCGAGGCGGCGGCGCTTGCGCTCGCGAGCGCACTGAAGGACCACGGCGTGAGCGTATCGAGCCACAGGCTCGCGCCGGGCGATAGCGTTGCCGAAGCGCTTCGCGGTGCGCGTGGAACAGATGCGCTGGTGCTGTGGCTGCGGCCACCTGATATCGCGGCGGTCGCGGGCAAGCCGCCCGCTTCGACTCAGGTCTTCGTGTCGGGACTGATGGGTGGCCTGGACCGCATACCCTTGCCGCAAAGGTGGCGTGACGCCGCGCGTATCGCCTATCCGGTCGACCTGCCCGAGGGACGACGTGTGCGTGTCGATTACGCGTTCGGCTGGTTCGCGATCAGGCATATTCAGGTCGTCGACGAGCGCGTTCAGGCGGATACCTATCTCGCGTGCGGGCTGCTCGCCGAGACCCTCAGTCACATGGTCGATGCGTTCGTCAGAGACTACCTGGTAGAACGCGTCGATGACATGCTCGACCATCGGATCCTGACGGGCTACTATCCGCGCCTGACGCTCGCGCCGGGTCAGCGCTTTGCCTCGAAGGGCGGTTATCTCGTTCGCTTTGCGCAACCCGAGGACACGCGTGTCGTTGCCGATAGCGCGTGGATCGTGCCGTAGCAGCCGGGCAGGGCGGCATGACAGCGCCGCCGGCGCGCATCAGCCGCTGACCGTCAGCAGACGCCGGTAGCGGTCCAGCACGCGCGGCACGTACTGACGCGTCTCGGGGATCGAAGGGATGCGATAGCCGGCCCGAATCACGGCGTTCTCGCCCGCGTTGTACGCGGCCAGCGCAAGTTCCATGTCGTCCTGGAAGAGATCGAGCAGGAAGCGTAGATAGCGCGCGCCTGCCAGCACGTTGTCGCGCGGATTGAACATGTTGCCGCCCGAAAAGCGCCGCGCGGTGTCGGGCATCAACTGCATGAGACCTTGTGCACCTTTGTCCGATACGGCATTCGGGTTGTAGCGCGACTCAACGTCGATCACCGCGCGCAGCAGTTCGGGCGCCACGCGAAAGGTGCGGCTTGCTTCTTCGATCACGGCGCTGAATGTGCTGTTTGTACGTTTCGCACTTCGCTCGGGCGGCGGGTCTCCCGCGACGATCACGCGCAGTCCCGCCGTGCCCGGTGTGTTGGTCAGGACGATCGCACCTTGGCTGTCGACCGCGCCAAAGATGTCCGCATGCGCGAGCCCAGTTGATGTCATGCCGAGGGTCATCATGACCGCCCGAAGCGTACTCGCCGACAGCAAAGAAGAGCGCTTGCGCATGTTCGACATCCCTCCGCGTCGTCATTGTGAGTCGCGCAAAAGGACCTGAGCAATGGGGCACCCTCCTACTTTTGGAGGTGCGCCGAGTAGGGTATTTTCTGATTTGCAGAAATGTTACGTTTGTAACGAATCGTGAGATCCGCCTGGTTTGGCTACTGTTCGTCATTCGCTTCAAGGAAGGAAAATAGTTCCGATAGGGGCGGATGACGTAGTTTGTACTGCCTCGCATTCGCGAAACACAGGAAGGACGCACTTTATTCCCATTTTTACCAAAATCAGTTTTTCCGTCGAACGTATCAGTTTTGAAACGTTTTTCGCCGATTTAATTAATCAAACTAAAAGTCACGTCGTGCTTCCCGAATCTGGAAAAGGTCCTGGACCAGATGGCGCGAACCTTGCACAGCAAGGCCGAGCGGGCAATCGGATGTGGTCAAAAAAATATGTTAAGTCAAAGTAAGGATAGGTTAATTTATTAGAAAGAAATATCCAATCAATTAGAAAGAAATATTTGAAAGAAGAAAATCGTCCTGCCACAGGCGCTTACGGTTGATCAATCAACCGTCCATGCTCTAACGAGGAGTGGGGATCGTGAATACCAAATATCGCGTCCTGGTCAGCGAGGATCATGATCTGCTGCGAAAAGGATTGTGCTCGATGCTGTCAGCACAAGGCGAATTTCCTGTTGTCGGAGAGGCGACGGACGGCAAGCAAGCCTGCCAGTTCGCCATGGCGCTCAATCCTGATCTGATCCTGATGGATCTGTCGATGCGCGGCATGAACGGCATCGACGCGAGCGCGGCGATCAAGCGCCGTTCGCCTCACGTGCGTATCCTGGCGCTCACCGTGCATCAAAACGAAGAGTACGTGCGTGAAGCGCTGCGTGCGGGCGTCGACGGTTATGTGCTGAAAGATGTTTCGTTCGACGAACTGATTGTTGCGATGCGCGCGGTGATGCAGGGAAAAAAGCATCTGAGCGCCGATGTGTACGGCTACATGGTCGACTCTTTCATTACCGGCCGCGAAGCAGTGGCGCCGAAGAACGCGTGGGACATTCTCACGGCGCGCGAGCGCAGTGTGCTGAAGCTGATTGCTGAAGGGCGTACCAACCGGCAGGTCGGAGAATATCTAAACCTCAGCCCGAAGACGATCGAGAAGTATCGGGCGAGCGTGATGCACAAGCTCGCCATCGAGAATCTGACGGAACTCGTGCTGGTCGCGATCAGCATGGGGCTGTTGACCTCGCTCGCGACCAAATGCGCGGAACGCGATTCCGACAAGCCAGTCCAGCCGCCGGTTGCGCATCCGGAGCCGCCAGCGGCCCCCGGCGATGTCGAGGAACTGCCAGCGTCGAGGCTCAGTGGACCAGCAGCCGGATGAGGGCAGCGCGCGTGGGCGAGCCGGCGGTGTCCGTCAAAGCGTCCAACTCGCCGATACGAGTGTGCCGATGGCGTCGGAAGAGTGGATCGAGAGAAAGCCCCCCTGCGATTCGACACGGTGTTGCATGCCGGCGAGGCCGAGGCCCATCGAACCGATGTCTTCAGGTGACAGGGGGCGCGTATCGTAGCCGGTGCCGTTGTCCTGAACGGTGAGCAGCAGACCGGTGTCGATCCGTTGCAGGGTGAGCCGGATCTCGGTTGCCGCTGCGTGCTTGACGATGTTATTGAGCGCTTCCTGAGCGAGGCGGAAAATGTCCGCCTTCAGGTAGTCGGGCACATCGCGGTCGTCGACGTCGCAGCGGAAGTTCACCGCCAGGCCTTCGGCACTGCGCTCGACGCGCCGGCACAGCGTGCTCAACGCGACGGCGAGACCCAGCCGGTCGAGTGCTAGCGGACGAAGTTCGCCGCAAATCTGTCGCATCTCGCCGATCGCCTCGCGCACTTGCAGGACGGTGGCGTCGAGCTTTTGCGCGGCGTCTTCGGCTTGTCCGCGACGCAGGCGCATGCGCGAGTCCTCGACCATCAGCTTGATCAGCGTGAGCGCCTGGCCTAGACCGTCGTGCAGTTCGGCGGCGAGGCGTTGACGCTCGCGTTGCTGACCGATCATCAGATACTTCAGCCGATCGCGGGCCGCCGCTTTGGGGAGATGGACGCCAGGCGCAAGCGAGGCATCGGCTGCAAGGGGTTCCTCGAAGAGCATCAGTTGCGCGGCTTGCCCATCGGGCGGTTTCTGCTGCGCCTCGTCGGACGCGATCGGTTGGCGGTGCAGTAACAGCAAGGTGGGACGGCCATTGCGCAAGGTCAGCATCGTGGTGATCGGAGCAAACTCGTGAGCGGGATCGACCGATAGCTGGGCGGCGAGCGATGCGCGTTCGCCCTCGGGCGCCATGTCCAGCAGCGAGCGGCCGACGAGTTCGCCGTTCGCGTATCCGAGCAACGCTGCGGCGCTGCGGTTCACCGACAGGAACGCGCCATGCGCCGACAGGATCGCAAGCGCGGCGCCGCGCGCGTCAGTGACGTTGTCCAGTCGCGTTTCGTCGAGTCGCGCCGCGATCCCAAGCTTGCGCATCGCATCGACAAGGTCGCGCAACCTCAGTTGCCGTGCAGCGGGCGGAGGTGCCTGCATGGGATCTCCCCAGCGAGTTTGCTTAAGGAAACCTTAAGCATTGGTTATGAATTGTAGGTCCGCGCACGTCGCTCTGCCAACGGGACAACTACGCACGTCACGCGGGGGACACTCCGCTTTATGCGGGGTGGATGTTACCGCTGGTAGACGTACCCTACCGCGCTTTGGGGGACTTTATCCAATGACGTGCGCGGGCGATTTCATGAGACTGAATTGAACGGCCGGGTGCGTCGCTGTGCTTCTTGCATCGCGCCATTGCCGTCCCATTGTCTCAGGAGACCCCGATGAAGACGAACCGCACATGGATGATCGGCGCGCTCGTGCTGACCGGCGCAGGGCTGACAGGCGTCGGCGCCGTGGCCGCGACTGCCGAAGACGTCGCCGATGGCGCCGCGATCGAGGTGCAACATCATCAGGCGACGGACATGCAGCCGGCGCCTGCCGGGAAGATGGCCCATGAGATGGCCCACGACACCGCGATGCAAATGCATCATCACCATGACATGACCACGGGCACAGTGCGCTCGAGTGTGCAATACACACTGCCCGCGGTGACGCTGGTTCGCGACGACGGCAAAGCTGTTTCGCTCCTCGACGAGCTGAACGACGGCCGTCCGGTCATCCTGACGTTCATCTACACGAGTTGCACGACGATATGCCCAATGGTCAGTCAAACCTTCGAGGAATTGCAAGCGAGGCTCGGCGCCGACCGTGACAAGGTTCATCTCGTGTCGATCTCGATCGATCCCGAAGAGGACACGACAGCCCGCCTGAAGGCCTACGCCGCCCGCTTCGATGCCGGCCCCGAGTGGCAGCACTACACCGGCACCGTCGAGGCTAGTATCGCGGCTCAACGCGCGTTCAACGTCTATCGTGGCGACAAGATGAATCACACCGCCGTGGTCTTTTTCCGCGCGGCACCCGGCAAGCCGTGGCTGCGTCTGGACGGTCTCGCAACGCCGGCCGAACTGCTGAGTGCTTACCACGACGTCGTCGCCTCGAACTAGTCATGGGGGGCCGCCGGGAGCGAGCAAAGTGGCGACGACTTATCACGTACTGATCGCCGAGGATCAGCATCTGTTGCGCGGCGGTCTCCGTACGATGGTGTCCTCCCTGCCTGACTACACCGTCGCGGGCGAGGCGACCGA
Organism: Paraburkholderia sp. BR10923; assembly: GCF_040948765.1. Classification (NCBI taxonomy): domain Bacteria; kingdom Pseudomonadati; phylum Pseudomonadota; class Betaproteobacteria; order Burkholderiales; family Burkholderiaceae; genus Paraburkholderia; species Paraburkholderia sp. BR10923. Next base: position 99,213 of record NZ_JBFPKO010000025.1, on the reverse strand, counting down.
CGGTATCAACGCGTGCAGTCTCGCCTGGGCCATCCGGCCCGATCTGATCCTGATGGATCTCTCGATGCCTGGCATGAGCGGCATCGAGGCCATTGCCGTGATCAAGTATCGGATACCGCAGGTGCGGATCATCGCGCTGACGATCCACAGCAGCGACGAGCACGTGCAGGAGGCGTTCGCGGCGGGCGCCGATGGCTACGTGATCAAGGACGCCTCGTTCGAAGAACTCGTCGGCGAAATGCGCCTCGTGATGGAGGGCAAACGCAACCCCGCGTTCGAACAGCATGCCGGGAACGGCGTATCGTGCGATCCGCTGCCAGGCGTTTCGCGCCATGCGCAGCTATGGCACACCTTGACCGCTCGCGAACGCGCGGTGCTGAGGCTTGTCGCGGAAGGCTGCACCAATCGGCAGGTCGGCGAGTATCTGCAACTCAGCCCGAAGACCATCGAAAAGCACCGCGCGAGCCTGATGCGCAAGCTCGACGTGACGAACGTCACCGGCCTCGTGCTGATCGCGCTCGACATGGGTGTGCTGCCGTTGTCGAAACCGGCACGCGCGCTCGATCGCTTCCTGTGAACGACGCGGGAACTGGAGGGTCTTTACCCATCCCTTTGGTCTGGTCTCCCTACTTCTTGCCGGTGTCCACCTGAACAAGAATGGGCAAAACGGCTCTGGTGTCATCGGGCCGGTGGGTCGACAGAAAGGGGGCACCGTGCGCAACGAATCTTTCCCGATCAGGGCCGCCATGCGCAGCAGCGTGACGCTCCCTCTACGCATTGGCGATGCACGCCGGCGCAACGGCGGTTTCACGCTGCTCGAACTGCTCGTGGTCATGGTCATCATCGGCTTGCTCGCGGGGCTGGTCGCGCCGCGCTATTTCGAACAGGTTGGCAAGTCGAACACCAAGATCGCGCGGGCCCAGATCGACTCGTTGAGCAAGGCGCTCGATCAATACAGGCTCGACATGGGCGTCTATCCGACGACCGAGGAAGGCCTTCAGGCGCTGATGACCAAACCTCAGGACGCAACGAACTGGAGTGGCCCGTATCTGCAGAAAGCGGTGCCGCCGGATCCGTGGGGTCGCCCCTACCATTACCGCTCGCCCGGCGAGCATGGCGACTACGACCTGTACTCGCTCGGTAAGGACGGCAAGGTGGGCGGCACCGGTGAGAACACGAACGTCACGTCCTGGTAGTGCGGCTCTCAGCGAGGAGAATCGACGTGAAGTACCTGCTGCGCGGCTTCGATACCAGCGGTTCAGTGCAGACGCTTCGCGTCGACTGCGATTCGTCCGCAGCCGCGATAGCGCTCGCGCGCGCAAGGGGATTGCGCGTGGTGTCGGTACGCGCGCAAGCGCGAGGTCAGCGCCGGTCTGGCTGGAGCGCGATGCCGGGCGCGAAATTCAACGTCGAGCTGTTCGCGCGCGAACTCGCGGCATTGCTCGATGCCGGCGTCGGCGTGATCGACGCATTGCGCACGCTACGCGGCAATGAGCGCCGCGAGGCGTCGGCGGAGGTCTATGGCGATCTGCTGCGGCAGCTCGAAGAAGGGCACTCGCTGTCCGCGGCGCTCGAGCATGCAAGCCGCGTGTTTCCCCCTATCCTCGTGGCGTGCGTGAAAGCGAGTGAACAGACCGGCGGTCTTGCCGACAGTCTGACGCGCTATTCACGCAACAGTGCGCTGCTTCACGAACTGCGCGGCCGCGTGGTGTCGGCCGCGATCTATCCATCCGTGCTACTGCTCGTAGGCGCGGCCGTCGTGCTGTTTCTGCTGGGTTTCGTCGTGCCGCGCTTTGCGACCCTGCTCGAGCATAGCGGACGCGAGCTGCCGCTGCTCTCACAATTACTGATGGCCTGGGGCGGCATCGTGCATGCCCACGGAATGGCCATCACTGTGGGCCTCGCCGTGGTGGCGGTGACGGTCGGCGTCGCGCTGCGCCGGGTCGCGGCGCGCAACTGGATCGCGGATCGCCTGCTCGCATTGCCGGGTATTGGTCTGCACTTCCGGGTGTTTCGGCAGTCGCAGTTTTTTCGCACTACAGCGATGCTGGTCGAAGGCGGCATTCCCGCCACGCGCGCCTTCACACTCGCCAGTGGACTGGTGAGCCGGGCCGATCAGACGGCCGTGGAAAGTGCCATGCAGCAGGTACGCAATGGCGCGAGGATCTCCGACGCGTTCCAGCAAGCGGGTCTCGCCAACGCGATTACCTATCGCTTGCTGACCGTCGCTGAGAAGACCGGTGGCTTGGGTCCTGTTCTCGACAGAATCGCCGCATTCCAGGAAGCGCAAGTGTCGCGCACGATCGATCTGATTTCGCGACTGATCGAGCCGGCGATGATGATTTTCATCGGCGTGGTGATCGGAGGGATTGTCGTGTTGATGTACATGCCGATCTTTGAGATTGCGTCGAGCATCCAGTAGGCCGTGTCGAGGGGAAACGCATGGATACGATCAGCGAGGCACCACAATCTCAGGGCGTTGAATTGCGTGACGCGCTGCGCGCGCTCAGCGACAGGCACGGCTCGGGCATTCGCGCACTGGAAGAGTTGATGGCGCAGGCGTCGCTAAGCGCCGACGAAATGGTGGTTCGGCTCGCCGGGCAGTTCCGCATGAAGTCGATCGGCATGCAGGAATTGAACCGGCTGGAAGCGGATTTCGAGGTACTGCCGTTCGTCGAAGCCACCACCCGGCTGTGCGTGTGCTTTCGCGAGCCGGATCAGAACGGCGCGCTGCTGTTCGTGATCGCCGATCCGCTCGACGCCCGCACGCGCGGCGTGATGGAGCACCGGATGCGTGCGCGGCCCACTTCGCGGTATAGCTGGGCGCTGGCGAGCGTCGGCGACCTCACCGCGTGGCTCGCCATGCGCGAAAAAGACGTGCGCGCCATGGATTCGCTCGCCCTCGACGATGAGGTGCAGCACACCGCCGATCCCGCTTCGCTCGCGCTGACGTTGCAGGGCATCAGCAGCGACGACAGCGCCGTGGTGCGTCTGCTCAACTCCACCATCTACGACGCGTTGAAGATGATGGCGAGCGACATCCATCTCGAATGCCGTGCAAACGGGCTGAAGATCAAGTGCCGGGTGGATGGCGTGCTGACCGTGGTCGGCCGTGTCGAGGGACGCGATGTCGCGGACCAGGTGCTGTCGCGCGTGAAGGTCATCTCCGAACTCGACATCGCGGAGCGCCGCGTGCCGCAGGACGGTCGCTTCAAGGCGGTGTACGCCGGCCGCGAAATCGACTTTCGCGTGTCGATCATGCCGAACCAGTTCGGCGAAGATGCGGTCCTGCGCATTCTCGACCGTTATCAGCTTTCGCAGGCGCCGGGCGGATTGACACTCGAAACACTGGGATTTCGTAGCGACGATACGCGGTTCATGCGCTCGGTGGCGTCCATGCCCTACGGAATGCTGCTGGTGACGGGGCCGACGGGCAGCGGCAAAACGACGACGTTGTACGCGATTCTCACCGAGATCAACGACGGCCTGGAGAAGATCGTCACGATCGAGGACCCAGTCGAATATCAACTGGGGGACATCCTGCAGATACCGGTGAATGAAGCGAAGGGACTGACGTTCGCCCGCGGACTGCGATCGATCCTGCGGCACGATCCGGACAAGATCATGGTCGGTGAAATCCGCGATCCTGAAACCGCGCAAATCGCCGTGCAGGCGGCGTTGACCGGACACCAGGTGTTCACGACGGTGCACGCGAACAACGTGTTCGACGTGATAGGCCGCTTCACGAACATGGACGTCGATCCGTACAGCTTCGTGTCGGCCCTGAATGGCGTGATTGCGCAGCGGCTGTTGCGCCAGTGCTGTGCCGACTGCGTGGTGGACGACACGGTCGATCGAGACACCTTGGCCCGTTCCGGCATCGATCCGGACAACGTGGGCAGCTACCGCTTTCGCCACGGCGCCGGTTGCGCGGCTTGCCGTGGCAGCGGCTATCGCGGGCGCCGCGCGGTCGCGGAAACGCTGCGCATGAACGACGAGTTGCGGCAATTGTTATCGGAGCGCGCGCCACTTGGGCACATCAAGGCAGCCGCACTGCGCTATGGGATGCAGACCATGCGCACGGCCGCGCTCTCGCTCGTGAAGCAGGGCGAAACCACACTCGAGGAGATCAACCGTGTCACCATGGTTGAATAGTCCGCTCGCCATCGGCGTCGGTACACGCGAACTGGTCATGGCGGCGACGGCGCCGCGCTGGAGGGTTGCGCGCCGTCATGCCGCAGCGCTTGCGGAACCCACGAGCGTTGCCATTCCCGATGAGCAGTGCTTCACCGAAAGAGGCGTGCTCGACGCGTTGAACATTGCATTAGCCGCCGACGCCGGGCAGACGGCGCGCACGGTATTGGTCAAACGCAAGGCGCACCTCATGCTGGACGATTTCTGGGCGAGCCACGCCATCTTGCGAGGCGATTTCCGCACACTGAGCGCAAGCGAAACCAACCAGATCGTGCTCGCTCACTTCTCTGATCTGTATGGCATCGAGGCCGAGTCCGTGCAGGTGCGCTTTTCGGTGCAGCGCGGGGGCCATGCGGTCTTCGCGAGTGCCATCGCTTGCACGCTGCACGACGGCATCCACGATGTGGGGATGGCGGCGGGCGTCGACGTCCGGTCTCTCAAGCTATGCCTGCCAGAATTGCTCAATCGCGTGCAGGACGCCGCCGCCGGTGCCGGCACGGCGCTGCTGTTGTTTGTCGCGGACACGCTGATGCAGGCTGTGCTGTTCGAGGAGAACCGTTGGGTCGCCTATGACTCGCAGCGTATTTTTCCCGGCGACGCCAGCGACGCCGAGCGGATCGCCGCACGCGCCGAACAGTCGTTCGAGCGTCTCGCCGGACGAACGAGCGGGAAACGCGAGGCATGCAGAATATGTCTGTGCGGCGCCGAATTGGATCCTGCGCCATTCGAGGGGCGCTTTTGCGCGACGCAGAGCGTCGCGCAACCGGCGATGGACAAGCCGGTCGCGTATCGTTTGATGGAGGCCGCGCGATGATGCCCCGCCTTCACATCGATTTTGGCCGTCGCCGCTTGCAGGGCGCTCCGGCGGGGATGGTGCTGCTGTGTGTCGCCAGCCTGTTGTTGCTGGTGAGTGGTCAACGGCTCTGGCACGCCTACGACGAAAGCGACCGCGTGCAGGCGCAACAGGACGCGCAGCGGCGCCGGCTGTTTGCGGAATCGCACTCCGCGAAGACGCCGCCGACGCCGGCCACGCGGCTCGCGGAGAACCAGAGCCTCGCGGTGTTGCGCGAGCTGACCGTGCCGTGGCAGGACCTGCTGTCGATCGTCGAGGACTATCCGGACCACGACGTCGCGCTGATAGGCATCGATCAGAGTCCTGCGCAAAGCCAGATCCGTATCACGGCGGAAGCGAAGAACTTCGACGCGATGATCGCGTACCTCCGGTATCTGCAGGACAGTGTGCTGCTGCGCGAAGCCGTACTCAACGATCACGTTATCGAAACCAATGTGCCTGGCACGCCGGTGCGCTTTCAGATCACCGCCGTCTGGAGAAAGTCATGAACGGCGCTCAGATGGAGGACAGGTTGCTCACGTGGCGTTTCGAGCTGCGGCGCACGCTCGGACTGCCGGGCTTGCTCGGCGCATTGCTGCTGGGGGCGGCGGCGGTGGTCGCCGTAGCGGCTATGCGAGTCGACGCAAACGTCGATTCGCACGAGCTGCGCGACTCTGAGCGTCTTGCGCAGCCCGCCAGGGCGCGTCATGCCGACGCCGAGCGTGCGGCGGTTGTCGACGCGGTTTCACTTCATGCGTTACCCGAACTGTTCCCGGGTTTCGCGCAGAGCGCCGACGACATTGCGACGATCCTCGCCCAGGCGCACGACAGCAACCTGACGCTCGGCTCGGCCGAGTATCTCGTGACCAACGATTCAAGCGCGCATTTTGTGCGCTATCAGATGCTGCTGCCGGTCAAGGATCAGTATGGTGCGATCCGGCGTTTTCTGGCGTCGGTGCTCAATAACGTACCGAACGCGGCGTTGCGCGAGATCCATGTCGAGCGCCCCGCGGTAGATGGCAACGTACTGGATGCGCGGGTGCGCTTCGAACTCGTCTATCGGGCAGCGCAGCCATGAAGCCCGATCTCGTCGCCCGCGTGTTGCTGATGGTCTGCGCGATCGCTGCGGTAGGGATGTCTTTGCGTGAGCTGAAAGCCGTGCTGCGCACGCCGACGGTCGTGACTGTGATGAAAGGCGCGCTTCGCGGCGGGGCTGCGCTGCGGATGGTTGCCTTGCATCGCGACGAGGCGGCGCGTGCGGCCGGTGCGGTGCCGGCTGCTGCACCGGCTGTGGCAAGTGCACCGAATGTCGCGAGTGTGGCGAGCACAGTGAACGCAGCGAATCCAGCAAGCATGGCGAATGCGACAAACGTCGCGAGCTCAGCAATTTCAGCAAGTTCGCCGACTCCTGTCAAAACGACCGGGTCAGCGAAATCAGCACCGACAGCGCGCGACAAACTCCGCGCGCTGCGTACGCCACTCTCGCTTGAATCGGCGAACAATCCGTTCGCCGCGTCGTCGTGGCTGCCGCCACCGCCGCCCGTGGTCGTGGCACCCGCGCCACCGGAGCCCGTTGCGCCGCCCACCGCGCCGCCCGTGCCGTTTACCTACCTCGGCGAACTCGACGCCAAAGCGGCAAAACCCCAGGTTTTCCTCAGCAACGGCGATCGCCTGCTGATCGTTTCGCCGGGTGAAGTCATCGACGAGCAGTATCGCATCGAGTCGATTTCGGAGAGTGGCGTCGTGCTGACTTATCTGCCTCTCAATGAGAGACAGATACTAACCACGCAAGCGAAGGACAATAAATGAAAACCGCACGCAACCGGGGTGAGAGCCGCCACGGTGACAGCGGCTCGTGCAAACATCTGTCGGCTGCCAGATCGCCTGGCGACCAGCGTCCCACCGTCAATTGGGCCGCGGGGCGGCTCGCGTTGCTGAGCATCGCAACCATGCTTGCTTTCAGCGGCTGCATTCATCCGCCGACCCGTGAGAGCGATCCGACCAACGCCGAGTTGCAGCTCAACTATCTGCGCGACCGCGATCATAAGGTCAATGCGCTGCTCGACGAAGCGGACCAGTTGCGTCAGAGCTATCAATTCGATGTGGCGATCCAGAAGCTCTACGCGGCCAGCCAGCTCGATCCGAACAGCGAACGCGGGCGCAATATCGGCGCAGCGATCGATCGGGATCGCCGCGATCTGGTCTCCCTGCAGGAGGCCGACCGGATGATGCGGCGCGGTTCATATACGTTGGCTTCCGAACGCATTCACCGCGTGCTGGCCCAGAATCCAACCAATGCGATGGCGCTGCAGATGGCGCAGGAGATCGACGAAAAACGGCAGCAGCAACGTGCGGCGAAAGATGAGGACATTGCCGCTTCGTCGATCATGCGCACACCGGTGACGCTGCAGTTCCGCGACGCGAATGTACGGATGGTGTTTGAAGCGTTGTCGAGGACCTCGGGCTTGAACGTGATCTTCGATCGGGACGTGCGTGCCGATCTGAAGACCACGATCTTCGTGACCAACGCGTCGCTGCAGGACACGGTCAACATGATCCTGATGCAGAACCAGCTCGACAAGAAACAGCTCAACGCGAACACGCTTTTCATCTACCCGGCTACCGCTGCGAAGCAGCTCGAATACCAGGAGCTGAAAGTGCGCACATTCCAGTTGTCGAACGTCGAAGCCAAGCAGGTCCAGTCGCTATTGAAAAGCCTGTTGAAGATCAAGGAGGTCGTCGTCGACGAGCGCGCCAATACCGTCACGATCCGGGGCACGCCGGACACGATTCGCGTCGCCGAGGATATGATCGCGGCGCAGGATCTGCCGGAGCCCGAGGTGATGCTGGAAGTGAAGGTTCTGGAGGTGTCCCACGACCGGCTGACCGACCTCGGTATCGAGTGGCCTAATACATTTACGATGTCGACGCCGTCTACCGTGGACACGTGGGGCGCGTTGCGTCATTTGCCGCTCAATGCATATAACGTCAGCGGTCTGTCGGCCACAGCGAACTTCAAGCTCAGCGACGTCGATGCCAACCTGCTGGCGAGCCCGCGCATTCGCGCGCGCAACAAGGAAAAGGCGCGGATCCTGATCGGCGACAAGGTACCGGTGATTTCGAGTTCGAGCACGCCGAGCACGAGCGGGCCGTCTTTCGCACAAACCATTCAGTACCTCGATGTCGGTATCAAGCTCGAGGTTGAGCCGCAGGTCTACCGTGACGGCGACGTGGGTATGAAGCTGAACCTCGAAGTCAGCAACATCACCAAGACGATTTCCAACAGTAACTCGTCAACGGGGCTCACTTCGCTCGCCTATCAGATCGGCACGCGCAGTGCGTCGACGAGTCTGCGGGTGCGCGATGGCGAGAGCCAGATTCTCGGCGGCCTGATTCAGGATGAGGACCGCGTGACCGCCGACAAAGTGCCGGGGCTTGGACAGTTGCCCGTGCTCGGGCGCCTGTTCTCGAATCACAACGGCGACCACTTGAAGACGGAAATCGTGCTGCAGATTACGCCGCATATCGTGCGTCCGCAGCAATCCGCCGACGCCGATACGCAAGAGCTGTGGTCGGGGACCGACGTGAATGTGCATGCGGAGCAGTTGCGGCTCGATCCGGTGGGCGCCGAGGCGACTCAACAGGTGCCGGTTCCCGCGGTGCGTGCGCCCGGCAGTGTCGGCGGCGGCACGACAGGGGCGTCACGCGATTCCCAAGCCGCTGCGCAGGGTTCCGGCACGGTGCCGCCGACCAGTTCGTTCGGCCAACTGCCGCCGGCGCCGCGCACCACGCCTCCGCCCGCGCCCTACGGTGGCCGTTTCTCGACACTGCCGAGCGTGCCAGCGGCGCCGCCGGGCCCTGTGGCGGTTCCGGGAGCGGAGCAGAGCGGGGCTGAGACCGCTGCGGCCCCAGACGCGAATGCGGCACAGCCAGGCACTCAGGCTCAGGCCCCCGCGGCCGCTCCTGCACCCGCTCAAGCGCCGCCTCCGCCGCCCGCGTTTCCGCCGGGGAACGTCGTGATGCCGCCAGGGGATATGCCGAGCGACAACCCGCTGCGTCCGATTCAGAACGGTGGTTACTGAGTCATGAAAGCGCAGGCTGACGCATTGGCTTCGCGTGGCCGGTCTGGCGCTCGCCAGCGCGGTTTCACGCTGATCGAGCTGGTGATTACGCTGGCGCTTGTCGGCATCCTGGCGCTCGCGATCATGCCGTTCTCGGAACTGATCGTGCAGCGTCAGAAGGAACAGCAACTGAGCGCGGCGCTGCGTGAGATTCGCACCGCACTGGACGCTTACAAGGAAGCGAGCGACACCGGCCTGATCGAGCGGGAGGCGGATGCATCCGGCTATCCGCCCTCGCTGACCGTGATGGTGACGGGCGTGAAGAATGCGAAAGATCCCAAAGGCGGCTTGTTGATGTTTCTTCGCCGCGTGCCCCGCGATCCGTTCTTTACGGGCGACGCGGATATTGCGGCCGAGGACACGTGGAACGTGCGCGCCTTTGGCGAGGCACCGAATCCAGGTGAGGGCGGTGACGCGGACAACGGCTCCGCCGGCAATTCGCGCGCCGGTAAGGACGTGTTCGACGTGACATCGAAATCCGATCGGGTCGGCATCAACGGCATTCCATACAAACAGTGGTGAGCCGCATCATGACAACCGTGCGCGCGCGTAAAGCCAGAGGCTTCACATTGATTGAACTGGTGGTCGTCATGGCGATCATCGGTCTGTTGCTGACGGTTGCATTGCCCCGTTACATGCACAGTATCGAGCGCGGCAAGGAGCAAGTGCGTCAACAGAACCTGGCGGTGATGCGTGACGCCATCGACAAATACTATGGCGACAACGGCCAATACCCGGACACGCTCGACGATCTGGTGACAAGGCACTATCTGCGCGCAATTCCGGTCGACCCTGTCAACGGTGACGATAAATGGGCGGCGGTGGCATCGCCTGACGAGAGCAAGACGGGTGTCTACGACGTCATTCCGGCGAGCAGTCCGCAGGGGATGCCGAAAGATCGGGCGGGAGCGGCGCAATGAGCGATGTGAGCCCGCGGGCAATCCGACGTCACCCTGTCGCTCGCGAAGATGGAATGGTTCTGCTGGCGCTCCTGATTGCGCTGATGCTGATGTCGATCGCATTGATGGGCGCGCTCGACGTGTGGTCGCTTGAGCGGCAGCGCGAACGGGAGCGGCAACTGCTGTTCGTAGGCAATCAGTACCGGCTCGCGATTCTTCGCTACTACCGCGCTGGAAGGGCGCTGCCGGCGTCGATCGACGAACTGCTCGACGACTCGCGTTTTCCGGTGCCGCTGCATCATTTGCGTCGCGCCTATCCGGATCCGGTGACGGGTAAGAACGATTGGGTTTTTATGCAACAGGGCGCGCGTATATACGGCGTGTATAGCAGTTCCACCGACTTGCCGATCAAACGCGCTGGTTTTCCGCTTCTCTATCAGGACTTCGAAAATCAGAAGACCTATGGCGGCTGGCAGTTTTTCTATTTGCCGCCGGTCGTGCGCAACTACACGAACACGCTGAGCGCGCCGCCGAAACCGCCGACCTCCTTCGATCCGCTGAACGGCTCGTTGCCCACTTTCAACGGGCGCAGCGTGGGCGGCTTGCGCTGAGCGGACAGCCGTCCGGTTGGAGCTTATGGCCGAATCCATTGCTTATGCCGGCGAAGCGATCATCACTGGCGGTGCAGGGACGGCAAGAGAATAATGTGCGCTACCGCACATATCTCGACGTTTCCTCTTCCGTCGCCTGCAGAAGAAACTAGCATCAAACGCACAGCCTTCCCCGCATCCTCTCTTTGCCGGCTCAGGTCTGAAAACATCAATTCAGAAAAGCGGACCGCGCGTCCCTTTAACCGGACAATTCAGAGGAGACCGAACAGAGGTCTCTTCATATAAATCAACGCTGATTGAATCGCCTCCACTGCGCTGCAACGCGACAGGGCAGCTGCCTTCGTCGTTCTATCTAACATGGAGAAACGATTATGGACCGTCGCGAATTTATCAAGAAGACATCGGCGATTGGCGCTGCACTGACTACGCCAAAGCTCGCGCTTGGCGCATCCGGGGCGGCCACGGGCGACGCCGCGCACAAGGGAACCCCCAACATTCTGTTCATTCTGCTTGACGAGATGCGCTACCCGCGTGTGTTCCCGGCGGGAATCAACAGTCCGGGCGACTTTCTCAGGCATTTCATGCCTCAAACGCATTCCCTGTGGAGAAGGGGCGTTAAGTTCTCCGGACACTACACGGCCGCCTCCGCATGTACGCCAGCACGTGGCACTTTGGTCACTGGTCTTTACTCGCAGCAAACCTGGGTGCTGACGACTATCTTCGATAATCCGTCAAGTAAAGGTTCGCTTCAACCAACGCTCAGCCGGGTGTTTCCGACCTATGGCAAGCTGCTGCGCAACCTCGGTTATTCGACGCCCTACATCGGCAAATGGCATCTGTCGGTCACCGTCCAGGGGCAGCGCGAGCTTCAGGAGTACGGATTTCAGGCGATGACTTTCCCTGATCCAACTGGCAGCAACCTGCAGGGCACCGTCGGCGATATTCCCAACCTGTACTACAGCGACGAGTACATCGCCAATCAGGCGGTAGCGTGGCTCAACCAGCGCAAGCCGAACGAAGCACCCTGGTGTTTGACCGTAGGCCTCGTGAACCCTCACGACAAAGAGTTCTTCCCGGCGGGAACGGAATTCCAGACTTACCATGATTATTTCGCGAACTCGAACTACAACCCCAACGGTTATCAGCAATGGCGGGACTACACGGTAGGGCCGCCGAACTACGATTGGAACACCAATCCACTCAAGAATCCACCGACGCTGGCGTACGCGGCGGTCCCGCCGAACTGGGAGTCGGCGGATCGCATCCAGCGCACCAAGCCGGCAGCGCAGGCGTTCAACAGAATGATCCAGGAGGCTATATGGGGTGGTGTTCAGGATGATCCGGATAGCGCTGACTTCGTCATCACTGAATATCCTGTGCCGATCCAAGGCGTGACGAAAGGGATCGGCAAATCGCCATTCAGTTACTGGAAGCGTAGCCTCGAGTCGTACACGCAGATACTGACAGACGTCGACGAACGAATTGGCGAGATCGTCCACTCGCTGCCTCACGATGTCGCGCGCAACACGATCATTATCCTGACGTCCGACCACGGCGAATACGCTGGCGCGCACGGTATGGTGTCCGGCAAGACCTCGACATGCTACGAAGAGGCGTACAACATCCCGTTGATCGTGGTTGATCCTACGGGGCGGTATGCGGGCGACGTCGACAAGATCCGCGACGGCCTGACTTCTTCAGTCGACATTCTTCCGATGCTGGTGACGATAGGCAACGGCGGTAACCGCAATTGGCTAACGGGCGACTACGCGCAGTTGTACGGCGGCAGGCATGATCTTCTTCCGATGCTGAAAAGCGATTCGGCAGCCGGCCGGCCCTATGTCACCTTCACGACCGACGAAACACTGCCTGAGTCGTACATACCAAACGCGTCCAGTACGCCGACGCATATCATTGGTGTACGCACTCAGGTGAACAAGCTTGGCACCTATTCGTTCTGGGCACCGGAGTCGACGACCATCTCGGGCCGAAGCCAACTCGAGTACTACGACTATGCGACGACGGCAGGACAACTGGAACTCGACAACCGTTACCGCGATCCGGCGGCCCGAGTGCTCTATCAACAGCTGCTGACGGATATTTTGCCTAACGAGTTGAGGGCGCCGCTGCCCGGGAGTTTGGTGGCTGCCCAGACGCTCGCCGAGGCGAGATATGTGAGCTACGTCAGGCTGATTAATTCCGGGGGCGTGAGCGAACCGCAATTGCCACTGTCGATCGGCGATATCTGACGTCGGGGCGAGGCTTGCGCCGGAGGATCGGCGGCTATTTGTGAAAAGGGGGCCTGCTGACGAATTCGAAGATCCTTTGAGCGCGCATTGACGGTCTTGAGCATCCAATTTGTTGACTGCGGCTCTATCAGCTTACACGCAGCACTTTGCTGTCTGAACAGCACGGTGCTTGCGGGAAAAACTGGGCCGTCGCCGATGTGCCTGGGTCTGGCGAACTGGTACGCAATGTGCGGGTGTTTATGGCATGGCGAGGCTTCATGGAGGCGCGCCTTCACTCCGGAGAACACATGGCTACTTTGCATCGATCTGATATAACCGAACCCGTCCTCGCCTTCGCTTCCTTGTCCCGCGGTGCGGACTACGAGCAACTATCCGCGCGTTTCCGGCCGATCTTTCAGAAGATCGCGGATGGCACGCTCGATCGCGAGCAACGACGCGCTTTGCCTTATGACCCAATCAAGTGGCTCAAGGAGGCAGGCTTCGGCGCCGTTCGCATACCGGTCGAACACGGTGGCGCAGGCGCATCTTTGCCCGACCTGATCCGTTTGCTGATCGAACTGGGCGAGGCGGATTCGAACCTGCCACAGGCGCTTCGCGGGCATTTTGCGTTCGTGGAGGATCGGCTGAATGCTCCAGCTGACGCAAACCGCGAGCGCTGGTTTGCTCGTTTCGTAGCGGGGGAGATCATCGGTAACGCCTGGACGGAAGTTGGGAATGTCTCGATCGGCGAGGTGCAAACCCGCGTCAAACGCGACGGCGAGCGCTGGCTCGTCACAGGAGAGAAGTATTACTCCACAGGGACCATTTTCGCGGATTGGATCGACGTATTCGCTCAGCTCGACGACGATGGGCGCAACGTCATCGCGGCGGTCCGCACCGACCAGCCCGGTGTCACTCGCAGCGACGATTGGGACGGCTTTGGTCAGCGCTCGACAGGCAGCGGCACCACCCGTTTCGACTCGGCACTCGTCGAGGCGGAGAACATCATCGATTTCTCCACCCGCTTCAAGTATCAGACTGCCTTCTATCAGCTCGTGCTGCTGGCGGTGCTGACCGGCGTGGGCCGAGCCGCGCTGCGCGACGTCTCGCACGAGGTCCGCTCACGCCGCCGCATTTTCAGTCACGGCAACGCGCCGTCGGTCGCCCGCGATGCACAGGTGCAGCAGGTCGTCGGCGAGATAGGCGCGCGCGTTTTCGCGGCCGAGGCGGCTACTTTTAAGGCGGCGGAGGCGGCTCAGCGCGCTTACGAAGCACGTTTCGGCGGGAATGCGGAGGCTGAGCACGAAGCTAACATCGCAGCGGAACTCGACTCCGCGCGCGCACAAGTCGTTGTCAGTGAGCTGATTCTCAAAGCTACGACCGATCTGTTCAACGCGCTCAGCGCATCGGGCACCAGCGAGGCCCGCCGTCTCGATCGCCACTGGCGTAATGCCCGAACCGCGGCATCGCACAACCCGCTAATCTACAAAGCGAGGATCGTTGGCGATTGGGAAATCAACCGCACGGAGCCACCCTATGTATGGCAGATCGGGGCGGGGCCGACTACGACGGAATCAGCCGCGAACGAGTCAGTTGCCTAGCGAAGACCGCGACAAACGCGAGGGGAAGCAAGCCGCGCGATGCGCGGCTATGCAGGCTGCCCGTTATTTGAGCGCGGCAATCTCCTTCGCCCGAATCAACCTTGCTCGCAGCACGTTGCGACTGATCCCCAGCAGCCTTGCAGCCTGAATCTGGTTGCGGTGGCTGTACTCATATGCAACCCTGATGACGGTATTCTCGATGTCTTCAAACAGATTTTCGCGTTCGGTCTCGAGAAGGTCTCGCAAAGCGGCTTCGAGGGCCTGCTGTGCGTCCTGTGTCAGTGCGTCGGGACGTGGCAGGCGATCGATTGCGGGTGGGGCGCACGCCGCAAGCTGTACGTCGCTTTCCTGCAAAGTATCGTGGCGGCCCACCAGCAGTGCGTGATGAATGACGTTTTCGAGTTCCCGGATATTGCCGGGCCAGCGATGCGCTAGCAGTCTGCGCTCCGCTTGTGGCGCGATCTCGCGCGGCCCGTAACCGAGACGACCGCGGTAATCGTCGATGAAATAGCGCGCCAGCGGCAGGATATCGCCGGGTCGCTCACAGAGCTTCGGGACGTCCAGCTGGACGACGTTAAGCCGATAGTAAAGGTCGCCCCGAAAATGGCCGGCGGCCACCGCCTGCGGCAGATGGACGTTGGTCGCCGCCACCACGCGCACGTCGATTGGCAGGCTCTGTCTCGAGCCAAGCCGCACGACCTCCCGCTCCTGCAGCACGCGCAACAGTTTGACCTGCATCGACAACGGCAGGTCGCCGATCTCGTCCAGAAACAGCGTGCCGCCATTCGCTGCTTCAAACCAGCCTGGCTTCGCGCTGAACGCCCCGGTGAACGCGCCTTTCTCGTGCCCGAACAGCTCGCTCTCGACCAGCGTCTCGGAGAACGCGCCGCAATTGACGGCGACAAACGGCTTGTCCTTACGTCGACTGAGACCATGCACGTGACGGGCAATCAGTTCCTTGCCGGTACCCGTTTCGCCGGAGATCAGAATGTTTGCGTCACTCGGCGCGACCCTTTGCACCCGTTCAAGCAGAGCCAGCGAGCGCGGATCGACAAACACTTGTGCGCGCCCCCGAATCGACTTGCTCAGCCCGCGCGGATTCGGCAGGCTGTACACAGGGGGTAGTGCGCCAGCGGGAGAGACCGGCTCAACGAGGCCGTTGTCCCATACATCGGTAAGAGAGGCGTTCATGAGTAGAAGCTCGGCGTCGGATAGGTTCGTTTGAGGGCCCACTCGCCAATTTCCCGCATCTTGTAGGCAAGAGGATCATGCAACGTATGAGTGCGCAGATTGCGCCAGTAGCGGTCTAGCCTAAGCGAGCCGTGCGTCGCTCGTGCGCCGGCGACATCGAACATCCGCGTACAGATGACGAGTCCTGTCTGCGCGGCAGCGACTTTCGCGGTCGCTATTGCCAGCGCGACTTCGCCGCGTTCAGCCTCGCTCAGCGCGCTGCCCCGGGCCCATGCGCTGTCGAGCCGGTCAGCGGCCCGTGCGGCCAGCGTCCGCACGGCTTCGAGTCCGACCCAGAACTCGCCGTACTGGCCGAGTATGTAGGGATCGTCGCCGACGCTTGCGAGCTTCGACGCCGGCCACGGACGCGCTTCATTCAACGTGTAATGACGTGCGTCTTCGAAGGCGGCTTCGCTAATGCCGAGATAAACGTGCGCAAGGCTCAACTGCGCGATAAGCGGCCGCAAGCATGCGAACGGCGTTGACAGTGGGCCGGGTTCGATGAGCACTTCATGATGATCGACCCGGACTCTTTCGAAGGTCACGGTTCCGCTGTCAGTCTGACGCTGCCCGATGTTGTCCCAGTCGTCCGCGACCGCGATGCCGCTGCGTTGCGTTGGCACGGCGGCTACCAGAAACGCGTTCGTCAGCGCGTCGCGCGCGGACGCGATCAGCATTTCCGAGTCGAGCGCCCCCGAACAGAAACTCTTCTGGCCGGAGAATTCGAGCCAGTCCTCGCGGCTGCGGCTGATTGTCCGGTCGTCGAGCGGATTGAGTGCATTGCCCCAGAACCAGTCGTGGCGGGCCGTTTTTTCGAACCATGATCCCCACTGCTGCTCGGTTCCGAACAGCCGTACCGTCGCGAGCATCAGATGATGAAACGCGAATACGTGCGCGAGCGAGCCGTCGGCCGCAGCAATGATGCGGACAACGTCGAGGGTCGTCTGCCAGGTAGCGCCTCGTCCGCCATATTCAGATGGAATGCTGAGAGCCAGCAGGCCACTGGCGCGCAGCGCGTCGCGCTCCGGTTTTGGCGTCCCGCCGCGCTGATCCCGTTCGACCGCGGTCAACGAAAAGCGGGCGGCGAGATCCGCGGCGATCTGCTGCGGCGTCGAGTGCGATCGAGCGTTCTCATTCAGGTGCTGCACCGATGGGTGCGGCTGTTCGTGCGTTGCTGGACTGGAGACGAGTTGGGCCATCTGTATGGACTGGACCACCCGCTTTACGACAGAGCCCGTTTGAGGCCCGATCGTGCAACGACGCTGGTCCAGATTGCTGATCGAGCAGCAAGTGTTCCACCTCCGCTGCGGCGCTGGAAACATTGATTTCTCATATTCAAAGTCCAAATGCTGCTTGCGCAGCGGCGCGGTGTTAAGGAGCTCCCATATCCGTCACGGCGTTGCTGACCCAGGAGCAGTTCGCTCACATTCTGCTAGTCCAGCAGTTGACGGTGGGGGAACCCGGACTCCATGCTTGCGCGCGGCAGTTGGCTTGGACGCCGCATGGCGTGCGCGCGTGCACACGTTGCATGATCCGATCGACTACAAGGTCCGGGACCTGGGCAATTGGGCGCTCAACGAAAGCATTCTCAAACCGTCTTTCTATTCATATCTGAATTGCTGCTGTTCGCCTGGCAGCACACCGAAAGCAGATTGCTCCACAGCGTTCATACGCTCGATGAATATGCTTTGCGTTACTAAGCGAATGACCTGTCGTATTGGATTTTCAAAGGCCGTCCAAGCCTGATCGCCGGGGTTTGCAGCGGTAGTCCAGAAACACATCGCAATTGGCATATTGCTTGCGTTATATCAACCCACACCGTCGCCGGATCGAATTCCTGGGAGTACGGTGCGTTTC
This sequence comes from Paraburkholderia sp. BR10923, assembly GCF_040948765.1. Classification (NCBI taxonomy): domain Bacteria; kingdom Pseudomonadati; phylum Pseudomonadota; class Betaproteobacteria; order Burkholderiales; family Burkholderiaceae; genus Paraburkholderia; species Paraburkholderia sp. BR10923. The sequence continues at coordinate 81,640 of NZ_JBFPKO010000025.1, read as the reverse complement.
GAGGATGAGAGGAATTGTTATGACCACACCATTACGTATCGTCGCGGTTTCGGGAAGCTTGCAACAACCTTCGAGAACGCGTGCGCTTACCGTTAGTTTGCTCACGGGGCTCGAGCGTGCGCTCGTAGCCGATAAGCACAACGTGCATTCTCACCTCGTGGATCTCGGTGAAATCTCCGAACCGCTAGCGCGTACGTTTTCGCGCGTGAGTGCCGCCCGCGACCTGGAAGCCCATTTGCGCGCGATCGAGACAGCCGACGCGCTGATCGTTGCAAGCCCGGTGTACCGCGCATCCTATACAGGCCTCTTCAAGCATCTTTTCGATCTGGTTCATCACGAAACCTTGTTCGACGTGCCAGTACTGCTTGCCGCCACCGGCGGCAGCGAGCGGCATGCGCTGGTGATCGACCACCAGTTGCGACCACTGCTGAGCTTTTTCCAGGCCCATACGCTTCCTGTCGGCGTGTATGGATCCGAGGCGGATTTCAATGACCACCGCGTCAGCAGTCCGCTGCTGAGCGCGCGCATCGCGCTCGCGATCGAGCGTGCCGCGCCACTCATCGCGCAACGGCCGCGCCGTGCCGACGTCCAGATCGCAGCATGACATCTGCCCTGTAACACCATTCCTATTTCGAAGAGATCTGCCTCCATGACACATAACCTCTCCACCTCGCAAGACGCCGTCAAATTTGCGTACTGGGTACCGAATGTAAGCGGCGGCCTGGTAGTCAGCACGATCGAACAACGCACCGATTGGAGCCTTGAATACAACCAGCGTCTCGCCCAGGCCGCCGAACGGGCAGGCTTCGAGTACGCGCTGAGCCAGATCCGCTTTACGGCCGGCTATGGCGCCGAGCATCAGCACGAGTCGGTCTCGTTCAGCCAGGCGTTGCTGCACGCCACGACCCGTCTCAAGGTACTTGCAGCGATTTTGCCCGGACCGTGGCATCCCGCGGTGGTCGCCAAGCAGCTCGCGACGATCGATCACATCTCGAATGGCCGGATCGCGATCAACGTCGTTAGCGGCTGGTTCAAGGGCGAATTCACCGCGATCGGCGAACCCTGGCTCGAGCACGATGAACGGTATCGCCGTTCCAAGGAATTCATTCAGGCGCTCAAGGGGATCTGGACGCAGGACAACTTCACGTTCAAGGGCGACTTCTACCGCTTCAACGACTACACGCTGAGTCCGAAGCCGGTGCAAAAGCCGCACCCCGAAATCTTTCAGGGTGGCAGCTCGCGCGCTGCCCGCGACAACGCAGCGAGTGTGTCCGACTGGTATTTCACGAACGGCAATACGCCCGAAAACCTCAAGGCGCAGATCGATGATATTCGCGCCAAGGCCGCAGCGAACGGCCATCAAGTGCGGATTGGCGTGAACGCGTTCGTGATCGCCCGTGACACGGAAGCCGAAGCGCGTGCCGTGCTCGACGACATCATTGCCAACGCGCATGTGGAAGCGGTCCATGCGTTCGGCGACGCGGTCAAGCAGGCCGGTAGCGCATCGCCTGAAGGCGAGGGCAACTGGGCGAAATCCACATTTGAAGATCTGGTCCAGTACAACGACGGCTTCCGCACCAATCTGATCGGTACGCCGCAGCAGATCGCCGAGCGCATCGTCGAACTTAAGGCGATCGGCGTCGATCTGGTACTGACCGGCTTCTTGCATTTCATCGAAGAAGTCGAATACTTCGGCGCCAAAGTGCTTCCGCTGGTTCGCGAACTGGAGAGCCGTCGTCAGCCGGCCCTGGCATGACGCAGGCGACTACCTCGGCAGCGCCGTTGCTTGCCCTTGAACACATCTCGCTATCGTTCAAGGGCGTCAAGGCGATAACCGACATAGGCTTCTCGGTGGCGCGCGGAGAAATCTGCGCGCTCATCGGTCCGAATGGCGCAGGCAAGAGTTCGCTTCTCAACGTGATCAATGGCGTGTATCGGGCACAACAGGGAGTCGTTCGGTTCGACGGCCTCGCGTATCGACGCATCGATCCCTACCGTGCCGCTCACCTCGGTATCGCGCGAACGTTCCAGAATCTCGCGCTGTTCCGCCGCATGAGCGTGCTCGACAACGTGCTGACGGGCCGCAGTTTGCATCGGCGCAGCAGCTGGATCGAGCAGGTTTTGCGCGTTGGGCGCGCGCGCCGGGACGACGCAGAGCAACGCAGGTATGCGAGTGAGGTGATCGATGCACTGAAGCTGGAGCGCTACCGCGACGCCGCCGTGGGCACGCTGCCTTACGGGCTGCAAAAGCGCGTCGAACTGGCGCGTGCAGTCGCCGCCAAGCCGCGCCTTCTGCTGCTCGACGAGCCAATGGCGGGCATGAATGCGGCCGAGAAACAGGAGATGGCTCGCACGATACGCGATGTGAACTCGCAGTTCGGTGTCACGGTGGTACTGATCGAGCACGACATCGGCGTCGTGATGGGACTGTCCGATCATGTCGTGGTGCTCGACTACGGGAAAAAGATCGCGGACGGCACGCCCGACCAGGTCCGCACGAATGATGACGTGCTAGCGGCCTATCTCGGTACGCGTCACGACGCGAGCACGTCAGTCCACGCCTGAGGGACCAGTCGATGGAATTCTTTGTCGAAGTGTTGGTGGGCGGCCTGCTTGCCGGTGCGATGTATTCGGTCGTTGCGATCGGCTTCGTGCTGATCTACAAGGCATCCGGGATCTTTAATTTCGCTCAGGGAGCGCTGGTGCTGTTCGGCGCGCTGACCTATGTGTGCATGGTCGAACGCGGGATCGCCCCGTGGCTCGCGATCCTGATCACGCTGGCGGCGCTGGTCGTCATTGCGGTGCTCACCGGACGGCTGGTGCTGCGGCCGCTCGTCAATCGCCCACCGATCACGCTGTTCATGGCGACGCTCGGCCTGAGTCTGATCCTGGAAGGGGCCGCGCAACTGTTATGGGGAGCACAGGTGCACGGGCTCGAGCTGGGTATCGATGACAAGCCGTTGCGCCTGGGCGGCGTCATGATCAGTAAGTTCGACCTCTTCGCGGCGGCTGTCGCGGGCGCACTGGTGATCGGGCTAAGCGCGTTGACCCGCTATTCGCGTCTCGGCCTGAAGCTGCGCGCGGTCGCCGACGATCCGCTGGCCGCGCTCGCGGTCGGGGTGCGGCTTCCACAGGTCTGGGCAATCGTCTGGGCACTGGCCGGCTTCGTGAGCCTCGTCGCGGGACTACTGTGGGGCGCGCGTCTGGGCGTGCAGTTCTCGCTATCGCTGGTGGTCCTGAAAGCGCTGCCGGTATTGATCATCGGTGGATTTTCGTCGATCACTGGCGCGATCGTCGGCGGACTGCTGGTGGGCGCTAGCGAAAAGCTCGCTGAGGTTTATCTCGGCGCAGTCATTGGCGATGGCATCGAGAACTGGTTCCCCTATGTCATCGCGATGCTATTCCTGCTGGCTCGCCCGGCTGGGCTGTTCGGCGAACCGGCGGTGGAACGCGTTTGATGGAGACAAGATGGAACTGACCCGCACAACCTTCGACGCGCGACGCGCGGATCTCAAGCGCTGGCTGACGCCGTTCTCGCTCGTACTGATAGCGTTCGTGGCCGTGCCGTTGGTCTCCAACGATTATTGGCTCAACGCGATCCTCGTCCCATTCCTGATTCTTTCACTCGCAGGGTTGGGATTGAACTTCCTGACCGGCTATGCCGGGCAGTTGTCGCTCGGTTCGGCCGCCTTTATGTCGGTGGGAGCGTACGCGGCTTATAACCTGTTGGTCCGGCTACCCGCGCTGCCGCTGCCTGTTGCACTGCTGCTCGGTGGCTTTATCAGCGCGGCAGTAGGGGTGCTGTTCGGTTTGCCGAGCCTGCGCATCCGCGGCTTCTATCTGATTGTTTCGACCCTGGCCGCGCAGTTCTTCGTGGTCTGGATCTTTACTCGCGTCAGCTGGTTCTCCAATAACGATACGTCTGGCGTGCTTAGCGCGCCGCGCCTTGCAATCGGCCACTGGCAAATCGATACACCGGCCGCACGCTATCTGTTCGTGCTCGGCGTCGTGGTGGTGCTGTTCCTGCTCGGCGCGAGTGTCGTGCGCAGCGATCTCGGCCGCCGCTGGATGGCGGTGCGCGACATGGATATCGCCGCACGCGTGATCGGCATTCCGGTCGGACGGAGCAAGCTGCTTGCGTTCGCGCTCAGTTCCTTCGTGCTCGGCATAGCGGGAGCGCTTTGGGCATTCGCCTACCTCGGTACGGTCGAGCCGGACGGCTTCAGTCTGAATCTGTCGTTTCAGGTTCTTTTCATCATCATTATCGGCGGCATGGGCAGTATCAGCGGCAACCTCTACGGCGCCGCATTCATCGTTTTGCTGCCGATCCTGCTGTCGAATGCCGCGACCGCGCTCGCACAGATCGGCATTGGGGCCGACCAGTTGCAGAACCTGCAAAAGATCATCTTTGGCACCTTGATCATTGTGTTTCTCATCAAGGAACCCGATGGTCTCGCCCGGCTCGTTCAGGTTGCGCGCCGCAGCCGAACGAGACGGCAGGAAGGGCGCTAACACAGTCTTTCCTGAATCTTCCCAGCTTTCGACTCATCAATCAGACGGAAAACATCAGCATGGCTAATTACATTACTCGACTCAACGCCGGTGGAGCTGGCAAACTTCTGCGCCTGTTCGCGGCGAGCGTGGCACTAGCCGGTGCGGCGATATCGCAGGCGCATGCCGGCGGAACCGAATATTTTCCGCTGCAAAGCTATCGGGTTGGACCGTATGCAGCCGGCGGCACGGGATTCTTCGGCGGCTTTATCGACTACATGAAGTTGATCAATGCTCGCGACGGCGGGGTCAACGGCGTCAAGCTGGTCTGGAAAGAGTGCGAAACGGAGTACGTGGTCGAGAAGGGCGTCGAGTGCTACGAACGTCTGAAGAACAGCGGTCCGGACGGCGCACCGACCGCGGCAACCAATCCGTTGTCTGTCGGCATTGCCTACGCAACACTCGATCGCTCGAGCGCAGACAAGCTGCCGCTGATTACGATCAATCACGGCCGGACCGATTCGACCGACGGCGCGGTCTTCCCATATGTGTTCCCGCTGCAGCTCAATCCGTACAGCGAAGTGTCGGCGATCGTGAACTACATCGGACAACGCTCTGGCGGCCTGGAGCACCTCAAAGGCAGGAAGATCGTCGTGCTTTACCACGGCTCGCCTTATGGACGTGAAACGATTCCAGTGGTCGACCTGCTCGCGAAGAAGTATGGTTTCGAGGTCACGCAGATCGAGGTACCGCATCCGGGCAACGAGCAGGGCTCGCAGTGGCTGAAGATCCGCCAGATCGCACCGGACTGGGTGATCTTGCGGGGTTGGGGTGTGATGAATCCTGTGGCGCTGAAAAGCGCCCAGAAAGTCGGTTATCCGACCGATCACATCATCGGCAATATCTGGAGCAATTCGGAAGAAGACGTTCGACCCGCGGGTGAGGCGGCCAAGGGCTTCATCTCGATCACGACACACCCGTCCGGCACTGAATATCCGGTGCTTCAGGCGATCGACCAGTACGTGATCAAGGCCGGCAACGGTGATCTGAAGGATCCGGCACGCTTCGGCACGGTCTATTACAACCTTGGCGTCGTGAACGGGATCCTGAATGTCGAAGCGCTGCGCACCGCGCAGAAGAAGTTCGGCAACAAACCGTTGAGCGGCGAGCAGGTCCGCTGGGGCTTCGAACATCTGAACCTCGACGACGCACGACTCAAACAGCTGGGCGCGCTTGGTCTCGTCCAGCCTTTGAAGCTGACCTGCGAGGACCACGAAGGCGGCGGGGCGGTGCGCTTCCAGCAATGGGACGGACAACACTGGAAGGTCATCAGCGACTGGGTCCAGGCCGACCGCGCGCTGTTGCGGCCGATCATCGAAAAATCGGCGAACGCTTACGCGAAGGAAAAAGGCATCACGCCTCGCGACTGCCAGAAGGAGCTCTAAGCGATGGCCGCTGCCCGATTGCTCGAAGCGACCTCACTCGCCGTGTCATGGCAGCAGATCATTGTCGCTTTACATGACGTGTCGCTGCACGTCGACGCCGGCGAGATCGTCGCGCTGCTCGGCGGCAACGGTGCCGGCAAGACGACCACGCTGAAAGCAATTTCGCGCCTGCTGCACGCGGAACGCGGCGAGATGACGTCGGGGCGCATTGCGTTCAATGGCGTCGACATCGCCCGCGATGAGCCGTGGCGACTCGTCGAGCGCGGTCTGGTACAGGTCCTCGAAGGGCGCCGCTGCTTCGGCCATCTCAGCGTCGAGGAAAATCTGCGTCTTGGCGGATTCGTGCGGCGTGGCCGGCGCGCGGAGCTCGAAGCGGATCTCGAGCGGATCTATGCGACGTTCCCGCGGCTGAAGCTGCGCAAAAGGCTGCCGGCCGGCTACGCGTCGGGCGGCGAGCAGCAGATGCTCGCGATCGGTCGCGCGCTGATGGCCAGACCGACGCTCGTTCTGCTTGACGAACCGTCGATGGGCCTGGCTCCGCAGATCGTCGAGGAGATCTTCGAGATCGTGGCCTCGCTCAATCGCGAAGGCGTCAGCTTCCTGCTTGCCGAGCAGAACGCAACGGTGGCGCTGCGCTATGCCCATCGCGGTTACGTGCTTGAGAACGGCGCAGTGGTCGCGCAGGGCAGCGCGGCGCAACTGCTGGACCTTGATACATTGCGCGATGCTTACCTGGGCGGGTCCGGGCGGCGCCCCGAGCAGTGCTCTTCCACTTCCGCATTGACACTTTGATGAATCCCGAGATCTTCTGATTTTTGCCGACATCGGGCGACACGCGCTATATCGGCGAGTCGTCGAGCGCACGAGCACCGACCTTGGCCTACCTCGGCGAAATCGCTGTCGCTGCCGACCTGCGTGGCTACGACGGCGTGCCGATTCCCACGGGCAGCGGCCGCTCGATCCTTGGGTGGTCGCGGCGAGCGTCGCGCCGCTGACGCGACGTTTGTTCCGGTCGCGTTACGGACTTCGCTCGGCGGGCCGAGCGTTGCCGCGCGCGCGGCGGCAACGCTCGATGCGGCGACCGGCGGACGCCTGCTGCTCAACCTGGTGACGGGCGGCGACGCGGGAGAACTCGCCGCCGACGGCGTGTTCATGTCGCACGATGAGAGCTACGAAGCGGCGAGCGAATATCTGACGATATGGCGCGCTTGCTGCCAGACGACGCGGTGATTTCGAAGGCCGTTATCACCGGTAGACATCATCACAAATTTCGACAAAGTTCAAATAGACGGTATACACGACATTATAGTACTAATGTCGTGTTTAAGGCACGAATGCGTAGGCTTTCTAACGTTTTACGTTGTATTATCAACGCAATCCCTATTTCCAGGCCGGTACCACCATGACCCTCGAAGCCGACATCGAAGTCGCCCGCCAAAACGCGTCCGACACGCAGACGCTTTATCGCGAAGTCTGCGCGTTGCTGTTTTTCCGCTACGGCGAAACGCCGACCGCAAACCGCCTGTATCAATTGGTGCGTAAAGGCAGCATGAGCGCGCCGGCCAAGGCGTTGCGCGATTTCTGGACCGACGTGCGTGACAAAACGCGTGTCGATGTCGCCCGGCCGGATCTGCCGGCCGAGGTCGCAACAGCCGCCGGCGAGTTCGCGGCGCAGATGTGGCGTCTGTCGAGCGACGCCGCGAACGCTGCGCTAGACGTGTTCAGGCAGGACGCCGACGCCCAAATCTCCGCGGCGCAAAAACAGGCCGAGCAACGGGACAGGCAGCGTCAGGAAGCCGTCGAGCAGGCCGAAAAGTCGGCCAACGACGCCGCGACCCTGCGCGCGCGGCTCGCCGGGCTCGAGGCGCGCATCGTCGAACTGCAGACCGCCAACGACATGCTGACGGCGCAACTGACGGCATCGAAGGAAGAAATCGCGGCAGGCGCCGCCGCGCTCGCCGATGCCCGCCGGGATTTCGCCGACGAACTCGCGAAGCTGCGCCGCTCGCACGAGCAGAACGAGCAGCGGCTCGCCGCTGCGGAAAAGCGCGCATTGCTCGAAATCGACGGTGAACGGGCCGCGGCGCAACGTCTGCGCAAGGAGCTTCAGGCGAGTCAGGAGCGGGCGGCGACGCTCGAAGCCGAATCGCGAACCGAGCGCGACGCGCTGCGCAACGAGTTGGCCGCAATAAAGGCGGAACTGGCTGCCTCGGCTGCGCGGCATGCCGAGACCCGCGGACAGCTTGCGGAAAAGGACGCGTTGCTGGCTGAACGCGTGGCTGCGACCGACCTGTTACGCCAGCGTATCGACACGCTGTCGCGGCAGATCGAGACGGCGCGAACAGAAAAAACGTCCGCGCGCCCTGCCCGCCGCGCCCGCGGAAAATCATCCGCGCAAGGCCGCGCAACGGCGGGTTTCTCAGGCGGACCGTTCGTCAAACGCTCGACCAACGCCAAATCACGCGAGTCGTAACAACGCGCATAAGCGGCATAAGTGGCTACCTCGAATTCCACAAAACCGGTTATTCCACCAAGCCAGTCGACCGTCTAACCTGAGCTCACGTTAAACCCACCGCAAGGACGGCCCCCATGAAGATCATGCACGTCGACGCCAGCGCGAAGCGCGAGCGATCCAATTCCCGCGCGCTCGCCCGCTATTTTCTCGAGCGTCTGCGCGAAGAGCGCGTCGAGTTCGACGTCGACTATCTGGACGTGACATTCGACACACCACCGCACGTCTCCGAAGCGTTCGCGATCGCCACCTACACGGCCGCGCAAGAGCGCACAGCGGCGATGAAAGCGACGCTCGCGTCATCGGATGCGCTATGCGCGCGCCTGCTCGCCGCCGACGCGCTGGTGTTCGCCATGCCGATGTACAACTGGTCGATGCCGTCGGCGTTCAAGGCGTTCATCGATAGCGTCACGCGGACCGGCGTGACCTACCTGCACGCGGAAGACGGTCGCATCGTCGGGCAGCTCGGCCGGCACAAGGTGTTGTTCATCACGAGCCGCGGCGCGGATCTGCGCGCGGGCTCGCCGTATGAATCGATGGATGCGCTGACGCCGGCGCTGAAGGCTGCATTCGGTTTTCTTGGCGTCGCCGCGCCGACTTTCGTCGATGCGCAGCCGCTGCAGTTCGCCAATCCCGAAGCGCGGGCCGCGGCGCTCGAACGCGCGCGTGGAGAATTGGCCACGGTTGCGGTGCAGTGGGCACAAGGCGAACGCGTGGCAAACCGGCAAGCCGAGGCGTTGTGCCAGGCTGACGCGGAGTGAAGCTATGAATACGATCCGCACTTTGTTCGCGTCGGCGCTGTTCGCCGGCGCCGCGATCACGGGCACGTGGCAGTCCGCCTATGCCGCCGACACCGCCGAGGCGAGCGCAGCCCCTCACGAAACCATCGCCCCCGCCTTCGCCGTCCCGATCGCGAACGTGCCGGGCAAGACGATGACCGCGCTCGTCGTCGACTATGCGCCGGGCGGCAAGTCGGCGCCGCATCGGCACGGCCAGGCGTTCGTGGTGGGCTATGTGCTGTCGGGCGCGATCCGCAGCCGTGTCGATAACGGCGGGGAGCGCGTCTACCATGCGGGCGAATCGTGGACCGAGAAGCCCGGCGCGCATCACATGGTCAGCGAGAACGCGAGCACGAGCGAGCCGGCAAAACTGCTCGCGATTTTCGTCGCGGATACGAACGACCAGCACCTGGTGACGTTCGATAAAAAGTAATCGCCATCGGGCGGCGGCACTCGCCGCCCGCGCGCATCGATGCAGGTGCAACGAGCTGCGCGCAACGCGGCATCAGAAGCGCGGATGACACTCGAAGCTGACCGACGACGCGTGCTCGGTCATCGCGCTGACACCGCTGACCGTCTCCCTATTCACGCTGCTTTGCATGCCGCGACGATCGCAGTAGTCGCGCGCCTCGTTCATCGCGAGTTCGTGCGCGCGCGCCCAGGCCATGCGTCCTCCGGTCGCGCTCGCGGCGACCGTGTAGCTGCCGGGCTTGTCGCTCGCGACCACATCCGTGCTCGACGCGCAGCCGACGAGACTCGCGCACGCGAGCGCCACCGCGACCGCTCCGCGCACACGCAGGAGCAGCGCCGCACTCTTCCTTTCTGCGCTCGCCACTCGCGCAACGCCATCGGCTTCGCATACCCGCACCGTTGCGCACGCTTCGGCAAGACTGTCCGAACCCTGATTCGACATCGTGGACCACCTGCATTTTTAACTGATTAGTCAGGCAGTCATTATCCGGAATCGTTCGCGCAAGATCAGCCGATACAACCGAAAACACTGTTGCGCGGCTCTTAACAATGGACGCGGGCAGCATGCCGCGAAGACCTCGGCAGTGAGCGGACCATGTGGTTCACAAAAGACTTCCGGAATCCCTTGTGAGCGTTTAGTCTGTAGCGATGCCTGTTCGACAGACAGGCATATCGAACCGCGGACGGACCCCACCACATAGCGGCATACACCGGTCGCCGAACCGGAGGAGACATATATGGATCTCGAATCACGTACCCTTCATCGCGTCACGATGCGGCTCATACCGTTTCTGATGCTGTGCTACTTCATCGCTTATCTGGATCGCGTGAACGTCGGCTTCGCGGCCTTGCAGATGAACAAGGCGCTCGATCTTTCCGCGAGCGCGTTCGGCTTCGGCGCGGGCGTGTTCTTTCTCGCGTACTTCTTTTTCGAAGTGCCGTCGAACCTGCTGCTCGAACGATTCGGCGCACGCCGCTGGATCGCGCGGATCATGTTCTCGTGGGGCATACTCGCAGGCGCGATGGCCTTCATCCCGGACATCTCGCGCTTCACCGGACTCTCGCCCGCCCACGTGTTCTTCGGCCTGCGCATTCTGCTTGGTATTGCCGAGGCCGGTTTTTTCCCGGGCATCATTTTTCTGCTGACCTTGTGGTTTCCGGCCGCGTATCGCGGGCGCGTGGTCGGCTATTTCATGGCGGCGATTCCGCTGTCGACTGTAATCGGCGGCCCGATCTCCGGCGCACTGCTGTCGCTCGACGGCATCGGTGGACTCGGCGGCTGGCAGTGGCTCTATCTGATCGAGGCGGCGCCCGCGGTATTGCTGTCGGTCGCAGTGCTGCTCTATTTGACCGACAAACCCGCCGACGCCACCTGGCTCAGCACCGAGGAGCGCGAATGGCTGATCGCACGCCAGAAGCAGGAGCGCGAGCATCGCGAGGCGGTGCGCCACTTCAGCGTGAAGGAGGCGCTGATCAATCCGCGCGTGCTCGCCATCGCGCTGATCTATTTTGGCGCGAATGCGACCAACTACGGCCTGAGCTTCTTCCTGCCGCAGATCGTGAAGGCCTTCGGTCTGACCAATCTGCAGACGGGTTTCGTCACGTCGCTGCCGTACGTGGTCGGGCTCATCGGCATGATCGTGTGGGGGCGGCATTCGGATCGCCACCTCGAGCGCCGCTGGCACGTCGCGATTGCGCTGTTCATTGCGGCGGGCGGCATCGCGGTCTCGGCCGGACTCGACAATCCGGTGCTTAAGATGATTGCGCTATCGATTGCCGGCTTCGGCATCTTCGGTTGCCTGCCGGTGATCTGGACCTTGCCGGCCGCGTTCCTGTCGGGCGCCGCGGCCGCGGGCGGCATCGCCGCGATCAATTCGCTCGGCAATCTGGCGGGTTTCTTCGGCCCGTTCGCGATGGGCTGGATCAAGGACAGCACCGGCGGCTTCGGCGCCGGGCTGCTATGCCTCGCGGGCGCGGGGCTGATCGGTGTGGCGGCGGTGTTGCTGCTGCATCACGACACGTCGCTCGAGACGGCGCATGGCAATCCGCATGCGCGGCCGCCGGGTGAAACGGGCGTCGCGAGGCCTTAGCCTTCTGGCTCCCCCGCTTCGATTCGCACCCGGGCAGTGCGCCCGGGTCGCATTCAGTTCGCCCCGCTGCTGTTGTTCGACCCTGCGCCGCCCTGACCGCCCGCGTCGGGCGGTACGACGTCGTCTGGCGTCGGGGTCGGCGCGAGCGCGGCCGCACCCCCGCCATGCGTTTCACCGTCGACGGCATTACCGGGCGGCGTCGTGGGAGCCCCTTCCGACCCCGACCCAGGCGCCGGCAGCAACGGCGGCAACTCGCGCACCGCGGACGCGCCCGCTGCCTCTGACGCCGCCGGAGCAGCCACGGCGGACGCCGATGGCTGCACCGGCGCCACCGGCGCGCGCCGCGCCGGAGCACGCGCCATGACCGGCTTGTCCGGCTGCGCCGGCGTGCGCGTGAACAGGCTCTCGATCCAGTTGCGCAAGCGTTCGGCGCGCTCCGCGAACCAGCCGGGCTGCTGCGCGGTATCGAACTTCATGTGGCTGTCGACGAGCCGCGAGCGCTGCGCGCGCTGGAAGAAATCGCCGACGATCGGCAGCGCGCTATGCGCACCCTGCCCCCAGTAATCGCTGCGCAGCGTCACGCGGCTGTCGTTGAAGCCGACCCACGCCCCCGCCACCAGTTGCGGCTGCATCAGGATGAACCAGCCATCCGCGTTGCCCTGGGTCGTGCCGGTCTTGCCCGCGACGTCGCCGCGCACGCCAAAGCGCGTGCGGATGCTCGCGCCGGTGCCGCGGCCGACCACGTCGCGCATCACGTCGACGAGCGTGCGCGCCGCGTCGGCGGGCAACTCGCGCTTCGGGGTGGCCGGGCTGAATTCGGCCAGCAGGTTGCCGTTGCGGTCCTCGATGCGCGTGACCATCAGCGGCTCGACGTAGCCGCCGAGGTTCGCGATCGTGCCGTACGCCGACACCATTTCCTTCAGCGTGACCGGGCTCGTGCCGAGCGCGAGCGACGGCACCGGGTCGAGCTGGCTGTCGCGCACGCCCATCGCGCGCGCGAGCTTCGCGACCCGGTTCGGACCGACCGACTCCATCACCTGCGCGGTGATGCGGTTGCGCGAATACGCGAGCGCATCGCGCAGGCTGATCATGCGGCCGCTCGGCTCGTCCTCGTCGTTCGGCTTCCAGAGTTCCCCGCCGGCGAGTTCGATCTGGACCGGATTGTCCGGCAGTTTGTCGTCGGGCCTCGCGCCGGCCTCGAAGGCCGCCGCGTAGACGAACGGCTTGAACGTCGAGCCCGGCTGACGGCGCGCCTGCTGCACGTGATCGAACGGATCAACCCCAAAGTCGCGGCTGCCGACCCACGCCTTGATCTCGCCGGTGCGCGGGTCCATCGCGAGGAAGTCGGCCTGCACGCGCGTCTTCGTATCGCACACGCTTTGCACGAGCTTGCGATCGGCGAGCAGGTGTTTGAGCGCGTCGTCGTCGGACAGGCCCGTGTCTTTGGCCGCGCGGAAGTCGGGCGTCTCGCGCAGGAACGTGCGCAGCAGGTCTTTGTCGGCCGAGCAGCCGGCGCGGGTGCCCCACGCCGAGTTCGCGATGTTCTGCAACTGATTGCCCTGCAGCGTGACCGCCTGGGTCGCCATCGCCTGGAGGCGCGAGTCGATCGTCGTGCGCACGACGAGCCCATCTGAATAGATGTTGTAGTCGTTGCGATCGGCCCACGCGACCAGCCATTTGCGCAGTTGCTGCGTGAAGTGCGGCGCGGGTCCGGGCGGCTCGATCTGGCGCTCGAAGTCCAGACGCAGCGGCTTGCGGGCGAGCCCGTCGTACTGCGCGGGCGTGAGCTTGCCGTACTTGACCAGCTGCGCGAGCACCGTATTGCGCCGCTGCAACGCGCGCTCGGGGTTCAGCACCGGGTTGTAGTACGCGTTGCCCTTCAGCATGCCGGTCAGCGTCGCCGCTTCGAGCACGTTCAGCTCGGACGCGGACTTGTCGAAATAGGTGCGCGCGGCCATTTCGATGCCGTACGCGTTGTACAGGAAGGGCACCGTGTTCAGGTAGGTTTCGAGGATCTCGTCCTTCGTGTAGAACGCCTCGATCTTCAGTGCGGTGATCGCTTCCTTCAGCTTGCGCGTCAGAGTCGGCGCGCGGCCGATTTCGTCGGGATACAGATTGCGCGCGAGCTGCTGCGTGATCGTCGAGCCGCCCTGGCGGTCGCCGGAGAACGTGTGCAGCGCAGCCGAAGCGGTGCGCCGCCAGTCGAGCCCGAAATGCTGATAGAAGCGGTGATCCTCGGTCGCGATCAGCGCGTTGACGACGTTCGGCGAGATGTCCGTCAGCTTGACCCACTCGCGGTTCGACGGCTTGAACTCGGCGAGCAGCTTGCCGTCCGCCGACAGGATCTGCGCGGGCTGCTCGATCTTCGCCTTGCGGATGTCGCCGATGCTCGGCGTGAACGGAATCAGCAGCAGCAAGTACAGCACGAACAGCAGCGGCAGCGCGGCGACCCCCCATGCGAACGTGCGGCGGGTCGGGTGGCGCAGATGCCACGCGGCCTTCGCGAACAGCGGGTTCGCGAGGGTCAGCCCTTTGTCGAGGGTCGCCAGAAAGGAGGAAAAGAGGCGCTTCACGTGCTGTCGTCGGCTGGGAAAGGCGCAATCGTACCAAGATGTGGGGAGTGCGCTGATTTTTGCCCCATTCGCGAGATGGCGTGCGGCTCCGGCGGGGCCACTATAATGTCGCCAATTCCGACAAGAGGTGCTTCATGATCATCAAACCGCGTGTGCGTGGCTTCATCTGTGTATCGACCCATCCGACCGGCTGCGAAGCCAACGTCAAGGAACAGATCGAGTATGTGAAGGCACGCGGCCCCATCGCCAACGGGCCGAAGAAGGTGCTCGTGATCGGCGCGTCTACCGGCTATGGCCTCGCCGCGCGCATCAGCGCCGCGTTCGGCTCGGGCGCGGCGACCCTCGGCGTGTTCTTCGAGCGCGCCGGCAGCGAAACCAAGGCGGGCACGGCCGGCTGGTACAACACCGCGGCGTTCGAGAAGTTCGCCAACGCCGAAGGCCTGTACGCGACCAGCATCAACGGCGACGCGTTCTCGGACGAAGTGAAGGCGCGCACCATCGAAGTGATCAAGCGCGATCTCGGCCAGGTCGATCTGGTCGTCTACAGCCTCGCGGCGCCGAAGCGCCAGCATCCGAAAACCGGTGAGGTGTTCAGCTCGGTGCTGAAGCCGATTGGCCAGGCGGTCAACCTGCGCGGCATCGACACCGACAAGGAAGTGATCAAGGAAACCGTGCTCGAACCGGCGACGCCGGAAGAAATCGCGCAGACGGTCGCGGTGATGGGCGGCGAGGACTGGCAGATGTGGATGGACGCGCTGGGCGAAGCTGACGTGCTCGCCGACGGCGTGAAGACCACCGCGTTCACCTACCTCGGCGAAAAGATCACGCACGACATCTATTGGAACGGCTCGATCGGCGCGGCCAAGAAGGATCTCGACCAGAAGGTGCTCGGCATCCGCGCAAAGCTCGCGGCCAACGGCGGCGACGCGCGCGTCGCGGTGCTGAAGGCGGTCGTCACACAGGCAAGCTCGGCGATTCCGATGATGCCGCTGTATCTGTCGCTGCTCTTCAAGGTGATGAAGGAAAAAGGTACGCACGAAGGCTGCATCGAACAGGTCTACGGCCTGTACAAGGACAGCCTCTACGGCAGCCAGCCGCATCTGGACGACGAAGGCCGTCTGCGCGCGGACTACAAGGAACTCGATCCGCAGGTGCAAGGCCGCGTGCAGGAGCTGTGGAACCAGGTGAGCAACGACAACATCTACGAACTCACCGATTTCGCCGGCTACAAGACCGATTTCCTGCGTCTGTTCGGCTTTGAAATGAAGGGCGTCGATTACGACGCGGACGTCAATCCGGACGTGCAGATTCCGAATCTCGTTCAGGTTTGATCCCCCGAGGGGCGGCCCCGCTTCGCGAGTTCGCCCCTGCTGTTACCCCCGCTCGACTCCCTCCCCTCACTTCTTCCACCCACACGTCAGCACGGATACGCGCCCTGCAACGAGCGCAGAATCGCGAGCCCGATCGGAAAATCGTCGGAAATGCCCGGGTGGTTCGCGAAGAACGCATCGAGCAGCGGATAAACCGTCTGGTTGCCGATCGCGAGCGTTTCTGGCGGACAGAACAGCTGCCGCTGTTTGCGCGAGACCTGGTCGCCGTTCGCCCAGCCGAACGCGTTGATCGTGCCGGTGATGTACGCCGCATAGATCGAGTTGTTGTCGGCGTGCGCCCATTTCTTGTACTGGGCGGCAGTCATCTCGGCACTCGCATTCAGAGTGAAACACGCCGTCAGCGCAGCCAGCGCGAATTTAGTTACCCGCATCGTTGGACCTTCAATGTCGCTAAATGGGCGCCATTGTAGGCGACGCGGGGTGCACCGCGCAGAAGCCGTCGAGCACGGCAATCCGAAAGCAATACGTAAGCATTCAAGGCGGCATCTGCCAGCATCGGCGGGTTTGCCGACGCGCGCGTGAATCAACGATTACGGCGTGCCGTTACGGCAATACCTGCGATACCCGTCGCGCTGGGCGAGGCGCGCCATATACGCGGCCAGCGCCGGCAAATCGTCGTGCTGCTGCGGCGTTTCGAGCCAGCGGTTCGCGGACAGCGCGATCGGAATATCGGCGAGCGAGAACGCGTCGCCCGCGATATACGCGCCGGTGCGCGCGAGTTGCTGCTCGACGATCGCCATATGCTTCGACCAGTTCGCACACGACGCGGCGATCTGCCGCGGGTCCTGATGCTCGGGCGAGTGCCGCACGAGTGCGAGAAACGCGTAGCTCCACGAGCGGTTCAATTCGCTCGCCTGCCAGTCGATCCATTGATCGCAGCGCGCGCGCTCGACCGGGTCGGCCGGATACAGGGCGTCACCGCGATAACGGTTCGCGAGATAACGGATGATCGCGTTCGATTCCCACAGCACGAAGTCGCCGTCGCGAATCACGGGGACCATCGCGTTCGGATTGAGCGCGCGGAATTCGGCGACATCGGTCGAGCGAAAGCCCGAGCCCCAGTCTTGCTGGTCGAACGCAAGCCCGAGTTCCGCGCAGGTCCACAGCACCTTGCGCACGTTGATCGAGGTGGTCTTGCCGAGTATCTGCAGCATCAGTGGTTGTATGTCGCGTCGGTAGAACAGGTTGAAGGAATCAAACTCAGCAGCCCATGAGTTTGCCTTGCGCGCGGCGCGGCGTCATCCGGTTTTCAGAGTTGCCTGTTCGCGGATCATGTCGTACAGCGCCTGCGCCGCCGGCGACAACTGCGCGGTCTTGCGCGCGACCAGCACCAGCGTGCGCGACACGGTCGGCTGCGTGAGCTCGACGGTGCGCACGCTCGGATACGCACCCTTCTGCAGCGCGAGCGCGGGCACCACGGCCGCGCCGACACGCTGCGCGACGAGCCCGAGCGCGGTCGAACTGCGCTGCACCTCGTAGAACGACCGCAGCGCGAGTTCGCTCGACGCCAACGCGACGTCGAGCAGCGCGCGATTGCCGCTGACCTCGCCGGCGAAAATCAGCGGGAACGCCTGCAACTGCCGCCATGCGATGCGCCGCCGCTTCGCGAGCGGATGGTCTTCGTGGCAGATCAGCACATAGCGGTCTTCGGTGAGCGGCACGGTGGCGAGATCCGGATGATGCTCGCGCGCGATGTTGATGCCGAACTCGACCTCCCTGCGCAACACGGCCTCCTCGACCGCCGACGACGCATGATCGAGAATCTTGATGCGATTGTGCGGATAGCGCGCCGAATACGCCTGCAAGATGCGCGGCAGATACTGCACGCCGACGGTCGGCACGCACGCGATCGACACGTCGCCGCGTCGCGCGATCCCCGTTTCGCGGATTTCGACGAGCGCGTCGGCCAGTTCGCCGAGCAGCCGGCGCGCCTGCGGCAGAAAACTGCGGCCGATTTCGGTGAGCGCCATCGACCGCGTGGTGCGCTCGATCAGCGTGACGCCGAGATAGGTTTCGAGCTTGCGCAGCCGCTGGGTGATCGCGGTTTGCGTCACGTGCAGCGAATCCGCCGCACTCTGGAAGCTGCCGCGATCGGCAATCGCGACGAATGCCTGCACGCCGAGCGTGTCGATTTTCATTAGAAAAATGAAGTAATCGGAATCATAAATTCATTTTACTCGGGGCTGATCGCGGTCGAGAATGGCCGCAACGAACCCGCGAAGGAGCAGAAGATGACCGACAAAACCACGAACGAGCACAGCGATTGGCACGCGAAGCAGTACACGCTGTTCGAGAACGAGCGCACGCGGCCGGTGCGCGATCTGCTTGCGGCGGTGCCGTTGGACGGTGCGCGGCTCGCGGTCGATATCGGCTGCGGACCGGGCAACTCGACCGAGGTGCTGGCCGAGCGGGTGCCGGGCGCGTCGGTCAGCGGCATCGACAGCTCGGCCGACATGATCGCGGCGGCCCGTCGGCGGCTGCCGCAATTGCGCTTCGACGTCGGCGACGTGTCGACGTGGGACGCGCGCGGCCCCTTCGATGTGATCCTCGCGAACGCGGTGCTCCAATGGGTGCCCGACCACGAGCGGCTGTTCCCCGCGCTGGTGGCAAAACTCGCCACGGGCGGCAGCCTCGCCGTGCAGATGCCCGTCAATCTCGACGAACCGGCGCACCGGCTGCTGCGCGAAATTGCCGCCGACGGGCCTTGGGCGCCCAGGCTGATGGGTGTCGAGCGCACCGTGCGCCACGACGCGAACTGGTACTACGCGCTGCTCAAGCCGCTGTGCGCGCGCGTCGACGTGTGGCGCACGGTCTATCACCACCCGCTCGCGGGCCCCGACGCAGTGGTCGAATGGTTCAAGGGCAGCGCGCTGCGGCCGTTTCTGGCCGCGCTCGACGACGCCGAACGCAGCGCGTTTCTGCAACGCTATCGCGACGAAATCGCCAAAGCCTACCCTGCGCTCGCCGATGGCACGGTGCTGCTGCCGTTTCCGCGGCTTTTCATCGTCGCGACGCGCGGCCAACGCTGAGGCCGCGCCCCGGAACCGCCGCAAGCCGCTGAACGCTGCGCGGCGGGGCTCCGGCGGATGCTCCGAGCTCGATCGGGGCGGCCGGCGCACGTCGCGGATGCATCGCCCGAAAGCCCGCCTGTTGCGGTGCCGCACGCTAGGGTTGGTCAGGAATTGCCGCCCGGGAATTCCGCATGCTAATGTTTATAAAAAGCGGAGGACGGCGCCCGCCGGCCTCACCGGGAAGCCATTTACTGCAGCGAGCGTCGCCATGAGTGATGTACGCCAACATCTGAGTCCCCGTGACCGCCTGGAGCTGTTGTGCTGGCTCACATGCGGAAGCCTCGGCGCTTATTATCTGAACGAAGACTGGCCCGACGCGGCGTTTCACGTGCAGTCCGCGCACAAGTGGCTCGACCGCCGCGCGCGCGAAGCCGACTGGCTGTGCATTGCGAAGCTGTCCGCCACCGCCGTCGAAATCGCGCGGCGCCACGCGCGCTTCGTCGATGCCGATTGGGCGCGCGACGCGGTCGAGGAAATTCTCGATACCGACGAACTCGACCCACAAGCCCGGCTCGTCCGGCAGGTGATAGCCGACTGCCAGAGCGCGCTAGCCCACAAGCGGATCGCCGATTAGCCGCGGGCCGGTTTTTCTTCCTTTTTTGCGGTGGTTTGGGGGCCAATGGTTGGCCCCTTTTGCGTTGTTCCGCCCTTGCCGGGCAGGATGCGCCGCTTGCAGTCGGTAAAAAATGCGGTATGCGCCGTCGCGCGTCATCTTGGTTCGGTTCGCGCAATCGCCGCGACCGCCCCGCCCTTTATTCCTCGACCATCGTCTTCAACTTCAGCAGCGCCTGATCCCATTGCCGCGAAATCGCGTCGAGCGCGCGGCGCGCCGCGTCGAGATGCGCGGGCTCGAACGCCCACAGGCGCTCGCGTCCGACCTTTACATCGTGTACTAGCCCCGCGTCGGCCAGCACCTGCAGATGCTGCGTGACCGACTGCCGCGTGATGTCGGTGCCGGCCGTCAGCTGCGCGATCGACATCGCGCTGCCCGCACACAATGCCGCGACGAGACGCAGGCGCGTCTCGTCACCGAGCGCGGCGAACACCGCCGCCGAACTGCGCAGCGTCGCCGCCTTGAGACCCGCCTTCGCGGAGCCCGCTTTAACCCGCGCCGACATATCGTTCGATATTGACCATCTGCTGTCCCCAGCCGCCGTCGTTCAGCCTGAACGCTTCCGCGCGGCGCCCGACCGGCAACTGGTCGAAGCCCGATTCGACGACGCGCAGCAGCGTGCCGGACTCGACCTCGCTCAGATCGAATTCGACGAGCGTGGTCGGCTCCGGCGTGTAGTCGATCGTGATGTCGATCGCGGCCGGATGCCAGCGCCACGACAGATGATGCTCGGGCTCGACACGCTCGACCAGCACGTCCATCACCAGGTGTTCGTAGCCCGGATAGGTGATGTGCCCCTGCGTGGATTGCCCGGCGACGAACTGCTTGCCGGCGAGGTTCACGCCGAACCATTTGCCGAATTCCTCGGCGTTGGCCAGCGCGTGCCAGACACGCGTGCGCGGCGCCTTCAACAGAATCTGCTTTTCGATGCGATCGGTCGATGAGTTCATATGCAGCCTCCTGGCTGCATATTAGAAACGCCGCGACCGATATGCAAGCATTCGACTGCGCTTTTGTCAGCGCCGTGCCTCACTCCGTCGCATGCGCATGCATGACGCCGGTCTGCATCGACCACGCCATCCACGGCCGGCGCAGTGCGACGATCGCAAGGAACGCGCACGCCGACAGCGTGCCGAACGTCGCGAAGCCCATCTGATAGCTGCCGGTGCTCTCCTTCGCGATGCCCATCACGACCGGCAGATAAAAGCCGCCGATGCCGCCCGCCGCGCCGACGATGCCCGACATCAAGCCGGTGCGGCCGGCCCAGCGATGCGGCACGAGCTGGAACGTCGCGCCATTGCCGAGGCCGAACGCGACGTACATGCACAGCAGTAATGCGATGCCGCCCGCGAACGACGGCATCGCCGTCGCGAACAAAAAGTCGCAAATCGCGATGATCGCGAGCAGCACGGTCAGCGCGCGCACGCCCGACACGCGGTCGGCAATCAGGCCGCCGAGCGGACGCACCATCGCGCCGGTCGCGGCGAGCAGCGCCATGAACAGACCTGCGTCGATCTTCGACAGTTGATACAGGTTGGTCAGCAGCAGCGACACATACGAGGACATGCCGACGAAACCGCCGAACGTGATGCTATAGACGAGCATGATGACCCACGTATCGCGCTCGGCGAGCACCGAGCGGTAGCGTTGCGGCAGCACCGCGATCGCGAGCAGCGCGCCGACCACCGGCAACAGCAGCACGCCGGTCTTGCCCGCGCCGAACAGCCCCGCTTCGACGAGCAGCACGAGCACGATCAGGCCGACCAGCGTCGTCGCGAAGCTGCCGAACGCGCGCAGCACGCTGCCGGTTTTGACGCCCGCGTCGTTGGCCCAGAAGTACAGCGTGATCGCGGCGATCGCGAGCAGCGGCAAGGCGCCGCCCGCGGCGAGTTGCCAACCATAGCGCGTCGCCAGTTGCGGGAACAGGAAGCCGTCGAGCACCGCGCCGATGTTGCCGGCCGCGGCCAGGCCCAACACGAGGCCCTGCACCTTCGGCGGATAGTTGCTGCCGGCCATCGGCAGCGCGACCGCGAAGCTGGCGCCGCCGACGCCGAGGAACACGCCGAGCACCAGCAGCATTTCGTACGACGGCACCGATTGCAGCAACGGCAGCACGATCGTCGGTACCGCCGATAGCAACACGCCCATCAACGCAATGCGTTTGCCATGCGCGGACTGATACAGATTGCCGAGCGTCACGCGCAGAATCGCCGCGGACAACACCGGCACCGCGACCAGCAGACCCTGCTGCGCGGGCGTCATCGCGATGCTCTTGCTGATGAACGGCGCGAGCGGCCCATACAGCACCCAGACGGTGAAGCCCGTGTCGAAATACAGAAAGCAGGCGACCAGTGCGCGCCAATCGCCGCTTCGCAGGGAGTGCATCACGTTTTTCATTAGAGATCCTCGGTAAATAAAATGCCTGGTAGTCCGGTTGCTGCGTTACTTGTGTTTTGCACCGGCATATCGCCCGGAGTTTTAACCGGGACTCAATATGCAAGCGTCATGCCATCATGCTGTGTGTTTTGTGGCCTTTTTTAAGGCCTTTTTCGAAACGCGTCGGCGGCTCAATACACGTCGCGTGCATAGCGCTTTTCGCGCGTCAGACGGCTCACGTATTCGAGTGCTTTCTCTTCGCTCATGCCACCGTGCGTCGCGATGATGTCCTTCAGCGCCGCATCGACATCGCGTGCCATCCGGTTCGCGTCGCCGCATACATAGAAATGCGCACCGTCCTCGAGCCATGCCCACAGTTGCGCACCGTGCTCGCGCATGCGGTCCTGCACATAGATCTTGTCGGCCTGGTCGCGCGAGAACGCGACGTCGAGTCGGGTCAAGAGACCGCTCGCGCGCATCGCTTCGAGCTCGTCGCGATAGTAGAAATCGGTCGCGGCATGTTGTTCGCCGAAGAACAGCCAGTTGCGTCCGCGTTCGCCGCGTGCCTGCCGTTCGTGCAGAAAGCCGCGAAACGGTGCGATGCCGGTGCCGGGACCGACCATGATCATCGGCGTGTCCGACTGATGAGGAGGACGAAAGTGCGCGGACTTCTGCACGAACACGGGGACGTCGGTGTCGCTTGCGCGATCCGCGAGAAACGTCGACGACACACCCTTGCGGTGCCGCCGCCCGTTGCTGTAACGCACCGCCGATACCGTCAGATGCACCTCGCCCGGATGCGCCTTCGGGCTCGATGCGATCGAATACAGGCGCGGCTGCAGGCGCTTCAGCATGCCGGTGAGTTCGGCGGCCGAGAGGCTCACCGGAAACTCGTGCAATACGTCGGCGAGCTGCTGCCCCCATAGCCATTGCTTCAGATCCGCCTTGCGTTCGGGCGCGAGCAGATCGCCCAGCGCGCCGTTGCGGCTGCGCGCGGCGACCAGCGCAAGCGCTTCGGCGCTCGGGCGCGCGATCTCGTAGTGTTTGGTGAGCGCATCGGCGAGGCGCATGTCGCCGATACCCGCGACGTGCACCGATGCTTCAGCGTGCAGACCGCTCAGCGTGATCAGTTCGTCGACGAGTTCGGGGCAGTTGCTCGGCCACACGCCGAGCGCATCACCCGCTTCGTATTCGAGGTTGGAATCGCCCGTTTGCAGCGACACGTAGCGCGTATCCTTCACGGCGCCCTGCCGGTTCAGTCGCAAATTGCCGACGATGCGCGACGCGGCCGGCCGCGCCTTGGTCGGCACCGCGCCCACCACCGCGTTGATCATGCCGCCCGGCGGCACCGCATGCAGCGCGGCATCCGCCTGCTTGATACAGACGATCACGCGTTCGAGCCATGCATCTGCGCTCGACTGATATTCGATGTCGCAATCGACGCGCTCGGTGAGACGCAGCGCGCCCTGCGAGGCGAGCCGTTCATCGAGCCGACGGCCGTGACCGCAAAACTGATCGTAGTTGCGATCGCCGAGCGCGAGCACCGCGAAGCGCACGCCGTCGAGGCGCGGCGCCGTGGCGGCGTTCAGATGCGTCCAGAAGTCCTGCGCGTTGTCGGGCGCATCGCCGTCGCCGAACGTGCTGGTCATCAGCAACACGTACTGCGCCTTCGCGAGCGCCGCGAACGGATAGTCGGCCATGCACGCGGTGCGAATCTCGAAGCCCGATTCCATCAGACGCGTCGCGTAACGCTCGGTCAGCGATTCGGTGTTGCCGGTTTGCGAGGCCCACAACAGTGTGACCTTCGGCCGGTTGCGCACGATACGCACGCCCGATTCGCGGGCCTCTTCCTGCGCGGCATTCGGCGGCGATGCAGCGCCTGAAGCCCGGGCCGTCGTCGCGCTGCGGCTATACAGTCCGGCAAGCAGACCATCGACATAGAGCCGCTTCACCGCATCGAACGGTGCGCTGTGCGGCAGCACCGGCACGTTGTCGAGGCCTTGCGCTTCGGACGAACGCAGGCCGCTGACGAACCCGGCCAGATACGCGCGCTCCGGATCGCTGAGCGCGGGCATCGGTACGGGCTCGGGCGGCAATTGCAGCAAAGTCGTGAGGGCTTCGATACGAGGCATGGGTTGATCCTTGGCGCTGGGCGCAAAAGCCGCTGCGTCGGCGGGAGTAGAGAGCGCGTCGTCGTTGCGTGTGTCCGCGATGCGGTCGGCCGTTACCGGACTCAGCGCCACCGCGCAGACTTTCAGTTCGGGCTGCAATGAAACCGGATCGACCGCGTCGTTGGTCACCGCGTTGATGCAAAGCTCGTCGCCGAACACGTCGTTCCAGTGCATCGGCGCGAAGCACTGCCCCGCGCTCACCCGATCGGTGACGACGGCGGGCAGCACCGCGCGGCCGCGCCGTGAACGGATCTCAACCGCGTCTTTCGCGCGAATGCCGAGTTCGGCCGCATCGTGCGGATGAATCTCGACGAAGGGTCCCGGGTTCAGCTTGTTCAGCATCGCGACCTTGCCGGTCTTGGTCATCGTGTGCCATTGATGCTGCACGCGGCCCGTGTTCAACACGATCGGAAACTCGCGATCGGGCAACTCGGCCGCGGGCTGATACGCGCGCGCGAAAAACTTCGCCCTGCCGCTCGCGGTCGGAAAAGCAATGCGCGGGCGGCTGCCATCTTCAGCCTCCCTAAGCGTTTGGCTCACGCCGTCATTCAGATAGCGAAGCGGATTGCGCTCGGACGAATCCGCCGACGCGATCGGCCACTGCAGCGGTGCGTCCTTCAAGCGGCGATGACTCGCGCCGCGCAGATCGTAGCCGGTCGCCGGGTTCGCCGCGCGTGTGAGTTCGGCGAACACTTCGTCGGCGCTCGCATAGCTGAACGCATCGGCAAAGCCCATTTCACATGCGACGCGCGCGATGATCTGCCAGTCGGGCAACGCCGCGCCGGGCGGTTCGATGGCCTGCTGCATCAGCGTCAGATTGCGCTCCGAGTTGACCATCACGCCTTCGGCTTCGGCCCACAAAGCGCCGGGCAATAGCACGTCGGCGTAGCGATTCGTTTCGGTGTCGAGGAACGCGTCCTGCGCGATCACGAGTTCGGCCGCGCGCAATCCGGCGATCGCGGTCTGCCGGTTGGCGACGGTCGCGACCGGATTCGTGCAGATGATCCAGCACGCCTTGATGTCGCCCGCGGCCATCCGCGCGAACAGGTCGATCGTGCCGTTGCCCGCATCCGCTTTGAGCGTGCCCGGTGCGATGCCCCACAGCGCCTCGATGAACGCGCGATCTTCAGCGACCAGCGCCGAACGCTGACCGGGCAAACCGGGGCCCATGTAGCCCATTTCGCGGCCGCCCATCGCGTTCGGCTGGCCCGTCAGCGAGAACGGTCCACTGCCGCGCCGGCAGATACGGCCCGTCGCCAGATGCAGATTGCACAGCGCATTGGTGTGCCACGTGCCGTGCGTGCTCTGGTTCAGGCCCATCGTCCAGCAGCTCATCCAGTCTTTGGCCGACGCGATCATCTGCGCGGCGCGGCGGATGTCGTCAGCGGCGAGGCCCGTGATGCGGGCGACGTTCTCCGGCGTGTACTCGGCCAGAAACGCGGGCATCGCGTCCCAGCCTTCGGTGTGTTCGGCGATAAAAGCCGCATCCGTTGCGCCGTTTTCGTGCAGCAGATGCAGCAGGCCGTTCAGCAACGCGAGGTCGGTGCCGGGTTCGATCTGCAGGAACAGATCGGCTTTCTCGGCGGTCGTGTTGCGGCGCGGATCGACGACGATCAGCTTTGCGCCCGCTTTCACGCGATCCATCATGCGCAGAAACAGGATCGGATGACAGTCGGCCATATTCGCGCCGCTGACGAAAAACAGATCCGCGTGATCGAAGTCTTCATACGAGCCGGGCGGACCGTCCGCACCGAGCGACAGCTTGTAGCCGCTCGCCGCGCTCGCCATGCACAGGCGCGAATTCGCTTCGATATTGTTCGTGCCGATAAAGCCCTTCGCGAGCTTGTTGACCAGATACTGCGCTTCGAGCGACATCTGCCCCGACACGTAAAACGACACAGCATCGGGACCATGCTCGTCGATCACACGCCGCAGACGCGCCGCGGTGTCGCTCAACGCCTGGGCCATCGGCAGCGGCGCCGGGTCTTCATCGCGCGCATGACGCACGAACGCGCCTTCGAGACGCCCCGACTTGCGCAGCGCGACGTGAGCCGACTGCCCCTTGGTGCAGAGCCGGCCAAAGTTGGCCGGATGCTCCTTGTCGCCGGCGATCTTCACGACCTGGCCGTCCTCGACGTGCAGCACCATGCCGCAACCGACGCCGCAATAAGGACACACGCTCTTTACGCTGGTATCAGACATGCGCGAATGATCTGGTTAGAACTCTGAACGATTAAGCGAGGCCGTTACCTCAAACCGCGACCCACACCTGGCCGTTTTCGACGCGCGTGGCAAACGCGCTGACCGAATACGACGGCGTTTCGAGGCATTCGCCGGTGCGCAGATCGAAGTGATGCTTGTAGATCGGCGACGCGACCACGATGCGCTCGCCGAGGCTGCCGACGAGTCCGCGCGACAGCACCGCCGCGTGCGAACCCGGATCGAAGTTTTCGATCGCGTAGACCGTGGGCTCGGCGGGCGACTCCACTTCACCGCCTTCGACGTGAAACACGGCCACCTGCTCGCCGTTGACGAGCGCGCAAACGCCGGTGTTCGGCACGATGTCGTCGAGGGCGCAGATCGCGGTCCAGGCGCGGGGCAAGCGTTCGTTCTTCATGACTGGGCTCCTTTTGAGTTAAGCGGGAATCGGTTGAGGTCAAACCGTCTCGACGACAATGGGAATCTCGATGCGCGGCGCCTGCCGCTCGGCGGGCGTGGCCGGCCGGATCTGTCCGCGCTCCTCGACGAACGCGACGTTGCTATCGGACTCGTCGCTGTTGACGAAATGGCGGAAGCGCTTGCGTGTTTCGGGATCGGTGACGGCCTTCTTCCATTCGCACTCGTACGTGTCGACCACGTGCTGCATCTCCACTTCGAGTTCGGTGGCAACGCCAAGGCGATCGTTGACGATCACGTCGATCAGATAGTCGAGACCGCCTTCGAGGTTGTCGCGCCACACGCTGGTACGTTGCAGCCGGTCAGCGGTGCGCACGTAGAACATCAGGAAGCGGTCGATGTAGCGCACCAGCGTGTCCTTATCGAGGTCCGCGGCGAGCAGTTCCGCGTGACGCGGCTTCATGCCGCCGTTGCCGCACACGTACAGATTCCAGCCCTTCTCGGTGGCGATCACGCCGACATCCTTGCCCTGCGCTTCCGCGCATTCGCGGGTGCAGCCCGACACGCCGAACTTGATCTTGTGCGGCGTGCGCAGCCCCTTGTAGCGATTCTCGAGTTCGACCGCGAGCCCTACCGAATCGCCGACGCCATAGCGGCACCACGTCGAACCGACGCACGACTTCACGGTACGCAGCGATTTGCCATACGCGTGGCCCGATTCGAAGCCGGCCGCGATCAGCTCTTCCCAGATCGACGGCAATTGCTCGACACGCGCGCCGAACAGATCGACCCGCTGACCGCCGGTGATCTTCGTGTAGAGGCCGTATTTCTTCGCGACCTGCGCGACCGCGATCAGGCCATCGGGCGTCACTTCGCCACCCGGCATGCGCGGCACGACAGAATAAGTGCCGTCGCGCTGGATGTTCGCGAGGTAGTAGTCGTTGGTGTCCTGTAGCGACGCGTGCTCCTTCTTCAGCACGAATTCGTTCCAGCACGACGCGAGAATGCTGGCGACCGCCGGCTTGCAGATGTCGCAGCCGAGGCCGCGGCCATGTTTCGCGAGCAGCGCGCCGAAACTGCGCAGCCCCTCGACGCGCACGAGGTGGTAAAGCTCCTGGCGCGAATACGGGAAGTGCTCGCAGACGTGGTTGTTCACGGCGAGGCCCTGCTTCTTCATCTCGGCCTTCATCACCTGCGTGACGAGCGGCACGCAGCCGCCGCACGAAGTGCCCGCGCCGGTCGCGCTCTTCAATGCGCCGATGTCGGTCGCGCCGGCGCAGACGGCCGCGCACAGCTCGCCCTTCGACACGTTGTTGCACGAGCAGATCTGCGCGGCCGCGGGCAGCGCCTCGACGCCGAGCGCGGGCTTCGCGCTGCCGTCCGCTTGCGGCAGGATGAGGAATTCGGGCGACGCGGGCAGCTCGATGCGGTTCAGCATCATCTGCAGCAGCGTGCCGTATTCGCTCGCGTCGCCGACCATCACGCCACCGAGCAGATACTTGCCGCAATCGGACACGACGAGCTTCTTGTAGATCTGCTTGCGCTCGTCGCTGAACTGGTAGGTGCGGCTGCCCGGCGTATTGCCGTGCGCGTCGCCGATGCTGGCCACATCGACGCCCATCAGCTTCAGCTTGGTGCTCATGTCGGCACCCGCGAATTCGGCCGAGTCGCCCAGCAACTGCTTCGCGACCACGCGGGCCATGTCATAGCCGGGCGCGACGAGCCCGAACAACTGACCACCCCACAGCGCGCATTCGCCGATAGCGTAGATGTGCGGATCGCTGGTGCGGCACGCGTCGTCGATGACGATGCCGCCGCGCGCGCCCAGATCGAGGCCGCATGCGCGGGCCAGATCGTCGCGCGGACGGATGCCCGCGGAGAACACGATCATGTCGGTGTCGAGATGGCTGCCGTCGGCGAACTGCATGCGGTGCGTGCCCGCTTCGCCGTCGACGATCGCCGTCGTGTTCTTGTGCGTGTGCACGGTGACGCCCAGTTCTTCGATCCGGCTGCGCAATACGCGGCCGCCACCGTCGTCGACCTGCACCGCCATCAGGCGCGGCGCGAATTCGACCACATGCGTTTGCAGGCCCATATCGCGCAGCGCCTTCGCGCATTCGAGACCGAGCAGGCCGCCGCCGACCACCGTGCCCGTTTTCGAGCGAGCGCCGCATTCGCGCATCGCTTCGAGATCGTCGATCGTCCGGTAGACGAAGCAGTCGCCGCGCTCACGGCCCGGCACCGGCGGCACGAACGGATAGGAGCCGGTCGCGA
This sequence comes from Paraburkholderia sp. BR10923, assembly GCF_040948765.1. Classification (NCBI taxonomy): domain Bacteria; kingdom Pseudomonadati; phylum Pseudomonadota; class Betaproteobacteria; order Burkholderiales; family Burkholderiaceae; genus Paraburkholderia; species Paraburkholderia sp. BR10923. Next base: position 52,767 of record NZ_JBFPKO010000025.1, on the reverse strand, counting down.
ACACGAGGCGGTCGTACGTCAGCGTTTCGCCGCTCGCGACCGTCACCGTGCGCGCGTCGCGATCGACCGCGACGGCCCGCGCGTTCAGCTTCAGTTCCACGCCGTGGCGCTGGAAAAATCCGGGCTCGACGAGCGACAGGTCATCGGCGGTCTTGCCCGAGAAGAACTCGGACAGATGCACGCGATCGTAGGCCGGTCGCGATTCTTCGCCCAGCACCGTGATGTCGAGATCGTGCGCGTCCTGAAGCGCCAGGCATTCGACCAGTTTGTGGCCGACCATCCCGTGACCGATAACGATGATTTTCATGAGCGCGCTGTCCTCTGGTGTCTGGCGAAAGCGATTGCGGAAATAAAAACGGCGTCCCGCGAATCCAGCCGAGGCTGAATCCGGGGGACGCCGTTGTCCTGTTGGGGTGCTGCGGGGCGCTGCTTTCTGCTGCAAACGCGACGAACCCACGTTGGTTCGATGGCAACGCTTCTCGCAAAGGCTGTGCCAATTTAGATCGATGCGCCGCAAAGCACGGTGTGGCGTGGGTTTACCGCAAATCGCGCGGCTCCGAAGCGCACCCCGAGCGCGACGCGTTTTGATGCGGCAAGGCACAGGGATGGTGCGACGCAGCACTGTGGACGTGCGAAACCAAGGTGCACCCAGGTGCGATCGTGACGCTGTTTTCCGCGTGAATCTCAGCGTGTGGCAACGTCTTGCGTGCCGCTATTCGATCGATGGCGTGGTCCTTGCATCGGTCCTCCGCAACGTCGTCGCGGCAACGTCGTCGCGATGCGCAGACTCAACCGTCAACCGGCAATGCAATGGACAACGGCGTCCCCTCGTGATCTTCACGGGCGGACGCCGTTTTCGTTTTGAGCCACGAGAAACCCACGGCACAAGGACACAACATGAACACCAACACCGGCAAGGTCACGCTGCTGAGCGCGGGCCCAGGCGACCTCGACTTGCTGACGCTGAAGGCCGTCAAGGCGCTCGCGGCCGCCGACGTCGTGCTGCTCGACGACCTCGCGAATCCAGACATCGTGACGCTCGCGCCGCGGGCGCGCGTGATCCGCGTCGGCAAACGCGGCGGCTGCCGCTCGACGCCGCAGGCGTTCATCGAGCGGCTGATGCGGCGTTATGCGCTGAAGGGGCTGCACGTGGTGCGCGTCAAAGGCGGCGAAGCGCTGCTGTTCGGCCGCGCGGGCGAGGAGCTCGCGGTGCTGCGCGACGCGGGCCTCGCGGTCGAAATCGTCAACGGCATCTCGTCGGGCTTCGCGGCCGCGGCGGGGCTCGGCATGTCGCTCACGCATCGGCGGCACTGCCACGGCGTGAGCTTCATCACCGCGCACACCGAAGATCACGGCGAGCCGGACTGGGCCGCGCTCGCCGCGACGCGCACGACGCTGGCGATCTATATGGGCATGCGGCGCATCGACGGCATCGCCGCTGCCTTGCTCGCGCACCTGCCGGCCGACACGCCGGCCGCGGTCGTGCAGTGGGCCGGCGGCCGCGACGAGCGGCGCCTGTTGACGCGGCTCGATCGGCTCGCCGCCGATGCGCTCGGCGCGGGCTTCGGCAGTCCGGCGGTGATTCTGGTGGGCGATGCGGTTGGCGAGAGCGCCGAAGCGCCTTGCTGGGAACGCGAAGGTCGCGGCGAACAAGGTGGGGAAACGACGCTGCCCGCGCCGGCGATTGCGCGGGCGGCCTGAGATCCGATCGAAGCGGGCCTCGCCCGCCTTTCATCCAATCAATCGCCGAACCCGAGCTCCGCGTCGACCTGCTGCCCGACCCGCAGCCACGCCCCCGCTCCGCTCGCGACCAGCGCGTTGTTGCCGAACGTGACCGCGCCGTCGAAGCGTTCGCTGACGCGATAACCGAGCATCGTGTCGGTCGGCTCGTTCGGCCAGTCGGGATCGGGCGCGCCGCGCGCCTGATCGATGGTCGGCATCGGACAGCGCGAGCACAGCTTGACGAGACGCAACTCGACGCGCGCGCTCGAGTCCGCATCCGCACCGACGGCGAGCGTCTCGACATAATCCTCTTCATAGGCATCTAGGCCCGTGAGCACGATGTTGGGTCGAAAGCGATCGATTCCAATCGACGGCGCGCCTTTGCGGTTCAGGCGCGCGTTCAGATCGTCGAGCGAGGCCTGGCCGACCACCAGCAGCGGAAAACCATCGGCGAAAAAGGTCGTCGCACCGCCGGTGCTGTCCGTGTAGTCCGGATCGACGATGCGTTCGCGCTCCGGATCGAAGCGCAGCAAGCGCGCCGGCAGACCGAGGAACTCCGTGAACCACGCCGCCGTTGCTTCGCCGGTATCGAGCCCGTAGGCGGCGTCGCTCCACACCGCGGTATCGACCCGGGCCGCGCCGGCCAGGCGCGCGGCATCGAGCGGCGTGCGCAGCTCACGCATACCCGGCGCGTTGACGATCAGATCCTCGGCGCCGAGTTCGACCTTGATCAGGGCCATGCGCGGATACGCGCGCTGCGTGAACATCGCGCCTTCGGGATCGACGATCATCCAGTTGCGGTCGTATTCGAGGCCGGTCGCCAGCAGGCGCGCCGCATCGAGCGGGATGCCGGCGCAGGATTTGATCGGATAGACGAACAGCTCGCTGATGGTTGGCATGGTCTGAGATCTCGTGGGAAGCGCGGTTTTTGGATGGAGACGCGATTGTAAAGCGCTGCGCGTGTATCGGTGATGGCGACCAGGGAAGCTGCCGTTCCGCGCTGGGGCGACGGGAAGTAGAATCTTCAGATCAGGCGGGCGCCGGCGCGCGGCATGCGGCATGCGGCATGCGACAGAGCTGCGAAACGCGCGCGCAGGCGCCGCATCGACCCGTTGCCGAAAGAAGCCGAAGACGCCACCTTCCCCTCACCGAGACAGGACATTCATTATGCTGACCAAACCCGTGTTGACCGTCGCCGAGACGACCCGCATCGTCGATGCCGCGCGCGCGGAAGCCGAGAAGAACAGGTGGCCCGTCGCGATCGTGGTCGTGGACGACGGCGGCCATCCGCTCGCGGTGCTGCGTCTGGACGGCGCGGCGCCGTCCACCTCGTATATCGCGACCGAGAAAGCGCGCACCGCGGCGCTCGGCCGGCGCGAAACCAAGGTGTATGAAGACATGATCAACAACGGCCGCACCGCATTCCTCAGCGCACCGTTGCAGGGCACGCTCGAAGGCGGCGTGCCGGTGATCGTCGACGGCCATGTGGTCGGCGCGGTCGGCGTGTCGGGCGTCAAGTCGGAGCAGGATGCGCAGATCGCGAAGGCCGGCATTCAGGCGCTCGGCGTTTAAAGCGCCGCGCGTCACAGCAATCCCGTGGCTCAACGCGGACCGATGCCCCCTCATCGGTCCCATAACAGATGGAGCAGTCGATGACACAGATGAACCCGCGCGGCGGACTGCAGGTCGCCGCCAACCTCGACCAGTTCGTCGAAACCGAAGCCCTGCCCGGCAGCGGAATCGACAGCGCCGCCTTCTGGTCGGGTTTCGACGCCCTCGTGCACGAGCTGGCGCCAAAAAATCGGGCGTTGCTCGCCGAGCGCGACCGCCTGCAAAGCGAACTCGACAACTGGCATCGGAGCCATCCCGGCCCGGTGCGGGATCTGCGCGAGTATCGTGCGTTTCTCGAAGGCATCGGCTACATCGTGCCCGTGCCCGCCAGCGTAGAGGCCACGACCGACCACGTGGACAGCGAAATCTCGGAGCAGGCCGGCCCGCAACTCGTCGTGCCGCTGTCGAACCAGCGCTACGCGCTGAACGCCGCGAACGCGCGCTGGGGCAGCCTTTACGACGCGCTGTACGGCACCGACGCGATCCCCGAAACGGATGGCGCGGAAAAGCAGAAGGGTTACAACCCGGTGCGCGGCGCCGCGGTGATCGCGTATGCGCGCAAGTTCCTCGATCAGGCCGCGCCGCTCGCGAACGGCTCGCACGCGGATGCGACGCGCTATAGCGTCGAGAACGGCCAGCTCGTGGTCGCGCTGAAGAACGGCACTACCGCGCTGAAGACACCCGCGCAACTGGTCGGCTATCAGGGCGACGCGAGCACGCCGTCGGCGGTGCTGCTCAAGCACAACGGCCTGCACGTCGAGATCCAGATCGATGCGAACGATCCGGTCGGCAAGACCGACGCGGCGCATGTGAAGGACGTCGTCGTCGAAGCGGCGGTCACGACGATCATCGATTGCGAGGACTCGGTCGCGGCCGTCGACGCCGACGACAAAGTGCAGCTCTATCGCAACTGGCTCGGCCTGATGAACGGCGACCTGACCGAACAGGTCACGAAGAACGGCAAGACCTTCACGCGCCGGCTCAACGCGGATCGCGAGTACACCGGCGCGGACGGCAAGTCGCAGCTCAAGCTGCATGGCCGCTCGCTGCTGTTCATCCGCAACGTCGGCCACCTGATGACCAACCCGGCCGTATTGACCAAAGACGGCCACGAGATTCCCGAAGGCATTCTCGACGCGGTAATCACGACGCTGTGCGCGCTGCGAGACCGTCAGAACAAGCTGAACTCGCGCACCGGCTCCATCTATATCGTGAAGCCGAAGATGCACGGCCCGGCCGAAGTCGCGTTCGCGAGCGAGCTGTTCGCGCGCGTCGAAGACCTGCTGAAGCTGCCGCGCAACACGCTCAAGATGGGCATCATGGACGAGGAGCGCCGCACCAGCGTCAACCTGCTGGCGTGTATCGCCGAAGCGTCGGCGCGCGTCGCGTTCATCAACACGGGCTTCCTCGATCGCACCGGCGACGAGATGCACTCCGCGATGGAAGCGGGCCCGATGATCCGCAAGGGCGACATGAAGTCGAGCAAGTGGATCACGGCGTACGAGCGCAGCAACGTGCTGGTCGGTTTGAGCGGGGGCCTGCGCGGGCGCTCGCAGATCGGCAAGGGCATGTGGGCGATGCCCGACCTGATGCACGCGATGCTCGAGCAGAAGATCGGCCATCCGAAGGCTGGCGCGAATACCGCGTGGGTGCCCTCGCCTACCGCGGCGACGCTGCACGCGCTGCACTATCACCAGGTCGACGTGCAGGCGGTCCAGCAGGAACTCGAACGCACCGACTACGCGAAGGTGTACGACGAACTGCTCGATGGCCTGCTGACGATTCCGGTCGTCGAAAAGGCGCAATGGAGCGACGAAGAAATCCGCGCCGAGGTCGACAACAACACGCAAGGCATTCTCGGCTACGTGGTGCGCTGGATCGATCAGGGCGTCGGCTGCTCGAAGGTGCCGGACATTCACAACGTCGGCCTGATGGAAGACCGCGCGACGCTGCGTATTTCGAGCCAGCACATCGCCAACTGGCTGTATCACGGCGTGATCGAACGCGAGCTCGTGGAGGAGACGTTCAAGCGCATGGCCAAGGTCGTGGACGCGCAGAACGCCGGTGATCCGCTCTACCAGCCGATGGCGCCGGGCTTCGACACGATTGCGTTCAGGGCCGCGCAAGCGCTCGTATTCGAGGGGCGCCAGCAGCCGAGCGGCTATACCGAGCCGTTGCTGCACAAGTTCCGGCTCGAGGTGAAGCAGCAAGGTTGAGGCCGTCCTGCTGAAACGACGATGGGCGCCGCGCAACGCGGCGCCCATTGTTTATTTCAGGGCCTCGTCAGTTCACGCGGCTTCTGCCGTCAATTGCCCCGCCTCGCCGGCCGGCGCTTCGTTCTGCATATACGCCTGCAGATACGCCTCGAATTCAGCCTTCACCTCCGGATGGCGCAGCGCGAATTCGACGGTCGCCTTCAGATAGCCGAGCTTGCTGCCGCAATCGAAGCGCGTGCCGAAGTAGCGATACGCGAGCACCTGCTCTTCGGTCAGCAGCGACTGCACCGCGTCCGTCAGTTGCAGCTCGCCGCCCGCGCCCGGCTTCAGCGCGCGGATATGCTTGAAGATCGTCGGCATCAGCACGTAGCGCCCCACCACGCCGAGATTCGACGGCGCCTCGTCCGGCGCCGGCTTTTCGACGATGCCCGACAGTTTGATCACGTTGTCTTCCCACTCGCGGCCGTCGACGACGCCGTACGAACGGCTGTCCTCGCGCGCGATCGTTTCGACGCCGATCACCGAGCTGTGGTAGTGATTGAAGGTATCGACCAACTGGCTCATCACAGGCTTCGAGCTATGCAGCAGGTCGTCGGCGAGTATCACCGCGAAGGGGCTGTCGCCCACCAGTTTTTCGGCGCACAGCACCGCATGGCCGAGACCGAGCGCTTCGGCCTGGCGCACGTAAAAGCAGTCGACGTTGGCCGGTTTGATGCTGCGAACCAGATCGAGCAGTTTCTGCTTGTTGCGCGCTTCGAGTTCGGACTCGATCTCATAGGATTTATCGAAGTGATCTTCGATCGCGCGCTTGCTGCGGCCCGTCACGAAGATCATCTCGGTGATGCCGGCGGCGATCGCTTCTTCGACCGCGTACTGGATCAGCGGCTTGTCGACGATCGGCAGCATTTCCTTCGGACTTGCTTTGGTAGCCGGCAGGAATCGTGTCCCGAGGCCCGCTACGGGAAACACGGCTTTGGTGACTTTCAGCATGGTAGGCATTCCCACATCGGTTAGAAGTTGGTGTGTTCGCGGACCTGGCGGCCAATCGATGTCGGCGCAAGACTAGCAGAAAAATCTGCGAGGTTCACGGAAGCGGTCTTTCTCCGATTTAATTCGGATAATTCATGCATCAATCGCAATGCGATATTGTGAAAAATTGAGAGCAAATTGTTACGCATATATTTGCCGGGAGGCGGATGACAAATCCGAAAGTCTTACCTTTCGGACAGCCTTGGCGTGGCCCGTCTGGCGATCTGGCGACCGGCTTCGGCAGCACGTCAGTCCTGTTCGTCAACGGGCGGCAGCTTGCCTGGGTTCATTCTGTAGCGACGGATCGGCTCGTTGCGCAAGGCATCGCGGTAAGCGGAGGCGGCCACCAGGATCAGCAGGACGGCGATGCCGGCCAGTAAATGCAGGTTCATGACTTCACCTCGGGTCAGAGAATCCTTGATCTAAATTAGCACGACAAAAGCGATAAATAATTCGACGCTCGATACATCACCGCGTAATTACAATTCGTCACAAAATAGATGCCGATTCAATTCGAAACGCAATTTTTTAATCATTTTGTGGGATTGTGGTGCTCTAGCATGGATGCGTCGCGGGGTGCGCAAGGACGCCCGCTCGAAGGCCGATTCCGCGTCGATTTTTTCTCTTTTCCGCTTCAGATAAGGACCGCGTATGAGCGACCCAGCACTGGATGCCGCCGGCTCATCCCTGCCCCTCTCCCCGCTGCCGCGCCCCGAGAAAAACCCGGCCGCGGCGCACGCTCGCAGCGACGCGCGGACCGATAGCGTCGGCAAGGAGCATGTGATCGACGCGATGCGAGGTTTCGCCGCGCTGCTGGTCGCCTATTTTCATTGCCGCCAGATCGCGTGGGTCGGCATGCAGGCGTTTCATCAGAGCGTCGGACATTCGTTGAGTCCGGGCAGTCTCGCCGCGTATCTGACGTTTCCGATCGCATGGGGCTCGGCCGGCGTGCCGATGTTCTTCGTCATCAGCGGCTACTGCATCCATCGCGGCGGCGCGCTGCGGCTCGCGGGCAATCCCGCTTACCGGCTCGATGCAGGCAACTTCTGGCTGCGGCGCTTCGCGCGCATCTATCCGGTGCTGCTCGCGGCGCTGGTACTGACCTTCGCGCTCGATTCGCTGAGCCTGCAATTGCCGCCCGTCAGTCACAAGATTCGCGAGATCGGCTGGCAGCCGTTTCTGGTCAATCTGTTTTCACTGCAGGGTGTGGCGGGCAAAACGTATGGCTCGAACGGCGCGCTGTGGACGCTGTCGCTCGAAGTGCAGTTCTATGCGATCTATCCGCTGCTGTTCGCGCTGCGGCGGCGCATCGGCATGAACGCCGTGCTCGCGCTCGTCGCGGTGATCAACGTTGCGTCCGCGTACGGGCTGGAACGACATGATCTGCAGTTCTTCACGTCGTACTGGTTCTCGTGGATGCTCGGCGCGTGGATCGCCGATGTGAGGGCGCGCAACGCGCGAGAGGCGCGCGCGCCCGCATTGCTGTACGTTCTCGCGGCGGGATTGATCGCGGCAGGCTGCGTCGCGTTTCATTTCGGTCAGTATGGTGCGTTCCAGATCTGGGCGCTGGGCTTCGCGTGCTATCTGTACAAGGCGCTCGATGTGCCCAATGACCCGCAACACGAAGGGAGTTGCGTGCTCGCGCTGCTTCGCACTGGGTCGCGTGCGCTGTCGCGCTTGCTGTCCCGCGTGGGTGACTTCAGCTTCTCGCTGTATCTGATTCATCTGCCGATCTTCGTGCTTCTCTCGGCGTGGCTGTTTCGTTCGTCGCTGCAGGTGTCGATCTGGCCGTCGTTTGGTTATATGTTGGTCGCGGTGCCGGCTGCCTATGTCTTCTATCGGCTGGTCGAAATGCCCGCGATGAAGTGGTCGGGGAGTCTCAAGGCGTAAGTACACCCTGCGCTGTGTCAACCCCGTAACGGCCAAGTGCCGCGACGGGGGCTTAGGTATGCATCCCGAAGTTTCGATTGCGACCGCCCGCGAAAAGGCGCTCGTCATGCGCGGTTTGATTCGCGCGCGCAAATGGCCATCAAAATCATCCATCGCCCATTCCACATCCCCGTATTCGCCTGCTAGCGTGGCTACCCCAATCGCTACAGAGGAATTCAGGATGTCGTATCAACAGGATTCGGGCACAGTGCGCGTGGTACTCAGTGCGCCGCAACTGGCTGCGGTGCTCTCCCGGCAGTCTATCAACCCCGCCGAAATGCTTTCCAACCGGCTATGGGGCGGCTTGCAGGTAGTCGGCGGGGTACTGGAAATGGTTGGGGCGGCAACGCTTTGCGTGCTTCCGGAACCGACGATGGCAAGCAAGGCCGGATGTGTTGTGTTCGGCGTACATGGCTCAGATACGGTGTCGGCAGGTGTACGCCAAATCTGGACAGGCCGGGATACCGCCACGCTGATCCAGCAAGGTACGACGAAACTGGCCGAGGCGATGAAGGCCAGTCCTGACATGGCGAATAATATCGGCCTGTCAGTCGATATGATCGTGCCGTTTGGATTCGCGGGATCGATCAAGGCTGCGCGCGTGGCCAGCGTCACGATGGGCCGGATCAATCTGCAAATGCATGAAGCAAAAGCCCTAAATCCGAGGCTCGGAGGGCATACAATAAAGGAGCACATTGGCAAGTCAGAGGAGTATTTGAGGGCGCGCCTGAGAAAATATCCTAAAATGGACGTCGCATCTTCTTTCTACGACCTGAAAACAGCAGAATTGGCCATTTCGAGAATTGTGCGAATTAATTCCATTAAAATCAGATCCTGGTCACGGTCTCGGCCAAATTATCATTTAGTCTTAAACGAAAACGCTGGCCGGGATATTGGCTATGGAGTGGTTAGGGAAACAGGGGAGTTAATTCGACTGCATGGAATCCGGCTAGTATTGAAGCATGAAACATATAATGGAATGCCATATTACATTATTACGTCATATGCAACCAAATTATGAGCCACACAGAAAATAACCCTTCATACCCAAATCTCGATATTCTGTTTGGCGGATATCTCAATCAGGATTATCACTATATCGGGGACTCGATTGAAGAAATCGTCGGCATCTATAAGAATGCGATTACTTCGAAAATGCGCAAGTCTGCTATCAACGAAATTAACCAGCTGGCAGAGAACTTCGGCGAAAACCTAGATAGTGCCTTCTATGAAATGTACGGACATGATTTTAATCCGAAGCTATGGGGTCACACGACTGCATCGTTTCTTGAGGAACTCAAGCGCATTCTGAGCGAGTAATGCACTCGTCTCCCCTTGAAAAAAACGGAGCGTAGAATGGAAAATGTTATCTGACCGCCACCCCAGAATGTATGAGCTTTTCGGTGCGTATTTCAATGAAGATTTTGATCTTTGGGGAAACACAATCTCTGAAATTGTCTCATGCTATAAAAATGATAGTTCAACGGAATACCGAAAAGAGATAATTGATGAAATAAATTCGTTCATGAATGAACATCCGTCCGACTTGGATTCTGCGTTCGAAAGAGATTACGGTTCAGGGTTTGATCCTAATCTGTGGGGCCACACTACAGCCTCATTTCTTGACGAGTTGAAGCGCCTTCTGAGCGAGTAATCTACTGGTCGCCGCGCGAGGGTTGTTAGATGCCACGCGCGCGGCGCGCAAAAAAACGGAGCGAAGGTCATTCGACTTCCGCCCCGTCACGCCAAGCAAGGACTGGCCAAGCCCCTGTCTACCCTCACGTAAAAAACCCCGCTCTACCGCCCCGCCACACTCTTCAGAATCCCCGCGACCCCACCCACATAGCTGCGCGTGCCGAAACGCTCCTGCGCGGTCCGATAGCCGTTCTCGACCAGCTTGTCGCGCAAGTCGCCGTTCGAGCGCAATTCGGCGAGCGTATCGGCGAGCGCATGCGCATCGCCCGGCGTACACAGGACGCCGTTCTCGTAGTCCTCGATGATTTCGAGCACGCCGCCCGCGCGCGACGCCACGACCGGCCGCTGCGCGAGCATCCCCTCGACGATCACGCGGCCGAACGGTTCCGGCGTGATCGACGTATGCACGACCGCATCGACCGCGCACATGCAGGCGGCAATATCGTGCTGGAAGCCGAGAAAGTGCACCCGCTCGCCGAGCCCGTGTGCGGCAACGAAGGCCCGCAGTTCCATTTCGTACTGGTCCTCGCCGAACAGCGCCGCGCCGACCAGCACCGCATGCATCTGCGGATTGAGCACCATCGCTTCGAGCAGCACATGCTGCCCCTTCCAACGCGCAAGGCGGCTGAACGAGCCGACGAGGAACGCGTCGCGCGGCAGATTCAGGCGCTCGCGCAGCACCGCTTGCGGCACCGTGCGCAACGCGTCGAACGGCTCCGCGTCGATCCCATTGAATACGACGTCGATGCGCTTGCCGTCGAACCGCGTGAGCTTCGCGAACGCCTGCGCCGACGCGGCCGAATTGGCGATCACGTGCGTGAGGCCGAGCCGCGCGCACCACTTGATGATCGCGAGCTGCTTGCCGCCGAAATGCTCGGCGCTGACGATGTCGCGCAAATGCCAGACCACCGGCCGTCTCGCGAGCTTGCCGGCCACTGCGCCGATCACCATCGCACGCTGCGTATTCGCGTAGATCACGTCCGCATTGCGCGCCCGTTTCGCGGTGGCACGCACGAGTGAGATGAGCCCCTTCAATGCCTGACCTTTCGGCAGCGAACCGCCCTGCTTGCGCACGTTTTTCAGCACTCCGGCATCGAGCACGGAGACCTCGACGCCGGTCTTCGCGAGCGCGGTATTGAACGGCCCGTCGTCGAACAGCACGACCTCGATGCGCGAGCGCAGCGCCTTGACGATTTCGAGCAGCGACAGCTCGGCGCCGCCGAGCACGCCGCTCTGATCGACGGCGAGAATGCGCGGCACGTTCGCTGCGCTCTGCGCGCCCGGCCGATATGGCGTATAGGGCGGCAGCGTCGCGGCGCGCAGCGCGGGCACCGCCGCGCGCACCTGCGCGAAAAAGCGCTCGCGGAAATGCGCGGCCGAAAACTGCTCGGCGTTGCCGCGGCAATGCTCGGGCTGGAACCGGTGCCCAAGCTCGTCGAAACGATTCACGGCAGCGATGATCGAGTCGGCATCCTGTTCATCGAAGAACATGCCGGTCGGGTTCGGCTCCGACAGATCGCGCACGGTTTCGAGCGCCCCGCCCTTGCCGTAGGCGATCACCGGCGTGCCGCAAGCCTGCGCCTCGACCACCGAAATGCCGAAGTCCTCTTCGGCCGCGAACACGAATGCCTTCGCGCGGCTCATGCGGTCCTTCAGCACCTTGAACGGCTGATAGCCCATGATCTCGACGTTCGGCCCCGCCTTCGCGCGGATCTTCGCCATGTCGGGTCCGTCGCCGATCACGACGAGCTTGCGCTCGGGCATCCGCGCGAACGCCTCGACGATCAGATCGATTTTCTTGTACGGCACCATCCGCGACGCGGTCAGATAAAAGTCTTCCTTCTGCGTGCACAGCGTGAACGCGTCGACATCGACCGGCGGGAAGATCACTTGCGCGTCGCGCTGATACACCTTCTTGATGCGTCGCGCGATGAACGCCGAGTTCGCGATGAAGCCGTCGACCGAGTTCGACGTGCGGATATCCCAGTTGCGTATGTAATGCAGAATCAGCCGGGCGAGTGCCGACTTCGGGCCGTTGGTCAGCTTCGACTGCTGCAGATACTGATGCTGCAAATCCCACGCATAGCGGATAGGCGAATGCACGTAGCTGATATGCACCTGGTCGGGACCGGTGAGAATGCCCTTGGCGACCGCGTGACTGCTCGAAATCACCACGTCGTACGCCGACACGTCGAGCTGTTCGATCGCGAGCGGCATCAGCGGCAGATACGAGCGGTACTTGCTGCGCGCGAGCGGCAGTTTCTGGATGAACGACGTCGTCACCGTCTTGCCGCGCAGGAAGCTGCGATCGTCGAGAAAGTCCACGAGGCTGAACAGGTCCGCATCGGGAAAGCACGCGATGATCTGCTCGAGCACTTTCTCCGCGCCCGCGTAGGTGACGAGCCAATCGTGCACGATCGCAATGCGCACGTTTCTGTCCGCGCGCGGCGTGGTACGGCGCACTGCCGGCTGCATGCCTGGCACGCTCGTCAGTTCGTCGAGCGCGCCGCGCGTCGCAGGCCTCAACAGGTTTTTTTCAAGGACGTCGTGATTCATGCGCTTTTCCTCGGATTCAGTCGCAATAGCAGTGAACGCGCAAGATTGCGCAAGGCGGGCGTCATCGTGATCGACCACGCGACGTTCGCGCCGACCATCAGCAAGCCAGCGGCGATCGCGAGCGCGAGGCTCGGCAGGAAGCTCGCGAGCCACAGGCTGGCGAGCAGGAAGGCGAGATGGGCGAGCATGTCGAGCACGATCTGGCGCGCGCGGATCGCCGCGAAATGCAGCAGTACCGCGTAGTCGAACAGTGCGCGCGCGGAAACCGCGACCGCCGCGCCCGTCAGCCCGAAATGCGTGATCCCGAGCCACAATGCGCCGGCGAACAGCGGCAACTCGACGAGCCCGATGCGCGCGGCGGTGGCTGGATTGACCTGTGACTGAATCAGGATGCGCGTCACGTTCGCCTGGCCGACGAGCCACACGGCAACGATCATGATGCGGCCGACGGGCGCCGCGACCGTCGCGATCTCGTTGCCGACCCACAGATGCAGGAACGGTTCGAGCACCAGCATCGCAACGAGCGCGACCGGCGTGAACACGCCGTTGAGAAATTCGAGCGACTGCTGCGTGATCGTGTCGGCATCCGCGCGGCCGACCGCCGACAGCCGCGGAAACAGCGTGCGCACCAGCGCGGTCGGCACGATGTTCAGACGCGTGACGAGATTCTGCGGCACCGTGTAGTACGTGACGAAACGCGCGCCGAGGCGTGATCCGAGCATCACGCGATCGAGCGAATCGGCGACCATCGTCGTCACGCTCGCGATCAGCATCCAGCCGCCGAAGTTGAACAGCCCTTTCGAGACGCCGAGCCGCGGCGGTTCAATGCTGCGTATCTCAAGCACTTTCAGCGCGTAGCGGCCGAGCAGCAGCGCCGCGAGAATCCGCGCGACCACGGCCGCGGCGAGTACATTCTGCAAGGTCGCGCCGAGCCACAACGCGGCACCGAGCGGCAGAAGCTGGAACAGGAACGTGCCGATGGTCTGATTCGTGTTGTAGACGCCGAAGCGTTCCGCGCCATTGATCGCGCCCGCGAACACCCACGACACGTTCGCGATCGGAATCGCGACCGCGAGCCACGGCAGCGCCATATACACTTCGTGCTGCAGCTCGGGCGACACCTTCGTGAAATACGCGGTGTACAGGAACGCACCGAAGTAGATGATCAAACCGCCGACCACGCCGGTCGTCAGATTGAGCCACGTCGCGCTCCAGAACACGCGCGCGCTTTCCCGCTGATCGCCCGACGCGCGCGCCTTCGAAATATGGTTCTGCGCGGCCATGCTCATGCCGAGATCGAGAATCCCGAAGTAGCCGATCAGCGTCCACACGAGACTGATCACACCGTAGCGCTCGACGCCGAGCAGCCGGATATACGCCGGCACGGTCACGAGCGACACGAACGTCGGCAGCACGAGCCCGAAAAAATTGATCGCTACGTTCCTGAGAATGCCTTTGTCCATCGAATCCCTTGGGTTTTGCGGTTAGATTGCGTGCGGGGCTGCGTCAGCGAGGCCAACGCACCTCAAGGCTTCCAGCGATACATCAGCACCTTGCCGCGCGCGTCTTCCTCGACGAACACCAGGTACTCGCCATCGGCGCGCTTCGTCGCGCTGATGCCGTTCGGCACGTCGACCCAGCCCGACGCGCGGCCCACTTCGGGGCCCGGCCGGATCACGCCGAGTTCCTTGCCGCTGTCCTTGTCCCACACGTGCACCGCGCCGACCGGCTCGACGCCGAACACGTATTGCCCTTCGACGGTGACGCCGATGATCGTCGCGATCGGCTTGCTCTGCGTCTGCCACGGCAAGTCGATCGCGTAACGCTGCACCGGCTTGCCGCTCGACCACTTGTCGTAGCGCACCAGCACACGCCCCACTTCCTTCCAGAAGCCCTGCGCGGTCGGCATATCGGCCGTATAGCCGCTTACGTACATCGTGTCGGTGTCCGGTTCATAGATCGCGCGATGCAGTTCGCTGAACGGTGCCGGCACCGGGTACTGCGCCAGGTTCGAGTACGAGTAGACAGGGTTGCCCTTCGCATCGAGTCCGCCGAAACGGAAGCGATAGATGCCCTTCGTATCCCGGGTGCGCCAGATGTCGCCGGCCGTATCGACCCACCACCCCCAGCCGCCCGCGAGCTTCGTGCCGCTCGTGTTCAGCGTGTATTCGTCGCGCTCGAACTGGCCATCGCCATTCGTGTCGCGCCAGATCCAGTCACCGCCCGGCGGCGCATTCGGCACCTTCGTGACCGCGCGCTCGCGGCCTGCGATAAATCCAGACGGAATCGCGCTCTCGCCGTCGTGCTGCGGATCGAAGCGATAGATCTTCAGATGGTCCGCATACATGTCGCTCAGATAGAGGAACGTGCGCCCCTTCAACCGCCGCGCGATCGGCAGGCCCGGATACTGGTCGGTATGGAACACCGGATCGTCCGGGTACTTGAACCGATTCGACAGGAATCCCGCGTATTTCCAGTCCTGCCCCGACGGCTTCGACAGATCTAGCTCGAAGCGCTTGTTGCCGGTATAGACGCTGTCGGGCCGGGCCGGATCGATCCACGCGCCGTCGACGAACAGCAGCCCTTCGACCTGCCAGTTGCGCTTGCCGTCCGGCGCGTAGCTTTCGAGCGTCGCGCCGAGGCCCGCGCCGATCGGCTCGTAACGCGGACCGATGCCATTGGTCGATACGTACACGTTGCCGCGCGCATCGACACCGACGCCAGTCAAGCCGTTGAATCGCAACGGTCCCGGCTTGCCCGCGACGCCGCTGAAAATGCCGCCGCGCTCGCCGAGCGTGCCCGACGCCGTGTAGCGGCCGTCGCGCTTCGTGAAGAACAGCACCTGCTGGCGCGGACCGTTGTCGGCGATCAGCAGGCGGCCTTGCGCATCGACGGCGAGGTCGACCGCGACCGTGTCGGCCGGCAGCGTGATGGTTTCATCGATGCGCTGACCGGTCGCGGTGTAATGCTCGATGCCCGGCGCGCGATCGCTGCGTGTGCCGCTCAGCACCCAGAGCGTGCCGTCGGGTGCGAGCGCGAGACGTCCAGGCTCGTGCACGCTCCACGTCGCCTTCTGCTGCATCGACTCGGCATCGTAGACTTCGATGCGATTGCGCGCGGTATTGGCCGCGAACAGCGTCGTGTCGTTCGCGGCGAGTCCGTCGATCTCCGCGTTCGTGCCGGTCGGCACTTCGTTCATCATCAGAAAGCCGGCGGCGAGCTGCGCATGCGGGTCCGCGTTTTTGGCGGCGGGCTGAAACGGGGCCACGCGCTTCGGTTCGCCGATCAGGCGCCGCGAAATGCCGAACCATTGTTTGCCCTTGTCCGGCCATACGCCCGGCTCGACCAGGTGCCCCTTCTCATTGCCGACCGCGATCGCGACGAACGCATATTTGCGGTTGACCGCGATCGCATTGCCGCCGGCGTTGCCCCAGCCATGCGTGCCACCCGCGAAGCCGAGCATCTTGCCGTCCTGATAGACGCTCGCTTCGGCGCCGCTTTCATCCCACGGCGCGTTCGTATACACCTTGCCGTCCGGGGTGACCGCGATCGCGGTGATGTTGATCTGCGTCCATGTGCCATCGCCGAAGCCAAAGCTGTTGCCGATCCATGAGGTCTTCGCGTTCAACGCGGTTTCGGCGCGAGCCGGCAGAACGGCCGTTGCGGCGACGACGCCGGCGGCGCAGGCTGTCAGGGCGAACCAGCTTTTGAACGTGATGCGGCGCAAGGCGGAACCTCCAGTCGATGTCCGGTCAACGCGATGCACGCGGACCCGTGCCCGCTCGGGGCGAAAATCAGTGATGTGGTAAAGCGAAACGAAGCGCAACCGATTGAAGCGCGGCGCCCGAAGGCAGCCGTCCGCACGACTAAGTTACGCGGAAAAAATGCAGCGACGAAAGTCGAAAATAATTCAAAAATATTCGTTCGCTTATACGTCGCAAAAGAAATGAATTTAAAAATCGATGAAAGCGAAAGCCGCGGCGTCGCGCGCGCCCCCGTCGCCGGGATCTTCCGTTCGTAACGATGTGGAATCACGCAATACGCATTTATTGCGGATTGCCCGGCGCCCACCACATAACCATATAAATCTTTCTGGAATGGCCAAAGAAATACCCTGTTTCAATCTGATTCAATTAGCCCATTCCAACAGATTTTTTCTCGAATTTCTTTTCCCTAGAATCGATTGCACTTCAGTTGCGACGCGAAGCGCGCGCCTGTTCGCCGGCTATCCGTTGCGAACCGCGCGGCCCTTCGCCCGGCCCATCCGCTTTACACCATGGACGGTTCATGACAGCCAGCGCATTGCCCCTCGCGCCCTCCCATTCCCGCATCGTGCAACTCGACGGTCTGCGTGCGATCGCCGTGCTAGCGGTGTTCGCACAGCACGCGTTGAAAGCGCCGCTATGGATGGGCGTCGATCTGTTTTTCGTTTTGAGCGGCTTTCTCATCAGCGGCATCCTGCTCGATCGCAAGTCGCGTCAGCAGTCGTATTTCAGCTATTTCTATGCGCGGCGCGCGCGCCGCATCCTGCCGCCGTACCTGCTGCTGATGGCCGTGTCGTCGGTGCTGTTCGGCCTCGCGTGGGCACAGCACTGGTACTGGTACGCGTTTTTCGCGACCAATATCGGCGATGCGCTCAATCAAAGCGGTCACGAAAGCCTCAACGTGCTGTGGTCGCTCGCGGTCGAAGAGCAGTTCTACATCTTCTGGCCGTTCGTGATCCTGCTCGTACCCGAGCGTCTGCTCGGCGGCGTGGCGGCGGCGCTGATCGTGCTGGTGCCGCTGCTGCGCGCGCTTGCGACGCCGTGGTTCGATTCGTTCTGGCCGATCTATTACCTGACGCCGTTCCGCATGGATCTGCTCGCGGCCGGCGCGCTGCTCGCGGTGGCCGTGCGGCGTGATCGCAATGCGCTCGAACCGTACAAGGGACTCGCGGTGCTCGGCGCGCTCGCCGCCCTCGCGGTGCTGGCATGGCTGCATCTGCACTTCCCGCGTTTTCGCGCGGCGAACACGCCGTTGTCGAATGCCGGGCTCTATAGCGTGTCGCTGGTGCTTTGCACGTCGATCGTGGTGATCGCACTGCAGAGCAAGGGCATCGTCAAGCGACTGTTGTGCAACCCCGTGCTCGTTTATATCGGCACGATCAGCTACACGATCTATCTGATTCACCTGAGCGTGCTGTACGTGGTGTGGCCGCTGCATCTGAATCGCTATCTGAGCGCCGTGATCGCGCTAGCGATCACGCTCGTGTACGCGAGCATCACATGGTTCGCGTTCGAGAAGCGCCTGATTTTCGCCACGCGCGGCACGAGAGCGGCGGCGACTGCCGGCGCCAGCGTTGCGCGGCAAGCACCGCAAAGCCGCGCATGAACCGCCTGGCCGTTGTTGCTGCCCGCGTGCTGGGCGTCGTGTCGGCGCTGACGTTACTCGCGCCGACAACGAGCGCGGCCGTGGACGAGCCGCCAACGTCATCGCCGACGCAAGTGCTGATCGACGCGTACGGCGATTCGACCACGCTCGGCATCACCTGCAGCGATGGCCACTGCGGCCCGCAAGCGCGCAATGCCGTCACGTATCTGCAGCAGGCGTTGCAGGCGCATGACGGCGAGCGCGTGCGCGTCACGAACTACGGCGTCGGCGGCACGATGGCCTGGCAGTTGCGCGACGGCACCGGCAATCGCCGCGCGGGACCGACGGGGGGCCTGCCGTGGCGCGAACGTCTCGCCGTCTCGTCCGCGCGAATCGTGCTGATCAACTACGGCATCAACGAAGTGATGCAAAGCCAGACGCCCGAGCAGTTCTACGCGGCCGAAACATCGCTTGTGCAAACGGCGCGAGCACTCGGCAAGCAGCCTGTTTTGCAGACCTCGAACCCGATGCCCGATAACCGGCTCAACGCGATGCTGGCGACGATGGTCGCGATGACGCGACGCGTGGCCGCCGAACAGCAGGTGCCGCTCGTCGATCAATACGAGTATGTGAGCGGCCTGCCCGACTGGAAATCGCTGATGTCGGACGGCGCGCATCCGAAACCGGAGTTGTACCGGCTGAAGGCCGAACAGGACTATCGAGTCGTCGAACCGTTGGTGCGGCGACTGCTTGACGAAACACATTGAGCCCCGCTTTTACGCGCGTTTCGTTCTTTTTTCATTCACAAACTAGAAGGCAAGCTATGAGCCAACCACGCAAAGCGATCATCACCGGCGTATCCGGACAGGACGGCGCCTATCTGACCAAGCTGCTGCTCGACAAGGGCTATCACGTGACCGGCACCTACCGGCGCACGAGTTCGGTCAACTTCTGGCGCATGCGTGAGCTTGGCGTGCTCGATCATCCGAATCTGCGTCTGGTCGAACACGACCTCACCGACCTCGGCTCGACGCTGCGTCTGCTCGACGGCACGCAGGCCGACGAGTTGTACAACCTCGCCGCGCAGAGCTTCGTCGGCGTGTCGTTCGACCAGCCGGTGACCACCGCCGAAGTGACCGGTGTCGGCGCGCTGAATCTGCTCGAAGGCCTGCGTATCCTGAGCCCGAAGACGCGCTTCTACCAGGCATCGACCTCCGAGATGTTCGGTCTCGTGCAGGCGGTGCCGCAACGCGAAAGCACGCCGTTCTACCCGCGCAGCCCGTATGGCATCGCGAAGCTGTTCGCGCACTGGTCGACGATCAACTATCGCGAGTCGTACAACCTGTTCGCGAGCAGCGGCATTCTGTTCAATCACGAATCGCCGCTACGTGGCCGAGAATTCGTCACGCGCAAGATCACCGACACGGTCGCGAAGATCAAGCTCGGCAAGCAGGACGTGCTCGAACTGGGCAACCTCAGCGCGCAGCGCGACTGGGGCTTCGCGCTCGAATACGTCGAGGGCATGTGGCGCATGTTGCAGGCCGACGCTCCGGACACCTTCGTGCTCGCGACCGGTCGCACCGAAACGGTTCGCGATTTCGTGCGCATGGCGTTCACGGCGGCCGGCTTCCAGTTGGAATGGTCGGGCAAGGACGAGCGCGAGACCGGCATCAATGTCGCAACCGGCAAGACGCTCGTGCGCGTGAACCCGAAGTTCTATCGGCCGGCCGAAGTGGACCTGCTGATCGGCTGCGCGGACAAGGCGCGCGACACGCTCGGCTGGCAACCGCGAACCTCCCTCGAACAGCTGTGCCAGATGATGGTGCAGGCGGACATCGCACGCAACGAGCACCACGAGACGTTCTAACACGGCATCCGTGTGCGGCGGGTTCGCCGCACACTATTGCGTCAACCCGCCAGTTTGCGGAACGTCTCCAGCACCGCTTCGCCCTTGAACGGTTTGACGATCCAGCCCTTCACGCCGGCGGCCTTGCCGCGCTCCTTCATTGCTGGGCTGCTTTCGGTCGTCAGCATGATCACGTTGACGGTCTTGTTCGCGAGTTCGCCGCGAATTTTTTCGACCATCGTCAGGCCGTCCATGTTCGGCATGTTCACGTCGCTTACGATCAGGCGGATATTCGAATCCGTCTTCAGCTTCGTAAGACCATCCTTGCCGTCGATGGCGGTCGCGACGTCCAGACCGTTTTTCGCCAGAAAGCCCGCCACTTCTTCGCGTACCGTGCTCGAATCGTCCACCACCAGAATCTTTGCCATAGCCATTCCCTTGCGTCATCGACGCGTTGTATCAAAACAGATCCAGTTCGCCGGACTCGACCAGATCGTCGACATCCACCGTGTTTTCAGAAAAATCTTCGGGTGACCAGCTCAGGTTGAAAACGAAGCGCTGGTCGATCGACACCGACTGTCCGCTCGCCGCGTGGCTCAATCGGTATTGAAACCGCAACTGCGGATTGTCCGAGCCGAACGAGATATAGCGGTGCTTGTGATTGACGAGCAGAGGCACCTGCACCTGGCTCGCTTCGCGAGCGTTCCGCGCAGCGAGGAACCGGTCCTTGAACGCGCCCCAGATCAGATTCGTCAATTCGCCGAGCACATTGTTCAGATCGCGAAAGCCTGCTTGCGCCGCGCCCATGCCGGGACCGCGTGCGGCGCGATCGCGCTCGATCATTCCGAGCAGCGGTTCCTCTTCGGCCTGCATCAACATATAGCCGCGGCACCAGGTGCCTTCGAGCGGAATCAGGCTGAACACCTCGCCGAAGATGATGCGATCGCGTACGACGCTCGGCGTGTCGCGTTGCACGGTGACGCCGTCGAATAACGTGGCGAGCCGCGCTTCCGTGATCTCGGCGATGCCGCGCACGAGCGCATTCGGGAAGTCGAGGCTGAAGATGTATTGATCGACGGCTTCACGCAGCGCCGTCAGATCGGCGCCATGGAAATGCGCGCATGCCGCGTTCTTCAACGGCTTCGGAAGCTGTTCGAGCGGCGCGTTGCCGCTCGAACGCAGGATTACCGGCAGTTCGGGGCGCAACTTATTGATCCGCGCCGCGGTCGTCGCCGCCTGTTCGACCGATCCACCGTAGTTGTCCGCCAACAGAACGCCGCCGAGATCGATATTGGTGGCGAGCACGAGCCGAGGCGGCTGCTGTCGCGCACCTTCAGTGCTATCAGATTGTGCTCGTCGAAAAAGAGTTTCAGCGCTTGCGCGTGTGCCGGACAGTCGTCGAGCACGAGCACCTTGCTGACGGGCTTGCTGGTATTCATCGTGTTTCAGTCTGCGAATGCAGTGTTGCTAGAAAAGTTCGAGTTCGCCTTCGGCCTCGTCAGCCGCCGCGAGTTCAGCCTTGAAATCGAGTGGCGCCTGCGCGCATATGCATAACGTCACGCCCAGCCGGGCCGCCGCGCCGATCGTCAGCTCGTACGCCCACACGTGATCGGGCCGCAACTCGTCCAGATACTCGATACAGCGGCTGTTCAATTCATACGGCGTCGACATGCCGAGATCGGGGAAATGCTCGACCAGTTGCTGGTTCATGTAGCCGCAGCACAGGTTGCCGAGTTCCATCAGCGTTTCGGACAGCGAACGCGTCGTGTCGCCGCTCGCGTAGTACGCGCGCGTTGCTTCGTCCTTGCTGAAATGCAGCACGAACAGCAGACGAAAACCGATCGACGAGATCGTCAGCGCCATCGCGCAAGGTCCGGGCGGATGATCGCGATCCCACCTCGGCACCGCGCTGATCTCGCACGCATCACCCGGCGTCGCGGGCAATCTCGCGCGAGCCGCGTGACAGAAGATGTCCGCGATGCTTTGCAACGCCTGATCGGTAATCACGCTGCGGCCTGCTCGAGCCTGGATTGAAACTGGGTCGCCAGCGCTTCGACGCCGCCGAGCGACGCCGTGATCATCTTGCCGCCGGCCTGGATGTCCTGGAACGTCGCCGCGGTCGTCAGATCGTTGCGATGCAGACTCTCCTGATAGCTCTTCGACAGTTCCTGCGAGCGCGACGCGAGCGAGCGCACTTCGCCCGCGACGATCGAAAAGCCGCGACCCGCGGTGCCGGCGCGCGCCGCTTCGATCGACGCATTCAGCGAAACGATCAGCACGTGCTGCACGATCGACGACAGTTCCTGGTTCTTCTTGTGCATGTCGCGGTTCTGCGACATCAGCGAAATCATCTGCTCGTGCCAGCGCTCGAACGTGATCGTCAGCGTCTTCAGTCGGGCGGCCTCGTGCGCGATCCGCGTCGCATGCTGCCGCCATTCGTCGCTTCGCGTGCTCGCGGCGTCGAGGCTCGCCTGCAATGATTCGCGATTGCGCTCGCCCTGCTCGGCCTGCGCGCGCAGATCGGCGAGCATCGCCTCCAGGGCGGCGCGCTCGCCGTTGGCCTGCTCGCCGGCCTGGAGCGCCGCGTCGAGTTGCTGCTCGAGGGCTTGCCGCGCGAGCGTGTCGACACGCTGCGTTTCCGCACTGGCGCGAAGCCCCCGACGATAATAAATTCCCGTCGCGAGCGCGCAGACGATACCGCCAACGCCTGCGACCACAAGATAGCTTTCAAACACGACCTGCTCCCTTCGCTTCGTTCAATCGATCAGGCGATCAGCCTGCTACCGCATCCGCGTCACGCTCGCGCGCTGCATCGGTGGACGCATCGAGACTGTCGACCGCCCAGTCCTCGGGGAACGATACGACGGTCTGAAAGCGGCGATAGTCGGCGCCGCGACGATCGTCGGTGAAACGCAATTCGATGCGGCCACGCTCGCGCCGCACGAAATCGCGCACCGCATCCATCCCGACGCCGCGGCCCGAAATCTCGCTGACGCTCTGCGCGGTCGAAAAGCCGGAACGGAAGATCAGCTCGGCAATCGCTTCGTCGCTGAGCGCGGCATCGGCGTCGATCCAGCCGCGTTCGATCGCCGCGGCACGGATCTTTGCGAGCGCGAGACCCCGGCCGTCGTCGCTGATGGTGATCTGCAGCGCGTGATGGTCGACGCCCACTTCCAACTCGATGACGCCGGCCGCGCTCTTGCCGTTCGCGATACGCTCGGCGGCGGGCTCGATGCCGTGATCGACCGAATTGCGCAGCAGGTGCGTGAACACATTACGCAGCGTATTGCTGACCTCGCTGCGCACGCGATAACCGTTGTTGTCGATGCTGACGATCGGCGCTTCCTTGCCGAGTTCGGCCGCCAGAGACGGCAGCGATTCGAGCACGCCCGCGAGCGCTTCGTAGATCGATTCGGTGCCCAACAGACGCAGCTCGCGCTGCAACGATTCGCGCATCGACACGAGTGCGTCCCGGTCGGCCGGATCGGCGCTTTCGAGCAAGTCCAACTGCTTCTGGATCAACTCGCGATCGACCATCAGGTAGCGATCCACCGCGCCGTTCTGGCCCGGACCCTTGCGGCCGAGGCTCACTTCGTTGATCGTCGCGTAGGTTTCGAGCGCAGCCTTCACGCGCTGCAGATCGTCGATCAGAAGCTGCTGGTCCCACGCTTCACCGCCGTCCGCGCGGCGCAATGCGTCGTAACGCTGTTCGGTTTCGTGGACGACGCCGGTCAGATGCTGAAGGCTGTAGGTGCGTGCATTGCCCTTGACGGTGTGCATATTGCGGAACAGCTCGGCGACCGCTTCGAGACTCGGCTCGTGATGCTGACGGATGATCCGCTCGTTTTCGCTGATGAAGCCCGTCGCGCTTTCGACGAAGTGATGGAACTTCTCCTGGCTCACCGCGAGAATCTCGCCGATCATTTCCAACCGGCGCTTCTGTTCGCCGGCCTCGGCGGCGAGCGCGCGCAGTTCGGTCACGTCGCGCACGCACAGCATCAAACGCTGCACGACGTCGTGTTCGTCGGTGATCGCCGACCAGCTCAGGTCGAGCGTCTTCACGCGGCCATCGGCCATCGGCTTGGCGATCTCGTTGACGAGCAGGTGCTGATTGAACTCGAAGTTCATGCTGTCTTCACCGATACATGCGTGCAGCGCCGCTTCGATCTGCGCGAGCTCATCGCTGTTGATACCGGTGCCGCCGAACACGAGGTCGAGCAGCGGACGGCCCGCAATCTCGCGAGTCTCGAAGATGGCCTCCAGATACGCGGAGTATTCCGGATGCACGACCACGCCTTCGACCACAGTCAGAATCCCCTGCTGCATGTTTTGCAGCATCGCCTGGATATCGGCGGTCTTCTGCTTCAACTGCAGCGAGCTTTGCTGGATCTTCTCGATCATGCCGTTGAACGCGACGATCGAATGACCGATCTCGTCCATGCGGCCGACCGGCACGCGGCGCGTGAAGTCCTGGCTTGCCGCGATCTCGCTCATCTCCACCTGCATGCGGCTCAGCGGCCGGGTGATCTGCCGATACAGCAGCGCGCTGATCAGCAGCAGCACGACGATGGCCGCGCCGGTCGCGGCGCCGATCGCCGTCGTCGTGGTGGCGAGCGCGCTGTTCAGGTCGTCGATCGCGGCGTCTTTCTGACGGTTCTTCTCGATTCGCAGCGTCTCGACGATGCCTTCGAGTTCATCGCGGTATTGCGCGACGTTCGCGAACAGATACGCCTGCGCCAGTTCGTTCTTGCCGTCGGCCTTCATCCTCGCGGTGTCGTTGACCGCGTTGAAATAGTTGGCGAGGCTGTCGCGCGCCTGACTCACGAGCCCGGTTTGGGCCTGACCTTGCGCGGCCTTCGCCTGCACGTCGAGCGCCGCGAGCAGCGACGCTTCCTTGCTCTTCAGCAGGTCTCGCGCCTGCGAGACCATGTTCTCGTCAGGCGCATAGACGAGCGTCATCATCGCGAGCTGCACGTCCTTGAGCTGCGACACGAGGTCGGCCGACGCGAGCGCGCTCGGCACGACACCCTGGGTCACCTGTCTGACGTTGGCGGCGCTGTTGCGAGTCTGAAGCACAGCGTATCCACCAATGGCGGATAACGCGACGAGCATCAGAATGACGAGTAGCGTGATGCGGTGACGGATGGTCATCTGAGAATCCCCGAGGTCTGAAAATACAAGGTCCACGCATTGAGCGGGACGCCCGTGTGTTTTTGTACTTTCGGGCGCGGGGATTATCGTCGCGGATGTGTGACGTCAACGTGACGGAGTCGATGCCGAACCACACGTTTTAGGGATTTGAAAAATAAGGTCGAAAATTCGTGAATAAGGGCTGATCCGGGCTCAAGTTCGACAGAAAAATGCCGTTATTTTCGGCCTGTTTTTTTCGCTAGCCCACTGCGCTTCAATGCAGTGCGTCCCCCGCGATCGCTTCGGCATACACCGCCGCGACCCGCTTCGCGATCACTGCGTTATCGAAGTGCTCGCGCGCATAGCGGCGGCATGCATCCTCATCGGGCAGCTTTAGCGTGCCGTTGAACGCGCCGGCGAGACCCGCGGCGATCGCCGCTGCGCCGGTCTCCGGCAACACCAGATCCGGCGACAAGCCCGCCACCGCCTCCGGCAATCCGCCGACCGGCGTCACCAGCACCGGCGTGCCCGACGCAAGCGATTCGACCGTGATGAGCCCGAAGCCTTCCAGCGCGACAGTCGGTACGACGCTGAGATTGGCCGCGCGATACAGTGCCGCCAGATGCTGATCGGGCACGAAGCCGAGCAGCTTCACGTTGTGTTCGAGCCCCGCCTCGTCGATGCGCGCCTGAAGCTCGCTTTCGAGCCGACCCTTGCCCGCGATCAGCAGCAGCACGTCGGGCGCGCTGCGTTTCACCAGCTTCACCGCATCGATCAGATCTTCGAGACCCATGCGCCGCACCAGCCGTCGCACCGCCAGCACGATCGGCCGATCCTGCGGCAATTGCAGACGCAGACGCGCTTCGGCCTGCGTGATCGGCAGATTGAACTGCTCGACGTCGACGCAGCCCGGCACCACGCGCACGCGCTCCGGTGAGATGCCGTAGCGCGTCGTCAGGATCTTGCCGAACGCGTCCGACAGTACGATCAGCCGCGACGAACGCGCGTACACCGACTGCTCCAGATAACGCTTCGCGCGCTGGCCGAGCGAATCGGCGCCTTCGACGTGGCTCTCGTCGGCCCACGGCCCCTGGAAATGCGACACCTGCGGAATGCCGCGCGTCACGTCGAGGCCCGGAAACGTATAGAGCGCGAAGTGTGATGAAATCACATCGGGCCGCGACCTGCGGATCTCCTGGCGCAGCGCGCGGCGTGCCGCCATCAGCCGCAACGGCAGCGATTGTGCGGCGGAGCCGAAGCCGTTGATCGCGCCACCGGTATCGGCCGCGACTTTCGGCGAGCCGGCGACGACGCCGCGCACCGCGACGCCCGCGCCCGGCAGCGCGCCGACCAGCGAGTAGTACATGCGGTCGAGGCCGCCCGCGCGTTCGGGAAACCAGTGCATCCCGATCTGCAGTGATTTGATTGAGCCAGTCGTCATGATGGTGTGCCCCTGTGTGTTGCTTGCGGTGAGTTGCTATGCCGTTGCGTGGATGGCGCGGCTCGCGCGTTCATTCCACGCTCTTCTGTCCGGCGAGATGATTCAGTGTCAGCGCATCGTTCTGCG
The DNA here is from genome assembly GCF_040948765.1 of Paraburkholderia sp. BR10923. NCBI lineage: Bacteria > Pseudomonadati > Pseudomonadota > Betaproteobacteria > Burkholderiales > Burkholderiaceae > Paraburkholderia > Paraburkholderia sp. BR10923. Next base: position 26,117 of record NZ_JBFPKO010000025.1, on the reverse strand, counting down.
CGACGACCGTCGCCTCCGTCCGGCTACGCCGGCGGTTTTCCTGCTGCCCGGCCAGTTGCCGGTACAGCGCGATGTATTGCGCGGCCATGCGCGCCCAGCCGAAGCCGGTTGCGAGCTCGCTGGCGGCCTGGCCCATCGCGCGGCGCGCGGTGTCGTCGCCGGCGAGTTGCGCGACTGCGCGAGCGAGCGCCTGCGGGTCGTCGGGATCGTCGAGCACGATGCCGCACTCCGGCGTGATGATCTCGGCGCCGCCCGCGGTGCGCGCGGTCACGACGGGCAGGCCCGCCGCCATCGCTTCGAGCAGCGACAGACTCATCGCTTCGTAGCGCGATGGAAACACGAACGCGTCGACCGAATGCATCAGCACTGGCATCTCCTTCACCAGCCCGAGAAAATGCACCCGATGCGCGATGCCGAGCGCCTTCGCCTGTTCCGGATACGGGCTGCCCGGCAGAAAGCCGGCCACCGCGATCTGCACGTGCTCGGGCAGATGCTTCAATGCGGCGAGCACGGTGCCGAGATTCTTGCGCGGGGTGCGCAGATCGCCGACGAACAGCAGCAGGAACGCATCGTCCGGTAACCGAAACTTCGCGCGATCGCCGCTCGCCGCCGCGAAGCCTTGCGTGTCGACGCCGTTGTAGATCACGTCCACGCGGTTGCGGGGCGTGAGGCCGATCGCGCGGATTTCGTCGGCGACCTTCTGCGACACCGCGGTGATCACCTTCGAGCGCCGGTACGCCCAGCGTTCGAGCAGCGCATTGCAGCGCGTATAGACCGACTGGTACGCGGACCACACGCCCTTCGTCAAACCGAACGGGTAGTACTTGCTCGCGAACCAGCCGCTGTGCACGAAATGCGAGGTATTGACGTCGGCGCGCATCCACGTGATGAAGCCGTTCACGTGCAGCACGTCGTAGTCGCGCCGATGCGCGCGCAGCCATAGCGCGCTCTTGAGAGCGAACACCTGCTGGCGCAGCAGATTGGTCGGCCACCAGCGGCCGATCTTCACCGGCGCCCAGCGCACGTTCGGATGCGCGAGCAGTTCGGGCGCCACGTGCGACGCGACCAGCGTCACGCGGATGTTCTCGTCGAGCGCCGCGCGCGCGATCTCGTGATTGACGCGCCCCTGGCCGTCGTTATGACGCACTACGTGCGTGACTATGGCGACTCTCAATCCGTGCCTCCGTGGAGAAATAGCGTGCGTGCGCGGTTCATCTTTTCGTAGTGAACCGCGGAAAGAATCGAAAAAGCGCCCATGAAAAGCAGCAGGCCGCCGGTGCCGACCAGCGAGTTCGTGAACACCAGCATCGCGAAGGTCGCAAGACACAGGCTCAGGCACGCGGAGACGAACTTGTCGTCGCGCAGCCTGAACGACGCGAGCACCGCGCGCGTCAGCAGCCACACGATGCCGGACATGTACAGCAAGGTGCCGGGCCAGCCGAGCACGAACGGAACGTTCATCACGCCGCTGTCGAAGTTGCCGTACTGGCCGAGCTGGCCGCCGTCGTTGGAGAGCTTCGTCGAGGTGCCGGTCGCGCCCATGCCCTCGCCCGACACGTCGGTAAACGCGGTCTTCGCGAAGGTCGCGTAGAACTCGTTGCGGGCCGCGTAGCTCTGGTCGTCGTGCAGATTGACGATCGTGTTCAGGCGCGCCTGCATCCGTTCGGCCACCGGGCCGACCGCCAGCAGCGGCACGCAGAAGCCGGCGAGCAGCACCGCGCTCGCGACGATGCGCACGCGCACCTTGTTGTTCGACTTCACCAGCTGGATCAGGAGTGCGATGACCCAGCCGCCCCACGTCGAGCGCACGAGGCTCAACGCGAACGAAAAGAAGCCGAGCCCGGCGGCGATCCAGCGCAGGCGGTGCTGCGCGGCCATCACGAAGACCATCGCGCCCATCATCGCGAACGCGAACGGGCCCGACGAGTTCATCGTGCTGAACACGCGCACGCCCATCGGCACCGGGTCGCCCTGCGAGTTCATCTGCGAGCCGAGCATCCACAGCGCGTCCCACGGCGGCATGATGAAGAACTGGATCAGGCCGTAGCCGCCCATCACCAGCATGCCCCAGATGAACGTGCCAACGATCGTGTCGCGGTACTGCGGATACTGGCGCGTGTGCGCCATGATGTGAAAGCCGATCAGGATCGGATAGAGCCAGTTCGCGAGGTCGTAGGTGGCCGCAAGCGGCCCGCTCGACATCACGCCGATCAGGAACGCGTAGACGAGGCCGAGCAGGATCAGCAGCACCGGCAAACCACGGCGCTGCGCGAGCAGCCGGTAGTAGCGCAGCAGCGACAGGCCGCTGATCATCGTCACGGCGAGCGGCGCGACCTGGATCAGGCTGGTCGGCGTGAACGCGCCTTTCGACCAGTCCGCGAGACGCCGCACTTCGGGGCTCAGGAACCACAGCCACCACATGAAGCCGATATAGCGCGCCGGGCTCTTGAAGTAGAGCCACAGGCCCGTGAGGATCGCGAGCACCGGAAACGCGAGCGTCAGCACCGTGCCCTGATGCGCGACGATCAGCACCGCGGTGATCAGCCACAGCAACAGCGGCGGCAGCCATTCTCGCGTTGCGCCGGACAGCAGCCCGCTCGCATTGGTTTGCGCGGCGCCGGCGTTGCCCGCGCCGGCCGGCGGCAATGGGTTCGCGCGCGGAATCGTCGACATCGCTTAGAGGCCTCCGCGCGATTCGCGCGCAGGTGCGGCGCGTTGCTCGTGCCTGGCCGCGGCCGCGTGCGCGCTCGCCTGCCCGCGCGCGCTCAGCATCTCGCGCGTGATCCGCACGTGCTGCATCGCGTAGTGCTCGGTGGTCAGATCGCGCGCGAGCAGACCGGCCGCGGCTGCCTGCGCCTGGCGCAGCGCCTCGGCGGGGTCGGCGGCGAGCCGGTCGACCGCGGCGCGCAGCGCCTCCGGAATGAACGGCGGCACGTAGGCGGCTTCGTCGGCGGGAAAATAGTCGCGCAGTGCGCCGACGTCGGTCGCGACCATCGGCTTGCCGACCGCCGCCGCTTCGAGCATGACGGTGATGCCCGATGCGTGCGAGTTCGGTCGCAACGGCACGACGATCACGTCGGCCCAGTCGTACAGCTCGTGCTGCTTCTTGATGCCGGAGAACAGCGCGATCTCGACATTCGACGCGCGCAGCGACGCGGGAATCCGCCGCCGCGTCGCGAGCTTCACCGAATAGCGCGAATCGTTGCCGAACGCCTTGATCAGCGTCTCCCAGTCACGGTCGCGATCGTTGCCGATCGCCGCGATGCGCAGCGGCGTGCGCGGCGTCCACTGCGTCGGCGCATTGACCGGAAAGTCGCGCGTGTTCAGGCCGTACAGCAGCGGCGTCGCGTCGCGGCGGAAGTAGTCCTGGCATAGCTCGGCGTTTTCGCTCGCAAGCGTGGTCAGCCGATCGGCGCGCGTCATCAGCTTGCGATACAGCCAGCTGCGCACGATGCCGTACGACGGCCACTTGTCGAGCAGCCACACGCTTTGCGCGAGCAGCAGCGGCGACGCGCCGGGCCCCGCCTTGCGGCCGCACAGCAGCAGCATCAGCGCGGCGGACAGCCATTCCTGCTCGGTATGCGTCCAGATCACGTCCGAGCGCAGCATCTCGGCGCGATTGCGCCACGTATGGATGAAATCGAAGCCGAGCGCGGCCTTCAGCGCGCGCCGCACGAGCCGTACGGGCCGGCTTTCGCGCGCGTCTTGCGAATAGGTCAGCGCGAATGCTTCGGACTCCGCGTGGTGATAACCGTACAGACAGCCGATATCGTCGCCCTTGCGATAAAAGCGCGGATCGGCGCCGTAGAACAGATGAACATGAACCTTGGTACTCATGCGGACACTCCGCTCTTCGACAGCGCGCGCCGCGCTTCGTGGGCGCCCGCGCGCACCTCGCGCCAGCGCGACAGCTGCAACTGCGCCTGTTTCGACAGCAGCGCGAGCGCCGCATGCATGAGGCCCGGATAAAGCCGTGTGCCGACCAGCGTCCACCACCACCACGCGGCTTCGCGGCGCAGCGGCGGCAACTGGTCGCGCAGGATCAGATGGAAGTTGAACGCGGCGTTGCGCAGCGCGGCCATCGTCTGCGCGTCGCGTTTGTCGTCGTCGAAACGTTCGGCGGGGAAATGATCGACGGCGACCTGCGGGTCGTAGACGAGCTTCCAGCCCGCGTTCTTTACCGCGAGGCTGAATGCCATGTCGTTGTGCACCTGCGCGCCCGCGCCGCGCAGACGCGCGTCGAAGCGGATCGTGCGCACCGCGTCGCGCCGGTAGCTCATGTTGGCGCCCTTCAGGATGTCGACTTCGCGCGCGGCACCGACCCCCAGGTGATGATTGCCGATGATCTTGCCGTGCGCGGTCACCTTGCCGACCAGCGGCCGCTCGCCGTCGAGCACGCGGCCTTTTTCGTGCACCCAGTCGCGCCCGCCCAAGGCGCCCAGGCGCGCATCGGCTTCGAACGCGGCGGCGATGCGCTCGACCCAGTCGCGGCGCGGCGCGGCGTCGTCGTCGGTGATCGCGATCACGTCGCCGCTGGCGGCATCGAGCCCGCGATTGAGCGCCGCGACCTGGCCGGGTATGTCCACCGGCGCGATCACCAGCGGCAGGCGGCCGCGCGTGGACGGATCGCGCAGGCATGCATGGGTCGCGTCGTCGTCGACGCGTGCGACCACGATCACTTCGTCGGGCGCGCGCGATTGCCGCTCGAGCGCCGCGAGGCAGCGCGCGAGATCGGGCGGGCGGCGATAAGTCGGTACCAGTACCGTTACTTTCATCGTGATGTCCTCTGTTCCTGTCGTGCAGAAGTCGGTGCCGGGGTGCGGTGCGCGCGTCACGTGCTCAGGTATTCCTGGGTCGCCGCGTAGCCGCGGTCGTAGCCGACCCGCGAGCGCGCCGGCATGCCGTTGAAGATGCCGCCCTGCACGTGCACACCGGCCGCGCGCAGGCGCTTCAGCGCGTCGGCTAGCTCGATCTCGCTGTGCATGCCCGAGCGCATCACGAAGAACGTCGAGCCCGCATACGCGCCGATGATCGACGCATCGGTCACCGCGAGCACCGGCGGCGTGTCGATCAGGATCACGTCGTAGCGCTTCGCGAGGCCGTCGAGGTACTGCGGCAGACGCGGCGACATCAGCAGCTCGGACGGATTCGGCGGACGGCGGCCGCACGAAATGAAGCTCAGGCCCTCGACGTTCGACGGGCGGATCGCCTCTTCCAGCGAGATCTGCCCGCTCAGCAACTCCGACATGCCGTTCTCCTGCTCGCCGCCGATCTGACGTTCGAGCGCGCCGCGCCGCATGTCGCCGTCGATCAGCAGCACGCGCTTGCCCGAATGCGCGAGCAGCATCGCGAGGTTCACGCTGAGGAAGCTCTTGCCGACGCCGGCCATCGGACCCGTCAGCATCACGATGCGATTGCGCGCGTCCATCAGCGTGAACTGCATCGCGGTGCGCAGGCTGCGCAGACTTTCGATCGTCAGGTCCTTCGGCCGCGCATTCGCGAGCACCGGACGCAGCCGTTCGCCGCCGCGCGCATAGCTGTTTTCGAGCTGCACCTGCTCGGCGCTTTGCGGCACGAGGCCGAACACCGGCAGATGGAACGCGCGCTCGACGTGATCGGGGTCGTCGATGCCCTTGAACAGATTGCGGCGCAGGAACACGAAGCCGGTGCCCGCGATCAGCCCGAGAATCACCGCCGCCGACATGATCAGCATCTTCTTCGGCTTGACCGGCGCACCGGGGCGCAGCGCCGCGTCGACGATGTGCACGTTGCCGCCCGTGCCCGCCTTTTGCACCGACAGTTCCTGCACGCGATTGAGCAGCAGCACGTAGATGTCTTCGGCGACTTTGGCGTCCCGCTGCAACTGCACGGCCTTCACTTCGGTGGCCGGCAGATCGCGGAAACGGTCCGCGTATTTGGTGCGCTGCGCCTGCAGCTCGGCCATCTGCTGACGCGCGGCGACGAGCGTCGGATGGTCGTCGCCGTAGCGCTCGGCGAGCTGCGTCATCTGCAGCCGCAACGCGGCGATCTGCTGCTCGTATTGCACGCTGCCTTCGAGGTAGACCTTCGCCTCGTCGCTCGCGTTGATCGAGCCGGACTGACGCTGGTAGGCGGTCAGCGCGGCTTCTGCGCGTTCGAGGTCGGCCTTCAGGCGCGGCTCCTCGCTCTTCAGGAAGTCGAGCATCTTGCTCGCATCGGCCTGCTTGTTCGACACGTGCTGCCGCAGATACGACTGCGCGAGCGCATTGGCGACGAGCGCCGCATGCTGCGGACTCTTGTCCTCCAGCGAGATCTGGATCACGCCGGTCTGCTTGCCCTGCTCCTGCACCGTGATCGCCGACTGGAACGCGGTGATCGCGTCGAGATCGTTCGAGCGCACGATCGTGAACTCCTGCCCGGGGCGCGCGACCAGCTGGTTGACGACCATCGTCACGCCGCCGCCCTGCGCCTGCTGGCCGACCTCGCCGCGCAGCAGCAGCGAGCCGTTCGGCGCGAACAGCTCATAGTGCTGCGCGTCGATCACGCGCAGCAGCAGCTTCTCGCCTTCGAGCGACGGCGTCACGTCGATCGAATCGACATCGACGTCTTCACCGCCCCACGCGTATGACGTGAGCCCCAGCCACGGGCGTGCGGGCTGGCCCGGCGTGGCGAGGCGCGCGGCGATGTTGCCGAGCAGCGGGATCGTCTTCGGCGTCACGCTGAAGTTCAGCTTCAGCTGCTGCACGACCGGGGCGACCACGCCACGGCTCTTGATGATTTCGATCTCGGCGTCGGTCGGCAGCGACGTCGAGCCGCTGGTGATCGCGGCACCCGTCTGCGTTTGCGTGAGCGCCTGCGACATGCTGTCGGACGGCTCGACGCGCACGTGCGCATCGGCCGAATAAGTCGGCTTGGCGAGGTAGCAGTACGCGAGCGCCATCGTGACGATGACCGCGGTGATCGCGAGCAGCCACCAGATGTCGTCGAGGATCACCTGCACCAGTTGTCCGAGGACGACGTCTTCTTCTTCGGTCTTGATCGGACCAGCCATGTGTGGAGAGAGTTGATTGCTCACTGTTCCATCCCGTGTCGTTGGCTTCGGCTTTCGCGTCAGCGGTACTTCTGCTTTCGTTGCGCATCCCGCGCCGCCCGGACAACGGCGGCGCGGGACGTTACAGCCCAAACGTTCAGCGCGTCAGCTGCTTCAGATAGAACAGCGTCTGCACGCTCGGCAGCACCTGCTGCAACACGCGGTTGAACGTGGTCGACGCGGCGGTGCCCACGTACACGACGTCGAGCGGCTGCAACTGGAACTGCGAGGACAGCATGATCGAGTCCGGCTGCGTCATGTCGAGGCGGAACACCTCGGGCGTGGTCGGATGCTCGCGCATGCCGCGCATCACGAAGATCTGGCGCGGATTGGCGTCGGTATTGAGGATGCCGCCGCCTTGCGTGAGCGCATCTGCGATCGTCATGCGGCCGCGGATGATCGGCACCTGGATCGGCGTCTTCACTTCGCCCATCACGAAGATGCGGCTGTCGGTGCGGTCCGGCACGTTGACCACGTCGCCGTTCTGCAGCATCACGTCCTGGCTGGTGTCGCCCTGATCGAGCATGCGATCGGCGTTGAGCACGTAGAGCTTGTGGTTGCGCGTGAGGCGCACGCGCTGGATGTCGGCGTCCGGGTTGGTGCCGCCCGAGCGCGTGATCGCGTCGACCAGCGTCAGCGGCACGTCGCTGACCGCGAGCGGTCCCGGCTGCTTCACTTCGCCGGTGACCTGCACCTTCTGGCTGCGATACGACAGCACGCGCACGTCGACCTGCGGATTGCGGATATATGGCACGAGGCGCGCGGCGAGCTGATCGCGCAGCTGGGTGGTGGTCTTCCCCGCGGCCTGGATGCGGCCGACGAACGGGAAAAAGATCGTGCCGTCGGCGGCGATGGTCTGGCCGTACGGATCGGCCTGGCCCGGCAGCGCGGCCGTATACGGCTGCTGCAACGCGCCCGCGATCGTCTGCGTGGTGTTGCCGCCCGAGGACAAGGTGCTGCCCTGCGGCGTGGTCAGCTCGGGATGATCCCACACGGTGATGCCGAGAATGTCCTGCGGCGCGAGGTGGTACACGTACAGCGACGGATCGGACAGCGCCGACGGCGGCAACGGCTCGGTTTTCGCGGCGGCGGCTTGGGCCTGCGCCATGATCAGGTTCGCGTCGATCAGATGGACCGGATAGGTTTCGCTCGGCGCCTGATCGTTGTCCTTGAGCCGCGACGTGTCGAGATAATTGCCCGGTGCGGTCGCGCAGGCCGACAGAAAAGACGTCAGCAGAAGTGAGGCGGCGAGCTTCGTGCGCAAGCTCGCGAATGAGTTTTCGATGCGGGGTTGCTTCATATTTTTTTCAGCCATCCCATGACCAGATGTTCGATGAGCACGAGACTCTCCCTGTATTCGTCTTCCGCGCCGCCGTGCGGATCGGCGACGTCCGAGTCGGCTTCCCACTTGCCGAGCGGATAGACCTTGCCGCGCGCGGACGGATCGAGCGCTTCGACCTTGCTCACCTGCGCGCGCTCGCTCACCAGCACGAGATCGGCCGCGCGCACGAGCGAGCGGTCGAGACGCCGCGCGTGATGGAGGCCGGCGGCGACGCCGCGCTCTTCGAGCAGGCGCCGCATCACCGGGTCCATGCCGTGGCCGTTCACCGCGCGAATGCCCGCCGAATGAAACGCGATCGGCGCGGCGCCTGGACGCGGCGCGCGCGCCTGGCGCGCCTTGAACAGCATCTCGGCGGCGGGCGAGCGGCACACGTTGGCGTGGCACACGATCAGAACGTTGGCGAACATGGCGGATTCCCTCGCGCGGCGGCGGTCGCAATGGCCTCAGCGGCCTGAGGTTTCCGCGGCGGCGAGGTCCGCCGCATGCATCGCGCTGTTCGCGCCGACCCGTGCCGGCGCATTGCGCAATGCGTGCCGCCGGCCGATCGCGTGATACTCGATGCCGAGTTCGAGCAGCACATCCGGCTCGTACAGATTGCGGCCATCGAAAATCAGCGGCGTCTTCAGCATGCGCTTCAGCGCATCGAAATCAGGGCTCTTGAAGACTTTCCATTCGGTCAGGATCACGAGTGCATCGACGCCGCTCGCCGCTTCCATCTCCTCGTTCACGAACGACAGGCGCGCATGCTGCTGCGGCACGTCCTTCAGATCGAGCGCGAACACGCGCTTCGCTTCGTCGATCGACACCGGGTCGTAGGCCTTCACGCGCGCGCCGCGGCGCAGCAGTTCGGCGATCAGCTCGCGGCTCGGCGCCGCGCGCATGTCGTCGGTGTTCGGCTTGAACGCGAGACCCCACACGCCGAACGTGCGGTCCGACAGATCCTCGCCGAGACGCGCGACGATCTTCTGCGCGAGGATCTGCTTCTGCGCGTCGTTGACCGCTTCCACCGCTTCGAGAATGCGCAGGTTCGCGTCGTGATCGGCTGCGGTGCGAATCAGCGCCTGCACGTCCTTCGGAAAGCACGAGCCGCCATAGCCGCAGCCCGCGTACAGGAAGTCGTAGCCGATGCGCGGATCGGAACCGATGCCGCGGCGCACCGCCTCGATATCCGCGCCGACGCGATCGGCCAGATTCGCGAGCTCGTTCATGTACGAGATGCGCGTCGCGAGCATCGCGTTGGCCGCGTACTTGGTGAACTCGGCGGAACGCACGTCCATATACAGCGTGCGTTCGCGATTGCGATTGAACGGCGCATACAGGCGCTTCATCAGCTCGCGCGCCTTTTCGCCGGGCACGTCGTCGTCGCAGCCGAGCACGATGCGATCGGGCCGCGTGAAGTCTTCGACGGCCGCGCCCTCCTTCAGGAACTCCGGATTCGACACGACCGAGAACATCTGCTCGACGCCGCGCGCGGTTAGCTCGGCGGCGACCACTTCGCGTACGCGCGACGCGGTGCCGACCGGCACCGTCGATTTGTCGACGATCACCTTGAAGCCGTTCATATGGCGGCCGATGTTGCGCGCAGCGGCGAGCACGTACTGCAGATCGGCGGAGCCGTCTTCGTCGGCCGGCGTGCCGACCGCGATGAACTGGATGTCACCGTGCGCGACCGCGGCCTCGACGTCGGTGGAAAACGTCAGGCGCTTCGCGCGGCGATTGCGCGCGATGATCTCCTGCAGACCCGGTTCGTGGATCGGCACGCCGCCGTTGTTGAGCACGTCGATCTTGCGTTGATCGACGTCGAGACAGAACACGTCGTGGCCGATGTCGGCCAGACACGCGCCGGTCACGAGGCCGACATAGCCGCTACCGATGATCGTCAGGTTCATGGATTGCACCTCGATAAATAAAGTTGATTCAGGAATGCGCTCGCGCGATGCGTGGCATCGGCGCGGCCCGGCGCGCCACGTTCAATAGGCATTGCTGCCCGCGAAGCCTTTCCACAGCGTCAGCACGACGATCTTGATGTCGAGCCAGAAGGTCCAGTGCTGCATGTAGTACAGATCGAGCTTCACGCGACCCATCATCTTTTCGATGCGGTCGGTTTCGCCGCGATAACCGTTGATTTGCGCCCAGCCGGTGATGCCGGGCTTGATCCGGTAGCGGTGCATATAGCCCTTCACCAGATCCTTGTAGATGTCGTCGTGCTCGAGCGCGTGCGGACGGGGGCCTACGACCGACATCTCGCCGCGCAGCACGTTGATGAACTGCGGCAGCTCGTCGAGGCTGGTGCGGCGCAGGAACGCGCCGACCGCGGTGATGCGCGGATCGCGCCGCGTCGCCTGGGTGATCTGGCCGGCCGCTTCCTTGTGGACCTTCATCGAGCGGAACTTAAAGATCTCGAACTCGCGGCCGTCGATGCCCTTGCGGCGCTGGCGGAAAAACACCGGTCCCGGCGAGCTGAGCTTCACCATCAGCGCGATCACGAGCATCAGCGGCGACAGCGCGAGCAACGCGCCGAGCGCGAACAGTCTGTCGAATACGCGCTTGGGCAGCACGCGCAGATCGGTGATCGGCGAGGCGGCGAGGTTGATCGCGGGCACGCCGAGCAGCTCGACCATCGGCTGATTGAACAGCGTCAGGCTGCCGACATCGGGGATGAAGCGGATGTTCACGAAGTCGTTGCGCAGATCCATCACGAAGCGATGGATCGCCTTCTCCTTCGAGATCGGCAGCGCGAGCCACAGCTCGCGGATCGAGCGCTGGCGCACCAGCTCGATCATGCGCTGATAGTCACGCTCGACCGGCACGCCAGCGACCGCGGGCGCCGCGTCCGGGTCTTCATATGGATTGATCGTGCCGCCCTCGTCGAACACGACCACGGGCGTGAAGCCGGCTTCCGGCCGGCCCCTCATCTGTTCGATCAGGAAGCGCCCATAAGGCGCGCCGCCGACGATCGCGACCGCGCGCTGATTGAAGCCCTCGCGGCGCAGTCCGCGCAGGATCGAATAGACGATCACCTTCGTGACGACCAGCAGCACGATCGACGCGAGCGCCCAGTACACGAGCCACAGCCGCGACAGGCTGTCGGCGCGGTGCACGCTGAAGCTGATCAGCACGCCGGTCACTTCGACCATCAGCCAGCCGCCCGTGACGCGCGACAGCAGATCGTAGAGCGGCTTGCCGCGCCACGACTGATAGATGCCGAGCGCCGGGAAGAACACCACCACGAGCAGGCAGCCGAACGCGAGCGACACGCTTTGCATATCGTCGAGCCATACCACCCTGCCGCTGTGCACGGCCGCCGCCGCCATCGCGGCGAGCGCGACCATGGCTATGTCGATGATTCTCGCTAGAACGCTCAGCATGCGCCGCCCCTCTGTTCGTCAGTCAAAGTGCGATCCGTCGGTTGGTTGAAATGGGTGTTGCATGCGGGTTTCACCGTTGCGCTTTTTATTTCCCATTTGCCTCGCGGCTGAATTGGACTGAATGCGCATGAACAGACCATCGCGGAAAAACCGCGGCCGGATGAGTGAATACCCTCGTACATGCCTCAATAAAGCGGTATTAAAATTCGCACGGCAAGGCCGCAAAAAATCTCAAATTGTATCGGTCAAAATTTCGGCATTTTTTGTGCATTTTGAGAGGTAATTTTTGCCGCATTCAGGCTCGACAGCGGTTTCCTAGCCGCCCATCCGAGGCCTTGCCCACCGAAACTTGCGCTTTTTCCAACAGTTCTGCCGGGGACGCCCGGCTCCATGGGTGCCATCATTCTTGCGCATCATTAAGCGAAAAAAATGCTTGTCGATTTTTTTCAGGTAATTTTTATTTTTGAATCAATCGGCGACACATTTTTTCCGGTATTTCGAATAAATTCGACGCGCGATTTATCCGATTTGTATTTAACGCGCTTTTATTGATTCTCGACTTCGTGATAAAACTCGACGCATTCATCCAGCCTCGAGGAGAGTTCACCATGACAGCTCCGGCCCCGGTCAAGCCCGCCTGCACCCGGCCCACCGCCGCCCCTTCGTCCACCTCCCCAACCGGAACCAGCGTCAAGCTCAAGGTTCATCCCGTGATTCTCGCCGGCGGCTCGGGCACCCGGCTGTGGCCGATGTCGCGCGAGCAGCATCCGAAGCAGCTGATCGGCCTGCTCGGCGACGAGTCGCTGCTGCAATCGACGACCCGCCGTCTCGATGGGCTCGAAGCCGGCTATCCGCTCGCCGGCCAGCTCGTGGTCGTCGCCAACGAAGAGCAGCGCTTCACGACGGCCGAACAGTTGCGCACGAGCGGCAAGCCGAGCCGGCTGATACTCGAACCGGTAGGCCGTGACACCGCGCCCGCGTTGACGGTGGCCGCGTTGTCCGTCGCCGCGCAGGACGAAGACGGCATCATGGTCGTGATGCCCGCCGATCACGCGGTCACCGACAGCGCAGGCTTTCACGCGGCGGTCGCCGCCGGCGTCCAGCATGCGGCCGCCGGCCGGATCGTGACGATGGGCATCGTGCCGACGCGCGCGGAAACCGGCTATGGCTATATCCGCATCGGCGCGCCGCTCGGTTCTGACGATGCGCAGGATGTTGGACAGACCGATGCATCGGCGCGCCTCGTCGCGCACCGCCTCGATAGCTTCGTCGAAAAGCCGCATCTGGAACTCGCGCGGCACTACGTCGAATCACGCGAATACTGGTGGAACAGCGGTATTTTCATCGTGCGCGCATCGACGTGGCTCAAAGCAATTCGCCATTTTCAACCGGCCATTTACGAAGCATCCGAAGCGGCCTTCGCGGGCAGCACGGCGGACGGCGACTTCTTCCGGCTGCAACGCGATGCGTTCGGCGCGTCGCCGTCGAATTCGATCGACTACGCGGTGATGGAAAAGCTCGGCGCCGATCAGAGCATCGCGTCGGGCGTGGTCGTGCCGCTGATGGCCGGCTGGTCCGACGTCGGTTCGTGGGACGCGATCTGGGACATCTCCGAGAAGGACGCCGATCGCAATGTGAGCCGCGGCCGCGTGATGTTCGAAGGTGCGAACTCGACCTTCGCGCATTCCGAAGGACGACTGATTGCCTGCGTCGGCACGCAGGATCTCGTCGTCGTCGAGACCGCCGATGCGATTCTCGTTGCCGATAAATCACGCGTGCAGGAGGTCAAGAAGATCGTCAACCGGATTCGCGAGGATGGCGGGCTCGAAGCGGCCAATCATCGCAAGGTGCATCGCCCGTGGGGCAACTACGATTCCGTCGACACCGGCGAACGCTTCCAGGTCAAGCGGATCGTCGTGAAGCCGGGTGCGCGGCTGTCATTGCAGATGCATCATCATCGCGCGGAGCACTGGATCGTCGTGCGCGGCACCGCGCTCGTCACGCGCGGCGACGAGCGCTTCATCGTGTCTGAAAACGAGTCGGCTTATATTCCGCTCGGCACCACGCATCGCCTCGAAAACCCGGGCAAGATGCCGCTCGAAATGATCGAGGTGCAGTCCGGTTCGTACCTCGGTGAAGACGATATCGTGCGCTTCGACGATACGTACGGACGGCAATGACGCGCGACCGGCCGCGATAACGATGCGGGACCCTGCGGCGGCGCCGGGCGGCCGCGGGGTCCGCCGGGGTCATCCCACGTACGAGATGAGTTCTTTGTAGGTCGCCGAAAAGTGCTCCACGGTGCCGCTGTCGGTCGTCACCGCGGGCGTGCTCGTCACGCTCGCGCTCGCGGTGTCCGACGGATAGCGGCGCAGCGGCACGCGCAATGCATTCGGTGATGGCTTCAGCTGCCCGTGCAAAGGCGCGCCGTGATTCGCGCTGCCATCGATCGACGCCGGTTCCGGCACATGACGCAGGCCTGCCAACGAGCGACTCGCCGAGCGCTGCACAGGGTTGCTCGATGCGGGTGCCGACGCAGGTTCAGCGGCGCTTGCCTCGGTCAGCGCGGCGGCCGCCGCGCCGGTTGCGCATTCGCGATCGATCCACTGACGTGCCCAGTCGAGCGCGAATTGCTGCGCGTGCTGCGCATCCTCGAAGCGCGGGCCGACGAGGCCGGAGCGCTCGACACGCTTGCCGTCCCTGATGATCTCCGCCCACCCGCGATACATCGCATTCGGCACTTCCTCGACCACCACGTAGATCAGATAACCGCGCGAGTCGGCGACCTGCATGCCGCTCGGCGCGAGGGCCATCGTCAGCGACGGGCGCGGCTCGTCGGGCGGGAAGGTCCCGGCCGTGTCGAATGCGGCGGGTTCGACATGCGCCACTGGCGCCGCGGCCGACGCGAATGTCGCCACGGGCGTCGCCGGCACTGCCGCGGGCCCGAGCCCCGACAATTGCCGCGTGATGTCGCCGATCGGATCGGCCGTGCGCCATTGGCTCAACGCACTCGCGACGCCGGGCGCCTGCCACGACTCGGGACTCTTCCACGACACGCCGCGCAGACTATTGTCTTCGCGCGGGCTCGGGGTTTGCGCAACCGGCGCCACGGGTCTGGCCGTAACGGGCGGCGCCGGTTGGGGAATGTACGCGAAGGTGCGGCCGCTCTGCGACAGCAGGCGGACCATCTCCAGCAGAGTGCCGTTCAGTTGCCACTCTTCGAAGCGGCGACGGCACGTGGGACCGGACGGATAGCGGCCCGGCAGCTTCGACCACGGCTCACCCGTGGTCATGATCCACAGCACCGCATTCGTCACGATGCGCGGTTCGGCGCGCGGCCGGCCGCGCCGGTTCAGACGGACGGCCGGCTCGTCGGAGACGAGCGGCGCGAGCAGCGCCCATTCGTCGTTGTTTAGCTCATCGAAAAACATTGGATTTTCTCCACGCGGCCTGGCCTGGCCGCGGCGTTGGGCCTGCCACGGATTCTCAGCGTTCACGACCCGTGTGCGGCCCTCGGTTGCACAAATTTGTTTTATCCGTTCGGCTCGCCGGAGCAGGCCGCCCACGCATGGTGCGGCTCTTCCCTATTGCGAAGCACAAAACGCGGTCTCACTCGTGCACGGGAAAATTTGTGCACGAAGCATACCATCCCGTTCTTTGCATGAGTACAGTTGAGACAAGTGTTACGGATAGAAACAATCTTTTCCGTTTCGCTGCGTCGATTCTCGTATTGCCGTAACAGAAGCCGCCTGCTTATCTGGCATCGAATCGGTCTATTGCAAAGCACAATACAGCATTGCCGAACAGAATGCGCTTTAAAAACGCAATTGCCAATCCAGCACGCATTTCTATGCCATTTGATGTTTGATGTGGTCGGCGGTGTCGAGCGTCGGCGAAAGAACGGCGACACGCACGTGCGGTGACATCGAGGCAATCGGAGGCGCGCATGCGGCTGCTGCGCATGCGCGGAGTTAGAGGCGAGAGCAAAGACGTTGAAGTCGCTTCGAGCGACGCTACGGGCGCACTGGTTTCGATGCGTGCTCGCCGACGACGGTGGTCCATTCGCGCACTCGCCAGCGCGTGACTAGTCCGGATAGCACGTACGGATCGGCCTTGGCAAAGGCTTGCGCGACTGCCGGCGAGGTGCCGGTGAAGAGCAGCACCGCCCCGTCCGTCGGCTCGGTGAGCGCGCCGGCCAGCAGCAGTTCGCCCCGTTCGGCGGCGGCCCAAGCGAGTTTCAGATGCGCGTCGCGGTACTCGCCGCGTCGCTCCAGATAGTCGGGTACCAACTCGTACATCAACAGGTAATGCATGGTAAGTCTCCTCGCAACGATGAAGGTTGACACCAGTGCCGGCATGCATCGGAGCGCGATTCTGCACAACGGAGGCTGCCGAATTTCATGCCAATTTTCTATTCAGTTGCATTGCAGCAATGTAGAAATCCTGATTGCCTGTCGGCAATATATCCAAATACCGCGATCCGTAATTTCTATTCAATAAGCAAGGAATAATCGGCGCAACCAATCTGCATTGCATAACAAAATTCGCGCGCTCGTTGATTCGATCGTTTCAAACGCCGCATCACCGCTTGCTTTGCGCCACTCAGGGAAAACGAGCGCGCACCGCTGTCAACCAGAATGCATTTCGAGCCGTTCTGGCAGACGGCATTTGCCATAATGGATGCGCCGATGGGCCCGTGGATGCCGTCGTCGCCCGCGCGCATAAACGATCAGAAACGTTTTCACCACCGATGGAGTGTCCCATGAAAATCCAATCCGCTATCGCTACGCTGGTGTTGGGCGCGGTACTCGTATCGCCGGCGTTCGCGGCGAACAGCCAGCAGACCAAGATGGCCGACTGCAACAAGCAGGCCGGCGACAAGAAGGGCGACGAGCGCAAGGCGTTCATGCAAACCTGTCTTTCCGCGAAGCCGGCAGCCGCCGCGCCGATGAGCCAGCAGGACAAGATGAAGGCCTGCAACAAGCAGGCGGGCGACAAGAAAGGCGACGACCGCAAGGCGTTCATGAAGACCTGCCTGTCCTCGTCGGCGCCCGCCAACTGAGCGAGACGCGTAGCCGTTCCTCCAGCCGGCGCGCTGCCTGTCGACGCGGCGCCGGCGCATCGTTCCACCCACGCGGCGCTCCGCTCGCCCCCTTCTTCGTAGCCCACCGGCGCAACGCGCCGTTTTCTTCTATGATGGCTGCGGAGACGGCCCACCCTCACATATAGAACCAATTAAAACGGGGCCGCCATCTTGTCGTTGGTGCTACTGAGCATCGATTGGAGGCAAGGATGGTATCGAAGCACAAAAACCGCTGGTTAAGGCGGTGGTTGCTGGTCATCATATTCTGGGCCGTGCCCGTGGCGATCGTCGCGGTCAACGAGATCCGCGAGGAAATGTCGTACAACGCGGTCGATCTCGAGCGCGCGCTGACCACCTGGAATTTCACTCAGGCGCAGCGCGCTGCCGGCGCGCCCGCGCATTGCCATGGCAAGCCCGACGAGGCAAAGGCCGCCGGCTGCCCGGCCGACGTGCTGGCCGCCAACGCGCCGCGTCAGCAGGAGGCGATCAACGAATACAACGTGCGTCGCTCGACGCTGTTCGCGTATCTGTGGCACGCGTTCGTCGGCTATTGGATCGTGCCGGCGGCGATCCTGTTCGCGATCGGCGCGATCATCGGCATGGTGCGCCGCGCGCTGCGGCGCCCGCCCGCGGTCAAGAGTCCGGTGAATCACGGGTGAGCGGCGGCCGCGCCGCTGCTACTCCGCTGCCATTTGCTGCGTCGAAACAACACTTTCATTTCCATGTCGATGGGCCGCCGCGCCACGCGAAAATCGGTAAAAACAGGCGCATCGCGGGGCTGCGGCGAAGCGTCACCAAAATCGCCTCGCCTCGGGCGCTCGTCTGCTTCGCCTCCTCCGAGCTTCGCTCGACGCGTACTTCGACGCCGCCCGGCGGGCCGGTCAAAATTACTGAAAAGCACCTTGGGATTAGCCTCAAACCCTTGTTCCATAAGGCTTTTCGCGTTGCCACGCAACGCGCCTTTTAGACCGGGCTGTGTTATAACTCAGAGGCAACCAGGCGACATCAACACGGTTGCGCCCCGGATCCACCACGGAGAAAAACGATGCAAAGACGACACTTCATGTTGAAGACGACCGCTGCGCTAGCTTTCGGAGGCCTTGCACTCGCCGGGTGCACGACGACGGGCAACACTCCGGACAATGCTCATGTCAACGCCTCGAAACGGCAGTCGATCGACGCCAGCGTCGACGGCACGCTGTCCAGGCTGTTCACGACCGTGCCGGGCTCGCGCGAGCTGGTGTCGAAGGCGCGCGGTGTGCTGGTGTTCCCGTCGGTGATACAGGCGGGCTTCATCGTCGGCGGTCAGTATGGCGAAGGCGCATTGCGAGTGGGCGGCGCGACGGTCGGCTACTACAGCACCGTGTCGGGCTCGTTGGGCCTGACGGCGGGCGCGCAGTCGAAGGCACTGATCTTCCTGTTCATGACGCAGGATTCGCTCGACAAATTCCGCAACGCGGACGGCTGGTCGGCGGGCGTCGATGCATCGGTCGCGCTCGTGAAGATCGGCGCGAACGGCGCCGTCGACACGACCACGGCCACCGCGCCGGTGCAGGTTTTCGTGTTGACCAACGCGGGCCTGATGGGCGACGTGTCGCTGCAAGGCACGAAGGTCACGCGGCTGAAGATCTGAGCGCGTTGCCCGGCACGCGTCGCTGAACACCTGCGCGCGTGCATCCCGAGACACGCGCAGGCTTTGCATCCGGATCGCATCGCGGCGAAGGCCGCGCGAGGGACCCTGTGTGGGCCATCGCGCGGCCTTTTTGTCGTGCGATGCCGATGCCGACGCTCAAACGCGAGAAAACTCAAGCGCGAAAACAAACGGCGCCGCGCATCGCGCACCGCCGTTCTTCACTTCGACACGTGCGAACGATCCCGCGTCAAGCGCCCGACGAATCGATCACCTTGAACCGCGAGCGTTTCTGCGCGCGAATCACCGACTGATACGCCTCCACATACTGACGCGCCATCCGGTGCGACGTGAAGCGCTCCTCGAAGCGGCGCCGCACGCCCGCGCGCGGCACCTTGTGCAGCCGGTTGACGGCCGCCACCGCGCCGATCTCGTCCTCGACGATGAACCCGGTCACGCCCTCTTCGAGCACTTCCGGCACCGAGCCGCGATTGAACGCGATCACCGGCGTGCCGCATGCCATCGCCTCGATCATCACGAGACCGAACGGCTCCGGCCAGTCGATCGGAAACAGCAGCGCATGCGCGCCCGACAAAAACTCGGCCTTCTGATGATCGGCGATCTCGCCGATGTACTCGACGTACGGCAGGTCGAGCAACGGCCGGATATCGCGCTCGAAGTATTCGCGGTCGGCCGCATCGACCTTGGCGGCGATGCGGATCGGCATGCCGCAGCGGCCCGCGATGCGGATCGCCGTATCGACGCGTTTTTCCGGCGAAATCCGGCCGAGAAACGCGAGGTACTTCTGCTCGACCGGTTGCGGCGTATAGAGCTGCTCCGGCAGGCCGTGATAGACCGTGGTGAGCCAGCGCGCCTGCGGCAGCGGATGACGCTGCGCATTCGAGATCGAGATCACCGGCACCGAGTTGAAGGTGTCGAACACCGGCTGCTGCTCGGGCAGATCGAGCCGCCCGTGCATCGTCGTGACGAACGGCGTTTCCTGCCGCTTGAATACCGAGAACGAGTAATAGTCGAGATGGAAATGCAGCACGTCGAAGTCTTCGGCCTGGCGGCGCACCAGTTCCATCAGCAGCATGTGCGGCGCGACGCGGTCGCGAATGCCCGGATCGAGCCGCAGCGCGCGCGGCCACACCGGTTCGAGCTTCGCGTTCGTGACGGAGTCGCCACTCGCGAACAGCGTCACGTCGTGGCCCTGCTCGACCAGCGCCTCGGTGATGTACGACACGACCCGCTCCGTGCCGCCGTAAAGCTTCGGCGGCACCGATTCGGTCAGCGGGGCGATCTGCGCAATCTTCATATTGTGTCTCCGTGAGCCGGCGGCTGCCGCGCAATCGCGATGCCGTCGGCGACGCCGAGTATGACAGCGCCATGACGTCGGATCAATTCACGCGGTCCCTAAGCCCCGCATGCATCGTCGCTACGGAGGATTATTCCCTGGCGGCGGTGGAAAAGCCGCAGGTCTTGCAATTGCTCGGTGCTGTTACATACGGCTTACATCCAGTGACACGGGGCCGCGCGCCGGCTTTGGCCGAACTTTGCCTTTGCCGCGCCATCACCGCGTCGTCATTGGTGGCCCCCACCCTCGCCCGATCGGCGCACGGGCACGCTGCGCAAATCTCTGAGAAAGCTGTCGCGCCATACACCGAGATCGTTCTCGCGCAGAGCGGCCATGTTGATCTCGTGACGCCGCTGGCGCGCGTCGAGCGGCATCTGCAGTGCGCGCTGCAAGGCTTCGCACATGCCGATCGCATCGTGCGGATTGACGAGCACCGCGCCGGAAAGCTCGGCCGCGGCGCCCGCGAAAATCGACAGCACGAGTACGCCGGGATCATCGGGATTCTGCGCGGCCACGTACTCCTTCGCGACGAGGTTCATGCCGTCGTGCAGCGGCGTGACGAAGCCGATCTGCGACTCGCGAAACAGCGACATCAGCTTCCAGCGGTCGTACTGCTGGTTCAGATAGCGGATCGGCGTGTAATCGAGCCCCGAGTAGCGGCCGTTGATGCGCCCCGCCTCGTATTCGAGATCCTGGCGGATCTTCTGATAGGTCGCGACGTCCGAACGCGTCGGTGGCGCGATCTGCACGAGCGTGACGTTGCCGCGCCATTCGGGCGAGCGTTCGAGCAGCAGTTCGAACGCGCGAAACCGCTCGACCAGCCCCTTCGAATAATCGAGCCGGTCGACGCTCATGATCAGCTTGCGCCCTTCGAGGCTTTGCTTCAGTTCGAGCACATGCTGGCGACTTTCGTAGCGCTTGGCCTGCTCGGCGATTTCGTCGGGGAACACGCCGATCCGATACACGCCGGTGCGCAGCTTGCGCCCGAACGCCTCGACGATGCCGTCGGCGCTGACCGTGCCGCGCGCGTGACGGGTCACGTAGTCGTGGAACGCCTGCTGGTCGGTGGCGGTCTGGAAGCCGAGCAGGTCGTAGCACGACAGCGACTTGACGAGCTCCTCGTGCGGCGGAATGTTGAGCAGGATCTGCGGCGCGGGAAACGGGATGTGCAGGAAGAAGCCGATGCGGTTCGTCACGCCCTCGCTGCGCAGCGCCTCGGCGAACGGGATCAGATGGTAGTCGTGAATCCAGATGATGTCGTCCGGTTCGAGCAGCTTGACCAGCTTGTGCGCGAGCCACGCGTTGACGCGCCGGTAGCCGGCGTACTCGTCGCGCTCGTAGCGCGCGAGGTCGTTGCGGTAGTGGAATACCGGCCACAGCGTCGCGTTCGAGAAGCCGCGGTAGTACTGGTCGTAGTCCTTGCGCGTGAGGCCGACGGTCGCGAAGGTCACCGCGCCGTCCTGCTCGAGCATCGGCCCCGCGTTGGCGACCGTCTCGCTGACCACGTCGCCGCTCCAGCCGAACCAGACGCCGCCTGCATCCTTGAGCGCGCCGAATACGCCGACGGCCAGTCCGCCCGCCGATCCCTTGGTCTCCGTCGGCGTCGCGACGCGATTCGACACGACGATCAATCGGCCCATAGTGCATGTCCTCCGTAGTTCTTGCGCTGCGCCGCGCCGACTGCGCGGGCGTGGTGCGCCCGTAAAGAGCAATCGGTGTACCCGGGCTTCGTTGGGCGTGAGCGGGCTCGACGTTCGCGGCGCGCGATTCGTGATTGGCGCTCGGCAACGCCTGGCTAAGCCTGCTCCTTCGCCTTCTGCGGGACCTCGGCCGTGCCAGTGCGGCCGAGGCGGCTCGCCACCGGATCGGCTTCCGTATGCGCGGCGGTGCTGCCGGCGGGCGCCTGGCGGCTGCGCGGCAGCCAGTCGATCGGGCCAGCGCCGCTCGTCTCCAGCTCCGCCGACACCTCCGCACGCGCCCGCGGCAGGTATTCCGGGTAATGCCGGTGCACGAAATCGAGCAGCCCTTCCCGCACGCGGCAGCGCAAATCCCACGCGAGGCCGGAATCGGGCGCGCTGACGAGCGCGCGCAACTGCATCGCGCGCTCGGTGCAGTCCGTCACTTGCAGCACCTGCACGCGGCGGTCCCACTCGGGTGCATTCTCGACGATGCGCGCGAGCTCCTCGCGCAGCGGCGCGAGCGGCATCCGGTAATCGACGAACAGGAACACGGTGCCGATGATCTGCGAGCTGTTGCGCGTCCAGTTCGTGAACGGGTTTTCGATAAACCATTGCAGCGGCACGATCAGGCGGCGCTGGTCCCACAGCCGCACCGACACGTAGGTGCCGGTGATTTCCTCGATGCGCCCCCACTCGTTCTGGATCACGACGACGTCGTCGAGGCGGATCGGCTGCGACAGCGCGATCTGCAAACCGGCGATCAGGTTGCCGAGCACCGGCCGCGCCGCGATACCGGCGACCAGACCGGCGACGCCGGCCGAAGCCAGCAGGCTCGCGCCGATTTGCCGCACATTGGGCAAGGTCATCAGAGCACCGCCGACACCGATGATCACGATCACGATCATCACCGAGCGCGCGAGCACACGCGCCTGCGTATGGATGCGGCGCGCTTGCAGGTTATCGGCGCTATCGAGCGGATGAGCGCGGATGATCGCTTCGCCGATCGCCGCGGCCGAGCGCACCGACAGCCACGTCAGTGCGGCGATCAGCGCGATGCCGGTGATGTCGCGCACCGGTTCGATGAAGTTGAGGGTATCGGGCGCCTCGGACCAGACCCACGCGAACACGAGGATCACGAGGACGAACAGCGAGGGCTTGTCGATATAGCGCAGCACGACGCTCGTCAGCGCATGCGGTCGCGCTAGACGCATCACGACGCGCGCGCCAAGGCGGTGAACGCCGATCGCCACGATCGTCACGAATGCCGTCACGATCAGCGCGCCGAGCCACGTATGCAGCGGCGCGGCGGCCACGCGGTAGAAGTCGTCGATAGTAGGCATAACGGGCATCTTCCTCCGGGCTCGATGAGCGGCGGCGCGCCTGCGGGACTACTGACATCCGGGGGCGCCCCCAGCGGGAGCGACGACCCCGACACCCAAGGCGCTCGACGGCGCCTGGGGCGTTACAACGGGTTCTTCGATGCGCGGCGGTTGTCGATCAGCCGCCGCTCTTGCACGGAAACGCCTTGCCGAGACCCAGCGAAATCGCCGTGCTAGCGTTGTAGCCCGCGGCGTTAGGATTCTCGGCGATGTACTTGCGCACGGCGTCGGTCAACTGCGCCGAGCGCGCATCCGGCGGCAGGCAGAAGTACTGGCCGACGCGCGGACCGGTGGTGCCGCCGATCGCGTCGATCGTGTTGAAGATGCCGTCGGCCGCGCCTTCTATGTAGGCCGCGCAGGCGCTACGCGAAGCGATGTCCGTCTTGGTGCACAGCTTGTTGAGGTCGCCTCCCGTAAACGCGGCTGCCGAAAGCGGCAAGGCAAGCGCGCCGGCGAAAATCAATGCCCGCAGCATGGTGTTCCTTTTCCAGGGTTGTTTATCACGCGGTCTTTCTGCCGCGTCCGGGCGGCGCGCTACGCGGCGCGCCGAAGTCGTCATTCTGCACTGTTTTACACGGCGGCAGCAGGCCCGCTGCCGCGCGGCTCGGACAAAACCGCAGCAAAACGGCACGGCCTCGCGGGCCCGCCGCGCCGCCTGCCGACAGCGTCATTGTTTCTGCTGCTGGGTCTGCTGCATGCGGGCCGTGAGTCCTTCGACGACGTCCGGCTCCTTGTAGGTCTTGGCGAAATCGAGCGCGGTCATGCCGATCTGGTTTTTCACCGACAGGTCCGCGCCGTTGTCGAGCAGCAGCTTGACCGTCGACACGTGGCCGCCGCGCGCGGCCATCATCAGCGGCGTGGTGCCGTTCGGCGAGCCCGTGTCGACGTAGGCCGAGTGGTCGAGCAGCACCTTGACGATGTCGTCGTGGCCGTTGGCGGCCGCGTAGTGCAGCGGCGCCCAGCCCTTCTTGTTGACCTCGGCGTCCTTCGCGATCAGCAGATTCACGAGGTTCAGGTCGCCGACCAGCGACGCCATCATCAGCGCATTCTCGCCGGCCTTGTCCTGGATCTCGATGTCGGTTTTCGGATTCGCGAGCAACGCGGCCACGACCTTGTCGGATTTCTCGCGGGCGGCGATCACCAGCAGCGGCATGCCCTGATTGTCGACGCTGTTCGGGTCCATGCCCTTAGCGAGCAGCTTTTTGACGCCGTCGACGTCGTCGAACTTGACCGCCTTGATGAGCGTGTCGATCGGCGCTGCATGCGCGGGCACCGCGACCAGCGCCGCGCAGGCGAGCGCGGCGGCGCACGCAAGACGGCGTGCCGGCGCGAGAGCCCGGGCGGCCGGCCCGGCGGACAGCGGTTGGAAAGCAGCGGACGACGTCGAAATATTTTTCATATGGTACTTTAGGAAAGCTTCCTATCTCTTTGATGTTACTCGGCTTTTTCAGACACCGGCCGGCGCGGCGATTCCGAACAGCCTGAAGAAGTTTTGCGTGGTTGCGGCGGCCAGCGCCTCGTCCGGCATCTCGCGTTGCTGCGCGATGAAGCGTCCGACATAACTGACGTACGCAGGTTCATTCGGCTTGCCGCGATACGGCACCGGCGCCAGATACGGCGAATCGGTTTCGATCAGCAGACGCTCGAGCGGCACGCGGCGCGCGACCTCCTGCACATCGGTCGCGTTCTTGAACGTGACGATGCCCGACAGCGAAATGTAAAAATTCTGCGCAAGCGCCTGCTCGGCGATGGCCCACGGTTCGGTGAAGCAATGCATCACGCCGCCCGGCACGCCCGCGCGCTCCTCGGCCATGATGCGCAACGTATCTTCCGACGATGAACGGGTGTGGATGATGAGCGGCTTGCCGGTCGCGTGCGCGGCGCGGATGTGCGTGCGAAAGCGCTCGCGCTGCCACTCCATGTCGGCGATCGAGCGGCCTTCGAGGCGGTAGTAGTCGAGCCCGGTTTCGCCGATCGCGACGACCTTCGGGTGCTCGGCCAGTTCGACCAGTTCGGCCACGCTCGGCTCGCGCATGTGCTCGTGATCGGGATGCACGCCGACCGACGCGTACACGTTGTCATGGCGGTTGGCGATATCCAGCACCGACGGCAGCGTTTCGAGGTCCACCGACACGCACAGCGCGTGCGACACCGAATGGCTGCGCATGTTTTCGAGCACTTGCGGCAGACGGTCCGCGAGTCCTTCGAAGTTGATATGGCAGTGTGAATCGACAAACATGGTCAGGTCCTGCGAAAAAAGGGCTTTGCGGCCGGGCGACGGCATGGCCGGGGCCGCTTGGGACGGCTCAGGTAGCTTGCTTAGGTAGCGTGCGCAAGGCGCTTGCCAAGAATCACCAGATCGCGCTCGACGCCGTCCAGCACCGCGACGCGCGGCAGCGTGCCCCATGCGTCGAAGCCGAAGCCGCGGAACAGCCGCACGCTCGCTTCATTGTGACCGAACACGAAGCCGAGCACCGTGTCGATGCCAAGACCGGGTGCCGCTTCGAGCGACGCCGCCAGCAACTGCTTGCCGAGACCCTTGCCGCGCGCGCTTTCGTCGAGATAGATGCTGACTTCGGCGGTGCGCTGGTAGGCCGGACGCCCATAAAAATCGGAAAAGCTCAGCCACGCGATCACGCGGGCCGCCTGCTGCGGATCTTCGACCACCCACAGCGGCCGCTTCTGCGGGCCGTGCGCATGAAACCATGCATGCCGGCTCTCGATGCTGACCGGCTCGAGGTCCGCAGTGACCTGACGCGACGGAATCGTCGAATTGTAGATGGCGACGATCGCGGGCAGATCGTCGAGCGTGGCGTCGCGGTAGGAAAGGCTCATGGTGGCTTGGCTTGAATGGAATAAGACGGAAGGCTGTCTGGCTGCGGGCTCACGCAAACAGCGCGCGATAGCCGATGAACAGTTCCTCGAACACGAGCCGCGGGTTGAGCGGATGGTTTTCGACCGCGCGCTGGCGCGTAACGGTGCGCAGAAAGCGTGCGAATGCATTGGCGTCGGCCTGCGCGGCGCAGCGCGCGAGCGCGGCAGACGCCTGCGGGAAATAGCGCGGCGCGCCAGCGGTGCGCTGCGCGAGCAGATCGTACATCCAGCGCTGCAGCCAGCCGAGCACGAGCGGCACCGGCAGCTTCTGCAGCGCCTCGCCACAGGCGAATGCGTCGCAGCCGGCGCCGGCCGCGAGCTGCTTGAGCGTCCAGT